>JBDSBP010000430.1:0-27808 GCA_039921525.1 Chitinophagaceae bacterium | reverse complement strand
AGTTTGATACAGGAAATTCCTGTGATGCTTTTGTATGTAGTGGAAAGTTCTGGCAGCAGTCCTGGAAGACAGGGGTTCAGCATGACCGTAAACCTGGCAGGTGAAATGAACGGCTCTTTAGGCGGTGGCATCATGGAACATAAATTTGTGGAGATGGCTAAAGCCAGGCTGGCAGAACAGCCTGCAGAAATATCTATTCATAAACAGATCCATAATAAAACAGCGGCCGCCCATCAAAGCGGTATGATATGTTCCGGAGAACAAACCATCTTATTGTACACCGTTCAACAGCACGATGCCGTCGCAGTTCAAACAATCATTTCTTCGTTGGAAAAAAATAAAAACGGGCTCCTTCAACTTTCACCTGATGGAATTAATTTTCAGCAGGGTTCATTCGATGATGTAAGTATCCGTTTCGCTTTAACCACATCCAGCGATTGGTTATACAGGGAAATTATTGGTTATAAAAATCATCTTTTTATTATCGGTGGTGGCCATTGCGCCCTGGCCCTGTCGCGTATAATGCAGCAGATGGACTTTTACATCCACCTCTTTGAAAACAGAAAGCAATTAAATACAATGGTGCAAAATAATTTTGTGCATGAAAAAGAAATACTGGATGATTACCAGGAATTGTCAGGTCGCATTCATTCCAGCGCTAACCATTATATCGTAATCATGAGTTTTGGTTACCGCACAGATGCAGTGGCCCTGCGGGCATTGATCGATAAAAATTTCAGGTACCTTGGCCTGTTGGGCAGCAAAGCAAAAACAGCAAAAATGCTCGAAGATTTTAAGAAAGAAGGATTTAATGAAGCCCTGCTAAAGCGCATATACGCCCCCGTTGGTATCCCTATTAAAAGCCAGACACCGGAAGAGGTTGCCATTAGTATTGCCGCGGAGATTATACAAGTGAAGAACGGGTAAAGATAAGTTTTGACAAAATCCAGTTAGCGTGATTTCTCTATCTTCCCCTCCTTGAAAAAAGGAGGGGAAAATAGCACAATCACCCTGACCAGGTTTAGACATCGCTTTTGACGTTAAAAGCAAAAAAGGCAACCGGTTAAAACCGGTTGCCTTTTAAAAATAAATCTACATGTAAATTCTCTAATTTAATCCTGTAAATTCTGATTCAGACAATAACCTACTTCGCAGCCAAGTCGAATTTAGTAACACCTGGCACCGCCACAGCATACCAGCCATCACTATTCGGCAGTACAGGAGGTGGAGCGTCAAACGCATAAACCTTTGGATGAAGGTCTATTCCGGAATTGATGGCTTTGTCCCAATCCATACGCTGACCGGAATAAGTTGCCATACGACCCAGGATAGACGTCATCGTGCTCTTGGCGCCACGCTCTGCATCCCAGAATTTAAATTCTCCCTTTGCAACTGCTGCAAAAAGTTCATCATGTTCATTCTGGTAAGGCTGGTTCTCCGTTTTCTTATCAAATTGGTAAATCACTTTACCTTTCAGATCTGTAATACGGGCAGCATCAAAATATATTTTTCCTTTTGTTCCTGCCACGTATTCATCCACTTTTGCCAACGTATTTTTTTGATGGCGGCACTGGCTATTCAAAATAGCCCCGTTGCCATATTGAAACTCCACGTAGTGGTGGTCGAAAATTTCTCCGTATTCTTTACCCTTTCTAACTTCTCGCCCGCCCATGCCTTGTGCCATAGTTGGGTAGCTATCAAGGGCCCAGTTGATTACATCAAGGTTATGAATATGTTGTTCTGTGATATGATCACCACACAACCACACAAAATAATACCAATTGCGCATCTGGTATTCCATTTCTGTCTGGCCCGGCTTCTTTGGGTTTACCCAAACACCATCATTGTTCCACCATGCCTGGGCTGAGGTAATTTCACCTATCATACCATCCTGTAGCCTCTTCATTATTTCGCGGTAAGAAGTTTGGTAACGGCGTTGCAATCCAACCACCACGTTCAGCTTTTTCTTCTTAGCTTCCTCGGCAATCTGTAACACTTTCTGAATACCTGCAGGATCTGTGGCTACGGGTTTTTCCATGAAAACATGCTTGTTTTGCCTGATCGCCTCTTCGAAATGGATAGGGCGAAAACCGGGAGGGGTTGCCAGGATAACTACATCAGCCAATGCGATGGCTTTTTTATAGGCATCAAAACCAACAAATTTATTTTCTTCCTTAACCTGGAGGCGCTTGTCGAGGCCGCCTTCTTTCAGGGCTTCCCCTATATTTTTGTAAGCACTGTCCAGCCTGTCACGAAAAGCATCGGCCATAGCAACAAGTTGTACATTTTGCCTGGTACTTAATGCCTGCGTTGCGGCGCCCGTACCGCGGCCTCCACAGCCAATCATGGCGATTTTAATCACATCATCTGACCCCGAAAAATAATTAGCCTGTGACATAATGGGCAAAGCCATTATACCACCTGCCACCAGGGAAGACTGTTTTACAAACTCTCTCCTGGATTGTGCATTTTTGTTATTGTCGTTCATTGCGCTTTTTTTATATGACTGCTAAAATGTTTCTTATTCTTAAAATTCATCCTTCCATTATTTTCTTTCCAGCGGCACACATCATCAAAACTTTTCCAGGTAATCAGCAAAGAATTTTTCAATTTCTACGGCAGATGGTTTTTTATCTGGTTTTACAATCCTGAAACCAATAAAAGGCGCGTCTGCATTCCACCACCTGCTCCTGGGAATCTGCGGGTCGCGGCGGTTCCAGTCGAGATTCGATTTCAGTCGACTGGAATTTTGCATATCGGCAGGCATATCCTGGTAATTTCCGCCCTTCACTGTCCGTGGATGGCGGGCAGTTGGTGATATTAATGGATCCTTCGGCGAGACGCCTATCGTTGAAAAATAGTTCTCATCAAATTGATCCAGCGTCCATTCCGCAATATTACCCAGCATATCATAAATACCCCAGGCGTTGGGTTCCTTTAATCCTATTTTGTGATACTTATCTTCACTGTTACTCTTGTACCAGGCATATTTAGCCAGTAATGACGTATCATTTCCAAAAGGATAAGAGTCTTTACTACCTGCCCTGCAGGCATATTCCCATTCGGCTTCCGTTGCCAGCCTGTAAAAGGCTCCTGTTTTTTTGTACAACCAGCGGCAGTACATGAGTGCTCCGTACTGCGACATGCTATTAGCCGGGTAACCACCCTCTTTACCCATACCTAATGTCAGATCAATATATGGCGGACTTGGCCTGGTAACAGCATCTGTTGTCTGGTTGCGGCTGTACGACTCGTCTTTAAAAAAAGCATCGTACTCATCAAACGTCACTTCATAAGCCCCTATAGAAAAGGAGGAAACTGATACTTGTTTTTGTTCCATTTTTGTAGAACCAGCAGGAAGTTTATTCGTCAATGTGAAAGACCCACTTTTTAGGGGTATCATTTTAAATTTGATGGTGGTGCCAGGTACAACCTGCTCGAAAGAAGAGTGAGTTTCAATCTTTTGTGCATCTGCCTGAAGTGCCGTAAAAAAGACCATCGAACCTGCAAGCAATAAACGCACAAACTGGGTAGCATTCATACCAAAAATATATAATCTTGTTATTTGCAAGTCTGGATAAATCCAATTAGTTGAAAAGAACGCCAATTTACTTTATTATCGCCTTAAAACAGTCATTTTTCTTCATTATTTTCCCGCTTTCTAAAAAAATGCGGTTACTAATGATAGATTCAACTTGAGAAGAAATCCGGAAACAAACTGGCATTCTCTGGTTATTCCATTAAATAAGATCTAAAACCCGCAGATCGGTAATATATGGGTTTACCAGATTTTAACACGGCTATCTGCACTTCAGTTCCGGGAAATTTTTTTATTAGGAGCAGGGCTTCCCGAACAGGCAATATGCTGCACGCCTTGGTTAGCCAGTCTGCTTCAATGCCATGGCCTGAAATTACCGTAACATTGCGCGAATTGGTTATGGCGTACCCACTGAGCGGGTTTATAATATGAGAATATCTTTTACCCTTAAACTCCATGTATTGATACAAATCGCCCGAAGTAGTAACGGCTTTATTCGTTAAAAGCAGTTGATACTTCATTAATTCTTCCGATTCGGGTAAGTTGATCGCTACGTGCCAGCCAGCTATGCCCGGTGGTACGGAACCAGTGACTATATCACCGCCTGCATCGAGCAATGAATGGGGGAACCCTAATTCACGTAAACGGTTATATACTTTTTGTGCCGTTTCGCCCTTGGCAATACCACCAAGGTCCAGTTGCATGCCTGGCTTTTTTAACCTGATTGTTCTGTTAGTTGTATCCAATTCCATTAAACGAAAACCAACTCTTTTCCTGGCAGCGGAGAGACTATCTTTATCGGGCATTGTTTTTTCCATCCGGGCTCTACGCCATAACCTTACCAGTGGTCCGGAGGTGACGTCAAAACTTCCTTTACTCCATTTACTGGCATAGTAGGCAGTTTTCAGAATATGAAATAAGGGTTCGGAAACTTTTATCCATTCACCATTTCCCGATTCAGAGCATAACCTGTTCAATTCACTTTGAGGAAGGTAATCACTGTATATTTCATTAAGGGTATCAATTAAGCGGTAAACATGAGCCGCCGCCCGTGCTGCCCCAATTGAATCCTGGTTATAAATTACCAGGTTAAACAATGAACCCATTTTTGGCTGTTGAAAACTATCTTTCCTGTATTGTGCCCGGGCAGGAATACAGATGAGTATACAAAAAAACAAAACCGTGCTTTTATTTATCATGAAATGTATGGAGCTATGGGCTATCAGCTATGGGCTATCAGCTATCGGCTATTTCCCTAAGGCAATGTTAACTAATAAAATTGTTCTGCAAATTTTAAACTTCATGATTTAATAGTTGGCGCTAACGGCACATGATATGTCTGTCTCAGATAAAGTAAAAGCCTTACCTTGTTAAGCCGATAGCTGATAGCCGATAGCCGATAGCCGATAGCTGATAGCTGATAGCCGATAGCTGACAGCTGACAGCTGACAGCCGATACCCGACAACCCAATCTTGACATTCAAACTATGAACACATCTCCCCGCCTTGCATCCATCGATGTTTTTCGAGCGGTAACTATGTTGTTGATGATTTTTGTGAACGATCTCTGGTCGCTGAAAAATATTCCTGAATGGCTGGAGCATACTGCCGCCGAAGCCGATGGTATGGGGTTAGCTGACAGCGTTTTCCCGGCTTTTCTTTTTATTGTCGGTTTGTCGGTCCCGTTCGCCATCCAAAGCCGTCTATCGCGGGGAATAACAACCTATCGCTCGTTGATATATATATGTAGCCGTTCGTTTGCATTGCTCGTAATGGGAGTGTTTCATGTAAACCTGGAAAATTATGATCGTTCCGCATATCTACCAGGCCCGTTTGGCAGATATTGATCACCGTTGGATTTTTCCTGGTGTGGCTGGATTATTCTAAGACCATTAAAAGGATGACAAAAACTATCTTGCAAGCTACCGGAATTCTGTTATTACTGATTTTAGCCGCTATCTACAAAGGAGAGCAGAATGGAAAAATTATTGGCATGACCGTTCACTGGTGGGGAATATTAGGATTGATCGGTTGGTCGTACCTGTTAGCATCTACTGTATTCCTTTTTGCAAAAGAAAGATTTGGTTGGCTAACAGCGGCGCTGGTATTTTTCCTGTTTTTTAATATCGCTGCCAATGCCGGTTGGTTGAAAATTTTGAACCCTATCAAGCCAATCATCTGGTTCGTGGGAGATGGTTCCCTGCCATCCTTAACCATGGCCGGTGTAATTACTTCCGTATTGTACCGTAAATTTGCACACCATGAAAAGTTGAAACAGTATACCTTTACCATGTTATTGTTTGGAGCAGGTATGTTGATCCTGGGTTTTGCCCTGCGTCCATTAGGTGGTATTTCGAAGATTCGTGCTACTCCTTCTTGGACGGCTATCTGCACAGGTATTAGTATGCTTTTTTTTGTATTATTGACTTATGTAGTGGATATCCGAAAAAAGCGCGAATGGCATGCTGCAATCCGGCCTGCCGGCACGAGTACACTAACGTGTTACCTGTTGCCCTATATCCATTATGCTTTGTTTACAATGGTTGGTATTAGTTTGCCTTTATTTATGCGCACCGGGATCGCCGGAATTTTTAAATCGCTTGCTTATGCCTTATTGATTATAACAGTAACAGGACTGCTGGAAAAAGGGCGAATACGGTTAAGAATATAGGTAATAATAGCGCGACATAAAATTTTATAATAATTTTAAAAACGATATAATGCAAGATCCAAAAGGTAATAAAGCGAATAGAAATGAATTGCCCGCTGATAATGAGAATATAGAAGAACACCTGGCAGAGCTTGTTTACCCCGCCAACGAGGATATACTTAACCCCTCCAATAGTTCCGGAAGAGTTGATCTGGATGTTGATAACATTACCCGTGCAGGAGCCGGTTCGGGTACCGTCAAAACAAATGAAGTAAGTTTAGAAAACCTGGTGTCCGAAGACGACGACGATGAACTGGGAATAACACCAGGCACTGAAGCCGATGTAACAAAAGAAGACCTGCTATCACTCGGTTCTATTGATCGTGATATGGATATGGGTGAAGATGAGGATCTGCAAAACAAAGGATTTCCATTGGGTTTAACCGGATCAGACCTGGATGTACCGGGCGAAGAGCTGGATGATGCCGATGAAGAGATTGGAGAAGAAGACGAAGAAAACAATTATTACAGTTTGGGAGGAGATAGTAAGGATAGTTTGGAGGAAGACGCCTCCTGACTTTACAGGTATGAGGTATGAGGTATGAGGAAAACCGTTTGAAGATTAAGGTATAAGTGAATTTTTCTCATCTTGTCTCATCTCAACAAATTTTCAGGGTCATATCTAAGGAATTGTTTTCCTGATACCTCATACCTTTCCTATATGGTCCAGCATATCATCCACCATCCTCGTTATATCATACTCCGGTTTCCATCCCCAATCTATGCCGGCGATACTGTCGTCGATACTTTGCGGCCAGCTTTCGGCTATGGTTTGACGGTAGTCTGGATGGTAAGTGATGTTAAATTCGGGAATATGTTTTTTTATTTCCGCGGCAATGTCTTTTGGAGAAAAGCTCATAGCGGAAATATTGTAGGAGGTTCTTACCGAGATTTTGTTGGCGGGCGCTTCCATTAATTCAATGGTAGCACGAATAGCATCAGGCATGTACATCATGGGAAGGTAAGTGTCTTCTTTTAGGGAACATATATATGCCTTATTCTCCAGCGCTTCGTAAAAAATTTCAATGGCATAATCGGTCGTTCCTCCACCGGGTTCCGACTTATAACTGATAAGTCCGGGATAACGGATGCTTCTTACATCTACATGATAACGTTGAAAAAAATAATCGCACCAGAATTCGCCGGCATACTTACTAATGCCATAAACGGTAATAGGTTCAATAATCGTTTTCTGCGGACAATTCTTTTTGGGGGAGGTGGGTCCGAACACAGCAATGCTGCTGGGCCAATAGACCTTGGTAATCTTTTCTTCTTTTGCAATATCCAATACATTCAGCAAGCTTTGCATGTTGAGGTTCCATGCGAGGCCCGGGTTCTTTTCGCCGGTGGCGGATAAGATTGCCGCCAGCAGATATATTTGTGTGATATTTTGCCGGATCACCTGAACATGAAGCATTTCCTTATTCATCACATCCAGGCTAACATATGGGCCGGTACCTTTAAGCAATTCATTCTCTTCTCTGAGGTCGGATGCCACTACGTTTGCATTTCCATAGATTCCCCGAAGTGCTAAAGTTAATTCAACTCCTATTTGTCCGCTTGCACCGATGACAAGAATCTTATCTTTAATCATAAATTAGTAGTTCAGTTAACGTTCAAAGTTTACCGTTCAAAGTTGGTTCAACAGCTTGTTAGTTCATTATTTAAAAGTACAAACTAATCATCTCGAATTACGAATATTCCCAAAGCATAGACAGACTTTCAAACTGTGAACTTACCAACGTGCAACAAACTTTGAACCTTAAACTTTAAACTTTGAACTAATTTCGCTTTATGGAAAAATTCTTGGAACAGCTATTCATTAATCAATCATACGATCCGGATAGCTTTTTTCTTATTGCCGGACCCTGTGTGGTAGAAAGTGATGAACTTGTCATGGAGATTGCCGATAAAGTTTCCACCCTTTGCAGAAAGCTGGGTATTCCTTATGTCTTTAAAGCTTCTTATCGGAAAGCCAATAGAACAAGTGCGAATTCGTTTACCGGAATTGGAGACGAAACGGCCCTTGCACTGGTAAAAAAAGCAGGTGAAAAATATCAGCTTCCCACCACATCCGATATTCATGCACACGAAGAGGCTGCGGTGGCCGCTAAATATATAGACATCTTACAAATACCCGCTTTTCTTTGTCGCCAGACAGACTTGCTGCAGGCAGCAGCCAATACCGGAAAAATTGTCAATGTTAAGAAAGGCCAGTTTACCAGTGGCGAAGCCATGAAATTTGCGGTGGAGAAAATACGAAAGGAAGGTAATGACAAAATAATATTAACCGAACGAGGCAATAGTTTTGGCTACCAGGATCTTATTGTAGATTACCGGAATATTCCCCTTATGCAAGCCCACCAGGTTCCGGTGGTAATGGATTGCACGCATAGTTTGCAGCAACCCAATCAGACTGGTGGTATTACCGGTGGAAATCCGGAGATGATCGAAACCATTGCGAAAGCTGCCATAGCAGCGGGCGCCAATGGATTATTTATTGAAACACACCCTGAACCATCTGTTGCTAAAAGCGATGGGGCAAATATGTTACGATTAAACTTGCTGGAGGCTCTATTGGAAAAACTGGTTAGGATTCGAAAAGCGGTAGTATAACCTGGAACTCCCTGTTTTAAAAGAGCCTTTGCAAACCAAACAAAGGCTCTGAGGTTTTTCATACATCCTTTTATACCTTAGGTAAAATCTTTTTTGTTGGTGGCAATTAAGTTTCAACAGTAACACCGTTTTCATAAGGAATAGACTTCCTAAACTACCGTTTTTTTGCCAGGGTTGTTGATTGTGAATAAATCTTATAAATTCCGAAGCGGGTTTCTTTTAGCGGATAAAATATAATTCTTTACGTTCATCCAGAAAGCTACAAAAATATAAAAAATGATGGGTGAACCCATAGTTAGCAGGGAGATATAAATGAAATGTTTTCTGATAGTGGTAGATGCTATCCCGATTTTATCACCCAGGTACGAGCACACTCCAAACACCTGCCATTCTATGAAGTGTTTGAATCTATTCATCAGAGTTAATTTAAATTTTTTTGAAATAACAACTTACTGCTTTTACAATATAACCATTCCAGGGTATTTCAGCTAATTTAACCTGTATTATCAGCCTGCAATTTAAAAAAATAAATAATACAACCGATATTGCTTTTTGAAAGAACTGTCATTTTTAGGTAAATTTGGTGATCTTTAATTTATAAACGAACAACATATGGTTTTTGATATGGATCTCATAAAAAAAGTTTACCAGGAAATGCCTGCAAAAATTGAAACCGGCAGGCAATTAACGGGTAAACCGCTCACCTTGGCTGAAAAGATTCTTTATTCCCATTTATATGCTCCTGCTAAACATTCTTACGAAAGAGGAAAAGATTATGTTGATTTTGCACCAGACAGGGTCGCCATGCAGGATGCCACGGCTCAAATGGCTCTTTTACAATTTATGACTTGCGGACGTGCAACGGTAGCCGTGCCCTCAACCGTTCATTGCGATCACCTTATACAGGCTAAAGTGGGTGCCCTGGAAGATCTTGCCACAGCCAAAGACGTTAATAGAGAAGTATACGATTTCCTTGCATCTATTTCAGATAAATATGGTATTGGTTTTTGGAAACCCGGTGCCGGTATCATTCACCAGGTTGTGCTTGAAAATTATGCTTTCCCCGGCGGATTGATGATTGGTACTGATTCACACACGCCTAATGCAGGCGGTTTGGGTATGGTTGCTATTGGTGTAGGTGGCGCGGATGCGGTAGACGTGATGGCCGGGTTGGCCTGGGAATTAAAAATGCCTAAGGTGATTGGCATAAAACTTACCGGCAAATTAAGTGGCTGGACGGCGGCAAAAGATATTATTTTAAAAGTAGCCGGCATACTTACTGTAAAAGGTGGTACCGGTGCTATCGTGGAATATTTTGGAGAAGGTGCAGATAGTATCAGTGCTACCGGAAAGGCTACCATTTGTAACATGGGCGCAGAAGTAGGCGCTACCTGTTCCATTTTCGCTTACGATCAGAAGATGGCTGACTACCTGAAGATAACTGGCAGAGAAGAAATTGCATCTTTGGCAGACGGTATAAAAGAACATTTAAGACCGGATGCGGAAGTTTATGACAACCCGGAAGCATACTACGACCAGGTTATTGAGGTAAACCTAAATGAACTGGAACCCCATGTAAATGGACCCTTCACTCCTGACCTGGCATGGCCGATCTCTAAATTTGCGGAAGCTGTGATTGCCAATAACTGGCCGCAGAAATTGGAAGTTGCTTTAATCGGCTCCTGTACCAACTCTTCTTATGAAGATATCAGCCGTTCTGCTTCCATTGCTCACCAGGCCATCGAAAAAAACCTGAAAGCCAAGGCAGAACTCACCATTACACCGGGTAGCGAACTTGTTCGATTCACCGTTGAAAAAGACGGATTATTACGTGCGCTGGATGAAATCGGCGGTGTGGTACTGGCCAACGCCTGCGGACCCTGTATCGGGCAGTGGGCGCGTCATATTGATGATCCTACACGTAAAAACTCAATCATTACTTCTTTCAATAGAAATTTCGCAAAACGGAATGATGGTCTTTCCTCCACGCATGCTTTTGTGGCTTCCCCGGAAATAGTTACTGCCTTTGCTATTGCCGGCGATCTCACTTTTAACCCTTTGAAAGATTCCCTGACAAATGAAAATGGTGAACAGGTGATGTTAGATGAACCGACAGGCCTGGAATTACCCCCGAATGGATTTTCAGTGGAAGATGCTGGTTACCAGGCTCCCGCAGAAGACGGGAGCACTGTTATCGTAGCGGTCAGCCCCCATAGTGAACGCTTACAATTACTAGAACCTTTTGCATCATGGGAAGGTACTGATATAAAAGGTCTCAAATTATTGATCAAAGCCAAAGGAAAATGTACAACGGATCATATTTCCATGGCTGGTCCCTGGTTAAAATATCGTGGACACCTGGATAACATTTCTAACAATATGCTCATCGGGGCTGTGAATGCCGTTAATGATAAAACGGATTCTGTTCAGAACCAGTTAACCGGCGACTATGGACCCGTACCGGCCACACAACGTGCCTATAAAGCAGCAGGCATAGGATCCATAGTGGTTGGCGATGAAAATTATGGTGAAGGATCATCCAGGGAACACGCTGCAATGGAACCACGGCACCTGGGTGTTCGCGCGATATTGGTAAAATCGTTTGCACGTATCCACGAAACCAATCTTAAAAAACAAGGGATGCTGGCTTTAACATTTTCCGACAAGGCTGATTATGATAAAGTACAGGAAGATGATATAATTGATATTATTGGTCTTCAGGAGTTTGCACCGGGTCGCCCGATAGCTGTTATTTTACATCACCCGGATGGTAAATCAGACATTATTAGCACACTCCATACTTACAATGAACCGCAGATCGAGTGGTTTAAGGCAGGCGGCGCGTTAAATGTTATCAGGAGAGAGTTTGTACAAGTTTAAAGTGGGCTGTAAAATGCTATCAGGTCTTTAAACACATAGAAATTGTAAAAGAGATTGCGATTGCAATCTCTTTTTTATTTCAACGGAGCGAAGTCCAACTTTAAACTTTGAACTTTAAACTTTGAACCTTTGAACATTAAACTAATTATAATTTCATGATCAGTTATAATACCCGGGATTGGTTAAGTAATATTTTCCGTTTTCACAAAGCCGATACATTTAGGAAACTGCTTCCCCTCATCACTTTTGTTTGTTTGTACTCCTGGCTGATCGCTTATCTCGAGACAGAAGTTTTTAAATTATCAGCGTTAAGCCATGTAAAAAACATTTCATTAATGCACAACCTGCTGGGCTTTGTGATATCGATGTTGCTTGTGTTCCGTACAAATACCGCATACGATCGTTGGTGGGAAGGAAGGAAATTATGGGGATCTCTGGTGAACAACAGCCGTAATTTTGCTCTAAAGTTAGCTGCCATCATTCCAGGGGAAGATGAACATACTATTTCTTTTTTTAGAAAAATAATTCCTGCTTATGCTTCTGCATTAAAAAATCATTTACGTCATGAAAGTACACGCACGGCCCTGTTTGACACCAAATCAACTTCATTATTAGGCGATATAGATCATGAGAAACATGTGCCTAACCAGATAGCCGGGCTCATGATAACACGAATCATAGAATTAAACAAGGAAGGAAAAATCAGCGGAGATCAGTTGATAATACTCAATAGCGAAATACAATCATTTACAGAAATCTGTGGCGGTTGTGAACGCATCAAAAACACACCCATTCCTTATTCTTATAGCGTTTTTCTAAAAAAATTTATTTTTACGTATATCATGACCCTGCCTTTTGGTTTTGTGTTCAGCCTGGGTTATATAGTTATTCCTGTAGTAGGGTTTATTTTTTATGTACTGGCAAGTTTGGAGTTAATCGCGGAGGAGATTGAAGACCCGTTTGGCGGTGATCCTAATGATGTACCAACGGATAAGTTAGCAGAGAATATACAGATTCATGTTCATGAAATTTTGTAGAGTTTTGTAGCTGGGTCACAAAGTGTTTTGGGGATTTGAAAATTGACGATGTATAAAAATTAATGATCGATCCGTAAGTTGTCGCATAAAGCCTATAAGGTTTGCGTTTTTAGTACCGGCACTTCAGGTTCAAACCTTACAGGTTTAATCAGGGTGTGACTTTAATTCAAGTTTTGGTAAGATGTTGTTTGAACCCTATAAGATTTGAACCCGAGGTTGCCAGCACCAGGTGAGCAAACCTTATAGGTATATGCAACAGTTTACCTCTCGATCGAACGTCTACCTAAGCCCTAAAGTATCGAAATTCCAGCTTCATTAAATGGCTCCAACTTGGCATGACCAGGCGAAGTGGTAATAATTGCATTTAGCGAAGTGGCGGGACAGATATAAAACGATTCGGCAGTATCTATTTTTTCCAACGTTGTTAATGCTACCACCTGCACGGAGGAAGAAACAATCGTTTTTTTAACTTCTGATTCTTCGTAAGATTGGCTCGTTATTCCTAACTGCAAATGAATACTGCAAATTCCCAAAAAACAAATATCAGCCCGGATGTTTTGAAAAAAACGAATGGTGTCAAAACCAACCGTAACGAAAGAATCTTTAAATAACCTGCCACCAGCAAATAACACTTCGGCATTTTCGTGGTTTTCCAACATGCTGGCAACCGGGAAACTATTAGTGACCACTGTTATTTTAAGATTTTTTGGGAGAATGCTGGCTACTGCAAGCGTGGAAGTTCCGCCATCAAATATAACTACCTGCCCCTCATGCAATAAACTGATGGCTTTATGGGCAATCGCCTGTTTATCTTTATTTGCAATATGTATGCGGTCGGTAAAATGACGCGGATCCGGCGCATGAGGCACCGCCCCTCCTCTAACCATTTTTAATAACCCCTGGTCGGACAATTCCCGTATATCGCGCCTGACGGTGTCTTCAGAAACGCCAAGTTCCTCACTTAACGTATATAACAATACTTTCTTATCCTGTTCAACCCGGCCGAGGATCCAGCGCAATCGTTCTTCTTTAAGCATAACAATTTGTTGATGCGAAAATATGCAATATTGTGTTATAGTTTGCAACTTATTGCAAATAGCTAACTACCTTTGTTGAAGGAATTGCAATTAAGAAGAATTTAAATAAGGAAGGGGGATAGTTTAGAAGAATATAGCTCGTAGTTTTATTTAATCAATTTTATGTTTAGTCAAACGTTGTCTTTCAGTTTACCCCATAGGATCAATCGCATTGCTGTGGGTGCCGTGTTCTTTTTATATGGATTATGTTTTTCCAGCTGGGCCTCCCGTATTCCCAGCATACAACAAAGCATCGGTTTATCAGACACTCAACTGGGCCTGGTTCTGATTTCACTTCCTGTGGGCCTTATGATTTCCTTACCCCTCGCCGGTTGGCTTACCGCAAAAGCAGGAAGCCGCAAAATAGTGATCATCGCAACACTATTATATAGTCTTGCCCTCGTTAGTTTAGGATTGTCCCAAAATGTATATCAATTAGTAACCGGGCTATTTATTTTTGGTTTATCTGGTAACATGCTGAATATTTCTATAAATACCCAGGCAGTGGGTGTGGAAGCTTTGTATAAAAGATCCATCATGGCTTCCTTTCATGGCCTCTGGAGCCTGGCCGGCTTTATTGGCGCGGCAATTGGAACATTTATGATGGGAAGGGGCATCTTTCCCTACCAGCATTTTATTTTAATTCTAATTATAGCTGTAACCATTCTCTTACTTAGCAACCGTAAGATGCTTAAGGAAGATGCACAGCAGGATGGCAATCAACCCATTTTTGCAAGACCCGATAAATCATTAATTAACCTTGGCATCATCGCTTTTTGTTCTATGATTTGTGAAGGAGCCATGTTCGACTGGAGCGGGGTGTATTTTAAAAAAGTGGTCGTTGCCGATGAAGCATGGTTAGGTGCTGGTTATACCGCATTTATGAGTACGATGGCCTTCGGTAGATTTTTTGCTGATTGGGCCACCGTTCGTTTCGGTATAAAGCGCATACTGCAATACAGTGGCTTACTTACCGCAAGCGGCTTGCTGATCTCGGTACTCTTTCCAAACCTGGTAACTGCCATAATTGGATTCTTGCTGGTTGGATTTGGCGTATCATCCGTGGTTCCCTTGGTATATAGCGCGGCAGGTAGATCAAAAGTATTGTCGCCCGGAGTAGCTTTAGCAGCTGTTTCGACCATCGGCTTCCTGGGTTTCCTTTGTGGACCACCCATTATCGGACTAGTAGCCGGCGCAACCAGCCTAAGAATTTCTTTTTCAATCATCGCCGTCATGGGACTTTCTGTTTCGGTAGTTGCCAGCAGGTCGAAAATATAAGAGACGGCTTTCAGCAGTCAGCTATCAGCTTTCAGCTAATGCAGTAATATTAACTGAGTACCCCCCTCTCCGTTTTATTTCACTATCAAACAAGTATTAGTTTTTACTTTGCATAATTTACATTAATTAACATATCCAAAAATCAAAATAGCCGATAGCCGATAGCCGATAGCCGATAGCCGGTAACCGGTAACCGATACCTTTTTCCTATCTTGCGAAAATGAACTTTGAAAACATGCCTTTTTCAGCTGGGGAATTATCGCGTTATAACAGGCATGTTATCCTTCCTCAATTCGGATTGGAAGGTCAGCAAAAATTGAAGACAGCTAAAGTACTGGTGGTTGGCGCTGGTGGGCTGGGTAGTCCTGTATTGCTTTATCTTGCCGCAGCCGGAGTGGGCACCATAGGTATTGTTGATTATGATGTAGTGAACGAAAGCAACCTGCAACGGCAGGTTTTGTTTGGGGTGCATGATATAAACCAGCCAAAAGTAGAAGCTGCGAAACGCAGGCTGCAAGAGTTAAATCCCTTTATCGACATAGCTATTCACAACACAGCCCTTACTTCGGCAAATGCGGTAAACATTATGGGGGCTTATGATATTATAGCCGACGGCAGTGACAATTTTCCCGCCCGATATCTTGTAAACGATGCCTGTGTGATATTGGATAAACCTTATGTATACGCATCCATATTCCAGTTCGAGGGCCAGGTTTCCGTTTTTAATTTTCGCAATCAGTTAGGTGAAACGGGTCCTAACTACAGGGATCTTTATCCTGCACCTCCTCCACCCGGTACAGTGATGGATTGTGGGGAAGCAGGCGTGCTGGGCGTTTTGCCGGGTATTATCGGCACCCTGCAGGCTCTGGAGGTTATCAAATTAATTACCGGAATCGGCGATTTATTAAGCGGACGTTATTTTATTTTTGATGCACTCAGTTTTGAAACAAAAACGTTCAGGATTAAACGAAATCCCGATAATCCATTAAACGGCACCCATCCAACAATTACATCCCTCATTGATTATGACCAATTCTGTGGTATAAAGAATATCGATAAACAAGTTAAGGAAATATCCTGCAAGGTCTTACGGGAAATGAAACTTAAGGGAGAAGATTTTCAATTGATAGATGTTCGTGAACCAGATGAATACGAGTTGGTGAATATTGGCGCTGAAATAATGCCACTGTCAGGGATAAACGAAAATGAAAAACATATCTCCAGGGATAAAATGGTAGTGCTGCATTGTAAAACGGGAAACCGGAGCATCAATGCCATACTGCAACTGGAAGAAAAATTTGGGTTTATGAATTTGTACAATCTCACGGGGGGTATGGCGGCTTATTTAAAAGAAACAGCGCTGCAGGTTGATCCATGAAAAATAAAAGATTTCAGAAAACCATTTTCAATTGTTACAACACCATATGACTACTTATCTGCATCGACCATTTCTTAAGCATAGTCATCAGTTCTTCCAGCTTCAATGGCTTTCTTAAATAATCATCCATACCGGCCTGCAGGCATTTTTCCTCATCACCCTGCATAGTATTGGCAGTAAGGGCAACAATTACCGGCTGTTCACCTGAACGCAGGCGAATCATCTGCGTGGTTTCGAGCCCATCCATTTCCGGCATTTGCATATCCATCAGGATGATATCAAAGCTATTATCACTCATCACCTTTAATACTTCCAAGCCATTGTCAACCACGGTGGATTCATAACCCAGTTTATTTAATATATGATAAATTACTTTTTGATTGATCAGGTTATCTTCTGCCACCAGGATTTTTAAGGGATATTGAACCGAAAACTTATCCTTCAGTTTTTCACCAGCCGATTTTTCTTCCATGCCCACTTTATTCTTACTCTGCAGGCCGTTGAATATATGTTTGTTGAGCACGTGTTGTTTGATGGGTTTGGTAAGTATAGAACTGAACAGTTGCAGGTTATTTTTATTGTACTCATCTCCAACGGAGCTTAAAAGTATGCAGGGAAGATCAGGATATAGTTGCCTGATGGCACGTGCCAGGCTGATGCCATCCATGCCAGGCATTTGCATGTCTGTGAGCACAAGGTCAAAATGGATGTTACTTCCCAAAATAGCCATCGCTTCAATTCCTGAACTTGCTATTACGGGAAATAAATTCCAACTCTCTAATCGGTTTCGCAGTATGGTAAGATTCGTAGTATTATCATCTACTACCAATATTTTTTTTCCAGCCTGCTCTGACATATTATACTGAGTATATGCCGGCAAGACCTTGGTCCCCACGCGGGTATTAATATTGAATGAAAAGGTGGAACCTTCCCCTGGTTCGCTCTTCACTTTTATTTGTCCACCCATTAAATTAACCAGCTTTTCAGAAATCGCCAGTCCAAGGCCGGTACCTCCGTATTTACGCGTTGTAGAAGAATCTACCTGGGAAAAAGCTTTAAACAATTTATCTATTTTATCTGCGTCGATGCCAATACCTGTATCACGAATTTCGAATGCCAGTTCAAGCGTGCCATCCGGATTAGATTTGTGTAAATGCACCCCTATAAAAACCTCTCCTTTCTGGGTAAATTTCATAGCATTTCCAACCAGGTTAGTTAAAACCTGGCGCAAACGCAGATGATCTGCTACTAACTGACCAGGCACGTCAGCGTCTATATGGTATACCAGGTCTACCACCCGTTCGGCTACGCTGGTGCCAAAAACATCAAGTATATCCTCAATGCATACACGTAAATCAAAGTCTTCCAGTTCCAGTTCCATATTGCCAGATTCAATTTTAGAAAAATCAAGAATGTCATTGATAACATTCATGAGGCTTTCGCCACAGTTTATAATTGTATTCGCATACTCCCGTTGCTGAAAATTAAGCTCAGTTTCCGCCAGCAGCGCCGACATTCCAATCACCCCATTCATGGGCGTTCTGATCTCATGGCTCATAGTAGCGAGGAAGATACTCTTGGCCTGGTTAGCCTGCTCTGCCTCCTGTCTTGCAGTGCGTTCTTGCTCGGTTGAGTGGAGGAGCTGGCGCGTTTGCTTATGAACCTGCACCTGCAATCTTCGTTTCTGGCTCTTGATAGTTCGTACCCGCAACCTGACAAATAAGAAAATTGTACCAACGATACCCGCCACTACAGAGACTTTAAACCACCAGGTTAACCAGAAAGGGGGCGTAATAGTAAGCTTAAAGGCTAATACATGCGGAGACCATTGGCCTACGTTATTAACGGTTCTTACTCTAAAGGTATACTTCCCCGGATCCAGGTTAGTATAGGTAGCTTCTCGATTGGTGCCAACATCATTCCAGCCTTTGTCAAAACCCTCTAACATGTAAGCGTATTTATTTTTCGCATCACTGGTGTAATTGAGAGAAGAGAACCCGAAAGAGATCACTGAAAATTTATGAGGAATGGTAATGCCTTTCGCTTCCGTAATATCCATTTTCAAAGGAGATTCGTCCTCCTCGTTAACGGCAATGGATAGTCGCTTATTAAAAACCTGGAAATCTGTCATTACCAGCGTAGGATTAAAGGGATAGTCTTTAACATTTTCAGGTATGAATTCATTAAACCCATTGTTACCGCCAAAATACATGGTACCAGAACTACTTTTACAATAAGCCAGTTCTTTAAATTCATTGGACTGAAGTCCATCGGCGACGTCAAAATTCTTAAATTTCCCAGTTACAGGGTTAAATTTTGATAGTCCTTTATTAGTACTTATCCATAAATTCTTCCGATCATCCTGCAATATGCCGAATACCATGTTATCGGGTAATCCATCTGCCGTTGTATAAATGGTAAATTTATTGGTTTTCCGGTTTAGGTAATTTAAGCCGGCATCAGTTGCTATCCATAAATCTCCTGCATCATCCTGCCATATACAATCAATATTATCATTGCTCACGCTGTTTTTGAAATCGCTGTGAATGAAATGCGTAAAGGTTTTCTTTTCCCTGTTGAAAAGGTTTAAGCCACCCCCGTAGGTTCCTATCCATAGGTTTTGCTCCTTATCCTCAAAAATAGAATGGACCATATTACTATTGATTCCAGTAGAATCGTTCTCATCGTAATTGTAGTGCGTAAACCGGTTGGTATCAGGATCATAATATTCAAGACCCCTGCCATGGGTTCCGATCCATATCTTTTTATTGTGGTCTTCAAAAATTACCCATGCATTATTGCTACTCAGGCTCAAAGAATCCGAAGGTTTATTTTTAAAATGCCGGAATGTATTTTTTCTTCGGTTCCATACACTTATGCCATTATTCCAGGTTCCGATCCACAGGTTTTCTTTATTATCTTCCAATATGCTTAACACGTAATTTCCGGCAATACTATTTTTATTATTTCTGTCGTTTAGGAAGTGTTTCGAATCGCCCGTTTCAGGATCGAAAAGGTTAAGACCTCCCCCGTCTGTTCCTATCCAGATATTCTTTTTAGAATCTTCATATATGTTCAGCACTTTGTTATCGCTGAGGCTCAAGGGTGCAGAAGTATGTTTGTAATGCCTGAATTTGTTGTTATCGTGATTAAAAAAATCAACCCCACCGGAAAAAGTGCCTAACCACATACTCCCTTTGGTATCGCGGCAAAAAGAATAAATTGAATTACTGCTAAGGCTGGAATTATCGATATCATCATGTACGTAATGATAAAAGGTTTCCGTGGTAGGATTAAAGATATCAAGTCCTCCATTATCCGTTCCGAGCCACAGGTTTTGTTCGCCATCTTCCATTATAGCGAACAAATGGTTGCTTGATAATGAATTCTTTTCGCGAATGTTGTTGCTAAAATGCCTGAATTGACGGGTATCTCTATTATACAGATCTAACCCACCTCCATCAGTGCCGATCCATAACCTACCTTTGCTATCCTCAAAAATTGTTAGCACATCATTGCTGGAAATGGAGTTAATATCGTGAAGATGATGTCGGAATGAAGCAAACGTCTGGCTGTTCTTATTAAATAAATTAAGACCATCACCAGTGCCGATCCAAAGATCCTGCCTGGAATCCTCAAAAATATATTGCACGACACCATCTGTAATCGATGTACTATTATCTAAATTGTAGGGATACCTGGTAAATGTCTTTTTTGCAGTATCAAACCTATTAATCCCTTTTTTTGTACCTACCCATAGATTTCCCTGGCTGTCTTTCGAAAGGCATTGCACAAAATCATTTGATATACTGCTCGAATCATTGGCCTTTTTTTTGAACCGGGTAAAAATATCTTTTTTCCTGTCATACTTATTTAGTCCTCCTCCCATCGTACCGATCCATAAATTTCCATTTGAATCTTCCGTTATGCAAGTGATATGATTACTGCTCAGGCTATTTTCATTATTCCTGTCATTTTTATAAACCTTAAATTCATTCCCGTCGTATTTATTCAATCCATCAGCAGTGCCAAACCACATAAAACCGCGGCTATCCTGCAGTATGCACATAACATGACTGTGGGAAAGCCCATTACGCCTATTGAGATGGTCAAATCGAATATTAGGTTTTTGAGAAATGGCCAATACTGGCATGCAAGCCATTATTAAGTATAAAATGTATCGAAGGGCTTTCCTAGGCATCGGTGATACTGGATTTGCGGCTATTTATATAATTTTAAGGATTCCAGGCATAATTTTGCCCTAAAAATTATAGTCCGTGCTTATAAACGCATAAAACAGCATTTAGAGTATGGTAACGTTCTTACAATTCTGTAGAAACTAAGTGGAAATGCGAGGATTTGGTGTGGGGTGTGAGGAATGAGTCTTCAAATCAGTTACGCCTGTTTCACCGTCTAAATAACATATTTGAAGCGCGGCATTGGATCTTAAGTCAGGTTATTGGCGAACGTTATATAGTGGGTATGGGCTATTAATTACCAGCAATAACTTTACATTTTAAACCTTAAACTTTAAGCTATCCATCCGCCATCCACGCTTTAAATTCCCTAACCTTATGTCTGGGGATGACCGCTTTAATTTCCGTTGGCGGAACCAGGCTTAATAAGATGCAGCCACCATTATAATCGTACACTTTAGAAATGCTTTCTATGGCAATAAGGTAAAAGCCGTTAACGCGGAAATAGAGCTTCGGATTCAGCATGCTTTCTAATTCTTCCAACGAATGATCCACTACCAGTTTTCTCCTGTCTTTTGTTTTTACGTAGCTCATCTGTCCATCCGAATAGAAGTAGCTGATTTCATTTGTTTCAATACTCGTTAACTTCCTTCCGTATTTAACAAGAAATCGTTGACGGAATTCTTTTGGCAGAAATTGCTTTTGTAGTGAACTTACCAGCTTATCAATATTCACCTTACCCGTGGAATAAGAATCCGCTGCGTTGATAAATTTATCAACAAGCTCTTTAAGGTCTTCCTTTTTAATGGGTTTTAACAGGTAGTCGATATTGTTTAATTTAAAAATATTCAGGGCGAACTCATCGTAACAGGTCGTAAAAATCACCGGGCATCCAACCGTTACTTCATTAAAGATATCAAAGCTCTGGCCATCGCCCAGGTCTATGTCCATAATAATCAGGTCGGGGGCAGTACGTGTTTGTAGCCAGTGAATAGATGACCGCACGCTATCGGTAATACCGGCGATTTCAATAGCAGGGTCCATGCAAAGCAAATGTTTTTCAAGTCGCTCCACACCCAATTGTTCATCTTCAACGATATGAATTCTCAGGCTCATGTTTCTTTATTAGAGGGATACAAACGGTGAATACTTTATCCTTCTCATTTTCCTCCACCTCAATTTCAGAAGCATTCAATAACCTGTATTTGGAAATAATATTTGCCAATCCAACCTTTCCCGATACAACGCGGCGATATTTTTTTTGCAGATTATTTTTAACGATAAGCTGTCCTTCTTCATTAGTGGTGATCACTATTTTCAACGGCGCTGGTATGGTTACAATATTATGCTTGATGGCATTTTCCACCAGCATTTGTAAAGTGAGGGGAGGTAACAATAAATTCCAGAATCTTTCCTCCACGTCAATAACATATTGCAATCCTTTACCAAACCTGGTTTCCTGCATGTGCAGGTAAGACCGGATAAATTGCAGTTCCTCCTTTAATGTAGTAAGGTCTTCAATATTATTTTTTAATAAGTACCGGTAAACCCCCGACATTTCCTCCACGAATCTCTCTGCCTTTTCACCATCCTTACTAATCAGCGCTGTAAGCGAATTTAAACTATTAAACAAAAAATGGGGATTAACCTGGGTTCTAAGGCCATCCAGCTGGCTTTGCAGGTTGGCACGCAGCAATTGCTCTTTTTCTTTTTCTGCCCGAAGGAACCTCATGTAAAAATATAAAGCTTCGTATAAGCCGATCGATATGGCTGCCACTAAAATCGTTTCCAATGCGAACCCGATCATGATCTCTAAGGAGAAATCAGTCTTACCAATAACAGACCGGTATGCTGAAAACGTGGCGATTTTTAACACGTACACCGAACTGAGAACAAAAAGAATAGCTATAACCAACCGTTTACGGGTTTGCTGCAGATAAGGATACCGGTGCCTTATTTCGAGAATAAGAAGGCGGGCAACTTCAAAACTTAATGAAAAGCAAACAACGGCATACAGCCCATAAACAAGTTTTGTAAACGTAAAGGGAGGTATCAGTGTTTTACCGTTGTATAGGGCAATAACAGTAAGCACAAAAGGCAAAATTATTCGTAACCACCTGTCATTATTTTTTTTCATGATTGCCACCGTTCAATCCTATTACCGGTTTGAGATAACAAGTTAAATCATATGAAGATTTTCTCCAAAGAGTTATTATATAAATGGTGCGGATTGAAGAAATATCCGGGTTTTTCCAGGGTGATTTTGGTAAAACGATGATAATTTGTTCATCCTGTTCCTGCAATCCCAACCTCCAGCCACCTCAGAGAAAGCCGAGCTTAAATTGTTTTATGCAAAAAAATCGAGACTGTAATGGATTCAAATATACTAAAATATTTACTAGTTAAACTAATAATATTAGTAATATTGTAGTGCAACCGTATCCTAAGGACCTTCGAAATTTAAAAAGTTTCGGAAGACGGGTACAACTTTATTCAACACTTTTAACCTTTAATAAATTTCGACGTCACGCAAAATTGTAACACAAACCAAATTTATGGTCGCAAATTTATCCCAGCGCTCTATCGCACACTTCGACCTCGATGCTTTTTTTGTAAGCGTCGAATGCCTAAAGAATACTTCCCTGATCGGCAAACCATTAATTGTGGGCGGAAGCGAGCGCGGGGTGGTAGCTTCCTGCAGTTATGAAGCCAGGGCATTTGGTATTCATAGCGCCATGCCTGTTAAATTGGCAAAAAGGCTTTGTCCACAGGCAATCATCATCGGAGGCGATATGGAAAGTTATTCAGACATGTCACGAACCGTAACGGAGATCATACAATCGAAAGTACCGCTCTATGAAAAAGCAAGTGTTGATGAATTTTACATTGATCTAACGGGGATGGATAAGTATTTTGGAACCGCTCGTTTTACTGCCGAATTAAAACAACTGATCATGAAGGAAACGGGGCTGCCAATTTCATACGGGCTGGCTTCCAATAAACTGATTAGTAAAGTGGCCACCGGCGAAGTAAAGCCGAACGGCCAAAAAGAAATTTCACGGGGTGATGAAAAACCCTTTCTTGCTCCTCTAAAAATCAGTAAACTTCCCATGGTGGGCAAACAAACCGGCGAGTTATTACGCCAGATGGGTGTTGAAACCATTAAGATATTGTCTGAGATACCGGTGGAAATGTTGCAAAACCTGCTGGGAAAAAATGGTATCGAACTATGGCGACGAGCCAACGGTATTGATGAAACGCCGATAATACCTTACAGTGAACAGAAAAGTATTGGAACAGAAAATACTTTTAACCAGGATACCACGGACATCGGTTTTTTGAACCGCGAATTATCACGCATGACGGAAAGGATAGCATTTGAATTAAGACAACAAAACAAATTGACCGGCTGTGTGACCTTAAAAATGCGGTATTCGAATTTCGACACGGTAACCAGGCAGGTATCTATTCCTTATACCTCATCAGATCATATCTTGCTGGAAACAGCGAAGGAACTCTTTCGTAAACTCTACGACAGGCGATTGCTTATCAGGCTTGTGGGCATCCGTTTCAGTCACCTCGTACCAGGTAATTACCAGATCCGGCTCTTTGATGATACCGATGAAAAGATCAGGCTCTATCAATTTATAGACAGCATCAAACGGCAATACGGCGAGGAACTGGTAGTGCGCGCGTCAGGTGTTGCTCCTGCTGCAGACCTGAAAAACAAAAACAGGCGGCCCCATCTTCCACTGACCAAAAGATTCAATGCCTTCCACGGTTAACATTGAATAAAGCCCAAAAAAAACAACATGTTTTTGAACTGCAAAACATTTTTCAGCTTTCGTTACGGCACTTTTGAAACGGAGGAGTTGGTAAAAAAAGCTGCTGAAATGGGCGCGTCTGCATTAGCCATTACAGACATAAACAATACCTGTACCTCCTGGGACTTTTATGAATTTTGCCTGGCACGCCAGATTAAACCTATCCTGGGTGTGGAGATCAGGAATGAAGATCTGTTCTGTTATATCTTACTGGCAAAGGATCTTAACGGCTTCAGTGAGATAAATCATTTTCTATCCACTCATCTTCAGCAAAAATTGACCTTTCCGGAAAGGCCGTCGTTCACTGATAAGGTATGGATCATTTATCCCCTTGGCAAATTTAAACCCAACTCTCTCGCCGGTAATGAACTGATCGGCGTAAAACCGTCTGAGGTTAATAAATTATATGGTATAAACGTTAATGCCTACCCGTCGAAATTTATTATACAACATCCCGTTACCTTCGAAGACAAAAAACATTTTAACCTGCATCGTTTATTGCGCGCAGTGGATAAGAACATTTTACTAAGCAAACAACAAGCTATTGAAATAGCAGACCAGGGGGAATGTTTTATAAGTCCGTCACATTTGTTCCAATGTTTCCGGGATTACCCCGTTATGGTAACAACTACCCTGCAGGTTATAGAAAGCTGTACAATAGAAATTGAGCTTAAAACAGATAAAAACAAAAAACAATTTACCGGTAGCCAGGAAGATGATCAAAAACTTCTCGAGAAATTGGCAAAGGATGGCTTACGCTCCCGTTACGGGGAAAATAACAAAGAGGCTACAGCAAGGGTGGAGAAAGAGTTAAAGATCATTCGCGAGATGGGTTTCAATGCCTACTTTTTAATTACCTGGGATATCATCCGGTATGCACAAAACCGCGGATTTTTTTACGTGGGAAGGGGCAGCGGTGCTAATTCAATCGTGGCCTACTGTTTACAGATTACCGATGTTGACCCCATAGAACTTGACCTTTATTTCGAACGTTTTTTAAATCCTCACCGAAAAGTGCCACCCGATTTTGACATTGACTTTTCCTGGCGCGACCGGGACGAGGTGATTGATTACGTTTTTAAACGTTATGGTAAGGACCACGCGGCTTTATTGGGCATGCACTCCACCTTCCAGGGTAATGCCATCATCCGTGAACTGGGTAAGGTTTTCGGGCTTCCCAAAAACGAAATCGATGATTTAGTGAGTAACCCGACGGCAGATTTTAAAGAAGATGCTCACCAAAAATATATTCTCAACTATGGCAGCCTGATGAAAGATTTCCCGAATCATTTGTCCATCCATCCTGGCGGCATGCTGATCAGTGAAAAACCCATCTATGCCTATACTGCAGTTACGTTGCCACCCAAGGGTTTTACCACCACGCAGATCGATATGTTTATTGCCGAGAAAGTAGGCTTGTTCAAACTGGATATATTAAGTCAACGCGGGCTGGGACATATAAAAGACTGTATCGAACTCATCTCCGAAAACAAAAAAATAAATGTCGATATACGCGAAGTTGAAAAATTCAAAAAAGATCCGTTATTGGCCGATAAAATCAGAGCCGCAGATACCATTGGGTGTTTTTATATTGAAAGCCCGGGAATGCGTCAGCTACTTAAAAAGCTGCGTTGCGATGATTACCTTACTCTTGTGGCGACCAGCAGTATCATTCGTCCCGGAGTGACACAATCAGGTATGATGCGCCAGTACATTTACCGGTTTCATAATCCTGGTGACTTTGAATACCTGCATCCGAAAATGAAAGAACTGCTAGAAGAAACATACGGAGTAATGGTTTACCAGGAAGACGTGATAAAGGTGGCTCATCATTTTGCCGGTCTCGATATGGGTGAGGCAGATATCTTACGAAGAGCCATGAGCGGCAAGTACCGGTCAAGAGACGAGTTCTTTGCAATCCGTCAAAAGTTTTTTTCTAACTGCAAGGGATACGGATATCCTGATAACATTACTGCCGAAGTCTGGCGGCAAATAGAAAGCTTTGGCGGGTATTCGTTTAGTAAGGCCCATTCTGCCAGTTTTGCGGTAGAGAGCTACCAGAGCCTGTTCCTGAAAACCTATTATCCCATGGAATTTATGGTTGCGGTGATCAATAATTTCGGCGGATTTTATGGAACAGAAGTTTATTTTCACGAATTAAAAAGAACGGGTGCAGCGGTGGTTGCACCCTGTGTGAACCAGGGCAGTTATTACACTTCCATAAACGGCTCCGAAGTAACCGTAGGCCTTATTCATGTGCAGGGTATGGAAGAGCAGGTGGCCAAACGGTTACTGGAAGAAAGAATCAAACATGGCATCTATCTGCACCTGCCGGATTTTATTGAACGCACCGGCATTCCCCTGCAGCAATTAAACCTGCTGATCCGCATTAACGCACTGCGTTTCACCGGCAAAAACAAAAAGGAATTATTATGGGAAGCCAATTTTCTTCAAAAGAAAAATACCATTCAGCAGCCTGCACATATCTCCATGTTTAAAGAACCACCCGTCGTTTTTAACCTGCCACAGCTAGCACAGCATCCAATGGACGACGCATTAGATGAAGTTGAATTGCTGGGCTTTCCTTTATGCGACCCCTGGAAAATGCTGAGCATCGATACCAATACATTTTCGGCAAACCGCGATCTTCCGGGCCAACTTAATAAAACCGTTCATGTTATCGGATACTTTGTAACTACCAAACCCGTGCGAACCATAAAAGGTGAAACCATGCATTTCGGCACTTTCCTCGATAAACATGGCGACTGGCTTGATACGGTTCATTTCCCCGACATAACCCGGCGATACCCGGTTCAGGGCAAGGGCTTTTATGAAATGAAAGGAAAAGTGGTGGAGGAGTTTGGTGTGTACAGCGTGGAAGTGGGGTATTGCAGGAAGATGGGGATCAAAGAAAGGTATGAGGTGTGAGATATGAGGTATGAGTAAAGCCGTCAGCCATCAGCTATCAGCTGCTTATACCAGTTTGGGCCAACATCACCAATTTAATAACTTTAAAATTTGTAATTCATTCATTTTCAATGGGCAAATTTATGTTATATAAAACGTGTGAGGTTACCTGTAGGGGCTAGGCTTGCCCCCGCCCTGACCGAACCCGAGGTATGATTAAAATCATCTACGCCTATTTATGTAAACAATTTCACCCTACAGGGTATTCTTCCTCATACTTCATACCTCATACCTCACACCTCATACCTTTCTTTGATCCCCATCTTCCTGCAATACCCCACTTCCACGCTGTACACACCAAACTCCTC
>JBDSBP010000429.1:0-7709 GCA_039921525.1 Chitinophagaceae bacterium | reverse complement strand
GAATATGCCGACTACCTTCAACTGATAATAAAAGCCGGTTTAACTTGTCAAAGTAGAATTAATGGTTAATGGTTAATGGTTAATGGTTAATGGTTAATGGTTAATGGTTAATGGTTACGCTGGCGTTAACTTGTTCACTATTATGGGAGAAAATGTTGTTAAAAGTAAAAGCTTTGATTTTGCAATTAGGATAGTGAAGCTTTATCAGTTTTTATGTTCAGAGAAAAAGGAATTTGTACTTTCAAAACAGCTTTTACGAAGCGGAACGGCTGTAGGGGCTTTAGTACGTGAAGCGGAACATGCTGAAAGTAAATCAGATTTTACACACAAAATGTAAATTGCTCAAAAAGAAATAAACGAATCAATATATTGGCTCGAACTACTTAACAAAACTGGCTACTTAACAGAAGAACAATTTAAAAGTATTACTAAAGATGCCGTTGAAATCATTAAAATACTATCTACTATAATTAAATCAATTAAATTAACTTCCGCTAAAAAATAAAAAAGTTTCATTAACCATTAACCATTAAATTCATGCTATCCGATCCAATATTTATACTCTTTATCGGCGTCATAATCGTCGTTGGCGGCATCATAGGCTTTAAAATGCATCCATTTCTCGCCTTATTACTGGCAGCGTTTGTGGTAGCTATATTAACCCCGGGTTCCGCCATCGAACAGTTTGCAATCAGCAAAGGCTTAACCCCGGCGGCTGCCGCGTTACTGGCTAAAAAAACAATCGGCGAACGGGTGGCCGTTGAATTCGGGAACACCGCCGCCAAGATCGGCATCCTGATAGCTATGGCAGCTATTATCGGAAAATGCATGCTGGAAAGCGGTGCAGCTGAAAGGATTGTTCGATCCATGCTGAAGGCAACCGGTATGGATAAAGCTCCTATTGCTTTCCTGGCCAGCAGTTTTTTTATAGGTATCCCTGTTTTTTTTGATACGGTCATCTTTCTCATGATGCCGCTGGCTAAAGCGATGTCGATGCGTATCGGTAAAAATTATTTATTACTGGTGTTGTCTATTATTGCAGGGGCTGTAATGGCTAACTCACTCGTACCGCCAGCACCAGGGCCATTGTTCCTGGTAAGTGCTATGCAGATACCCATCGGGATGATGATAGTAGCGGGTATCTTATTAGGAATTATCACAAGCGCCACCGGTTATTTATTTGCTTTATGGGCCAACCGGAAGTGGACCGTACCTTTACGCGATTCACTGGATGCACGCATTGAAGACATTAAAACGAATTCGTTAAAAGACGAGTCACTACTTCCGGGCCTCGGTTTTTCCCTGCTGCCGGTTTTAATACCGTTGGTATTAATTTGCCTGGATACTTTCGTAAGTTCCTACATGGCGACCCACGAAAGCTTTGCTCCTGCTGGATTTCAGCGTACATTGATAAGCCTGGTACATTTCCTGGGAGACAAAAATACCGCGCTGATCCTGGCCGGGTTAGCAGCGTTAAGCTTGCTGGCAAAATATAAAAAGAGTACGGAAAGTATGACGAATCTTGTGGGAGCCGCGTTAATGAGTGGAGGAGCGATTGTGTTGATTACTTCTGCCGGTGGAGCTTTTGGTGGCATACTCCAGCAAACCGGTATCAGTGCGCGCATCACAGAATTAACCAAAGAATACCAGATGGCACTGATACCAATGGCATTCATCATAGCCGCCATTATCCGTACTGCACAGGGTTCTGCTACCGTTGCTCTTATCACTACCTCCGGCATATTAGCCGGCATGGCGAATAATGGAAATTTACAATACCATCATTTATACCTGGGGCTTGCCATCGGTTGTGGGTCGAAGTTAGTACCCTGGATGAATGATGCCGGCTTCTGGATCGTTTGCAAAATGAGCAACCTCACGGAAAAAGAAGCTATGAAAACGTTCTCTCCCATGAATGTGGTAATGGGAGTTGCCGGACTCATTGTTATACTTATTGCTGCAAAAATTTTTCCACTGATATAACTGACCATTATAGGCACAGAATGTTTGAAATAATTTTTATTTATAATTAATATTAATTACAAGATGGACACAATTAAAAAAGAAGAATCCGATCTTAAAAGGATGCAGCGCAGGAGCTTTGTAAAAACCCTCACCGCAGGATCCATGGGAGCAGCCGTTCTGGCAAGCACTATGGGCATTGCGGCCTGTGGAGGCGAACAACAAAAAGCAGCTGATCCGGCCCCTCCTAAAAAAAAGTTACTGATGAAAGTTGGCTGCCAGTCTGGCGGCACAACAAAAGAAAACCTTGAATTCAAAGCCAGGCATGGAGTGTTTAACCTGGACGGTGGTGCACCTAAAGAAATAAAAGGGGTGGGCTGGGACCTGCAGGATTCAATGGCAAAAAAGGAAGCCTGCGAAAAATATGGAATAAGCCTTGATGCTTACCATCTTCCCCTAACATCTGCCGGTATCGACAAGATAAGCACCCCTAATATTATGCTTGGCAAAAGCCCTGAACGTGACCGTGAAATTGAAATGATTCAGCAAATGATTTCCGTGGCAGGAAAAACCGGGGTGCATAGTTTAAATTATAATACCATCATACTTCCCATCTTACGCACTGGGCAAACTGTGGATCCCAAACGTGGCAATGCCTCCTATACAACCTGGAATTACGCGGAAGCCATCAAAAGAAATGAACCTAAAACCATTGCCGGAGATGTTTCTATTGATATGATCTATGAGCGCATCACGTATTTTCTCGATAAGGTATTGCCTGTTGCGGAAGAATATAAGGTGAGGCTGGCAAACCATATTGCCGATCCACCCACTCATGTTGGCTACAGGGGCATTACCCGATGGAACAGCCCGGATGTATTTGAAGGTATCAAACGTTTTGCCCAACTTTATAAAAGCCCCTATCATGGTTTCAATCTCTGTCTCGGCTCTACCGCTGAAGGATTGAAGGATCCTAAAACCGAGATCCTTCCTATCATTAAATGGGTGGGTGAACGCAAACAGATATTCAATATTCATTTGCGAAATATAAAAGGCGGCTGGGATAATTTCCAGGAAGTATATCCTGATAATGGTGATATGGATTTCTTCCAGGTTTTAAAAGCTTTAAGAGATGTGGATTATCCTTACCTGGTGATGCCCGATCACGTACCACACCATCCTGCGCCAGGAAGCAGTAATGAAGCGTTTTCTTTTGCTTACGGATATATAAAAGCGTTGATGCAGGCTATTGAAGGAGATGCGTAAGTAGTTTACCGTTTAAGGTTCACCGTTTAAAGTTAGGAGCTCTATGTGTCAGGGTTAACGTAAACTTTGAACCTTAAACCTTAAACCTGTAATGGTGCTACCAGAATTAACTGCTAAAGATATTCCTGTTTAAAAATTCATTCCTGAATTTTCCGGTAGGATCATACTTGGCGATTACTTTTAAAAATTCGGGCAGCTTTTCATAACTCTTATGTAAAACCGCCGGAGCCATCGTAAACAATTTGCCCCAATGCGGCCTCGCATTGTAAGGAGCTAATTCTTTTTCTATTTTTGGAAGTAATTTACTCACTGCCGGCCAATCCTGTTTCCAGGTAAAATGAATGGTTACGCAGGCTTGTTTATAGCAGGGGCTCATCCAAAGATTATCGGCATCGATGGTGCGTATCTCTGAAATAAACAGGTGCGGGCTGATATCTTTATGTAAACGGGCAACGGCCAGTATGGCATCCAGGGCATTAGGATGGGGTATAAAATATTCAGACTGTAGTTCCACACCACTGCTCGGTGTAAAACCCATCTTGAAATGCGGTAAACGTTCATACCAGGGTCCCGGAACACCCATTTGTTCGGTGCAATTTTCGGCACTGAGCGAAGCAATGGGATGCATATTTTTAGTGGCTGCTTTCGCTCCAAAAAATGTGGGCGGTATCTTAAATTCTGAGTTGTCCTTTACAATACTTTTTATCCATACTTCATTGATGCTTTCAGAGAGCCAGTCTGTGAATAAACTGACACTATAACCTGCGGATAAAATTTTGTCAAAATTTTCTTTTAATTGCGACATCGGCATGTTTTCATAAACCACTTGCCGAACCTTAAATGCAGGTTGAATATTCAGCGTAAGTTTTGTTACAACACCTAATGCACCTAGCCCCACTACGGTGGCATTAAAATTTTCTCCGTCTTTATCTTTTGACAGGGTATGCAGGCTGCCATCTGCCGAAACAAACTCAATGGCAGCAACAGGAGCAGCAAGGTTTTTATTCTTAACACCCGAACCATGTGTAGCGGTAGTGCATGCGCCTGCAACTGAAATATGAGGTAAGGAAGCAAGATTGGGCAGCGCGTAGCCCTTACCGTCAAGATAAGGACAAAGCTGCCCGTAGTTAATGCCGCCTTCAATGGTTACCCTATGCGATTGGGTATCCAGCGATATCACTTTGTTCATATTTTTCATCCCTACAAGCTGATCCTTACTGTCTGCTATATTGTTAAAGCAGTGCCGCGAGCCTAACGCTTTCATCCGGGGATATTTTTTTACCAGTTGCTGTACTTCTTCGGCCGACTGGGGATAATTTATATTATGGGTACTATATTGTAAATTACCGGCCCAGTTTTTTAACGGGGCATCCTGTACCCAATCCATAATCGGCGAGATAATAGGAGTTGCCATAAGTGTTGAAGATAACTTGATAAAAGTTCGTTTATTCATATGACTTGTTTTTTATTGGTGAAGACAGCAACCGGGTATTGGATAATGAAAATTACTGTTTTTTTTGATGAGTAGATAATAAGAAAGAGCTATTGCCATTTTTGCGTTTTTGTGCAAGAATAATGTACATTCGATAATTAATTGACAAATACCGCAATTATTTGCCTGGTATGTTTCGTTGTGATAAAAAAGCAAGGGATAATATGCAATTACCTGCAAGTGTAATAAAGCTAGAAAAAGGTTTATAAAACAGACCGCCGCAGATTAACAAAAGGGTTCGACCCGGGAGGTCTTCAAGACCTCCCAGGTCGAACCCTTTTGTTAGTTTTTGTGAAACTGGTTAGAAGCAGGATAAGAATATTCATAAACGCTAGGAAACAGCCATGTATAACCGAAGATTGATCTTTTTTGTAACCTTCACTGGCATGTTATTATTCGGAATAACACTAATAACATTAGGTTCGGTTTTACCTGGATTGAAAGAAAAATTCAAGTTTGATGAACTTACCTCCGGCACCTTATTTTCCATTTTACCTTTCGGCATACTAACCGGCTCTTTGATCTTTGGGCCCTTCTGTGACAAGTACGGCTACAAACTATTGTTGGCGATTGCATGTATAGGCATGTTTGCAGGCTTTGAAGGAATTGCCTATGCACCATCTCCCTTTATTTTAAAAATTTGTGTTTTCCTTTTTGGACTGGCCGGCGGAATTATTAATGGCGCCACCAATGCACTGGTGTCAGACATCAGTGTTAATGATAAAACCGCTAATTTAAGTTTACTGGGAGTATTTTTTGCGATCGGGGCTTTAGGGATGCCTTTTATACTCGGCATTTTGAAAGACTATTTTTCGTTTGAAACAATCTTGGCAACGGTAGGTTTCTTAGCCCTGCTAACCGGGCTATTTGCTATATCCATCGGGTTTCCACCTCCTAAACTGAAGGTAGGATCACCTGTTCATAAAAGTATTACATTGTTCACAGATAACGTATTGATCCTGATCGCTTTTTTCCTCTTCTTTCAAAGTAGCCTTGAAGCTATCATTCACAACTGGATCACTATTTACCTGATGACACAGTTAGCCGTAAAAGAAAGCAACGCGCTGTACGCACTTTCTTTAAATGTGGTAGGCATGGCCGTTATGCGCTTGTTAACAGGTAGTGTTTTTCGTACTGTTTCTTCCAAAAAAATTCTTGTCGCTTCTTTAATCATGATGCTGGCAGGAAGCCTGTTGTTGCAGTTTACCGGATCTTTTACTGTGTCGGTTGTAGCACTAATAATTTTGGGCGCCGGCATGGCGGGGGGTTTCCCTATTATGCTTGCGTTTGTAGGAGACCGTTACAAAGAAATCTCCGGTACAGCATTCAGCTTCGTATTCGTAATCGCCTTAATTGGAAACATGATGCTGAACTTCGTTATGGGAATCGTTGCCAATTCTTATGGGATAAATTACCTGACAGGTATGATCATTGCAGAAGTTGTATTTATGACACTACTTTGCACCGTTATTTTAAAAAAAATAAAACCACAATAAATCACTTTTAATAAACAACCTATGTTAGCAAAACAATGGCTGGCCAATGCCAGGGATATAATGACAAAAATTGAAGAAACACAAATGGATAATATACGCAAGGCTGCCGAAGTGATGGCTGATTCCATTGAATGCGGTCGCTGGGTGCATACTTTTGGCTGTGGCCATGCTACCTTACCCATAGAAGAAATGTACCCACGCATTGGTGGTTTTGTGGGCTTCCATCCTATGATTGAATTGCCACTATCTTTTTTCACACGTATTACAGGCGAGATGGGAGTGCACCAATTCGTATTTTTAGAAAGAGTAGAAGGGTATGGCATCGAAATTATGAAAGGGTATAATTTTGATACAAGTGATACGATGTGGCTTTTCTCACACTCGGGTATTAACAACGTAAATATTGATGTGGCATTGGAGGCAAAGCGTAAAGGAATGAAAGTAGTGGTATTCGGATCGGCGGCGGAAGCGAAGGGTAAGCAAACACGTCATTCTTCAGGTAAAAATATTTTTGATTTGGCCGATATCGTTGTTGACTCTTGTGCGCCGATTGGCGATGCATCGGTGTCTCTTAAAGATCACCAGGACAAGATTGGTCCTGTATCTACCATAGCTTTTGTAACTGCGGTGTGGATGACGATAACAACTGTAGCAGAAATACTGGCAGAGCGCGGAGTGAAATTGTTTATTCATCCGTCGCATAATGTACCGGGGGATGATACTGCTAAACAAAGATTGGAAGATGCATTGGTTGAATATAAGAGAAGGATCGCGGGGGTGTAATGACCTATTTGACGTTTTAGTCTTTAGGCCAGTGACAAATATTAAAACCTATAAGGTTGGAGCCCGAAGTGCAGGCGTCAAGAAAAGCAAACCTTATAGGTTGAGTTTCCGGTGAAGGCACTAGGCGAATAACCCTTAAGGTTTGAAATTCGAAGTGCCATCACTAAAAAAGCAAACCTTATAGGTTTAAACCTCAGGGTAACAGCTCATATTTTATAACACCACTTTAAAATTGTATGCTTTGAACTTTAAACGCGTATTTTACTTGTTGTTTTATTTCTTACTGATCTCGTCATCCCTGCAAAGCCAGGAAACAACTAAGTCCTGGGTTAGGGTCAACCAACTCGGTTACTTGCCTTCAGGAATTAAGGTAGCGGTTTTTGCCAGCAAAAAAAATATTTCCGAAGATGAATTTCAACTGTTAGATGCAAAAACCAATATAGCAGTTTTTACCGGCAGTACAGGAAAGCAATACGGAACTTACGGTCCTTTCACACAATCATATCGTTTAACATTTACCAGCTTCAACACAAAAGGAAGTTATTATATTAAATGTGGCACAACTTCATCGCCTGTTTTTTTGATCGATGAAAATATTTATAACGGTACCGCAGACTTCGCCTTGCGATATATGCGCCAGCAACGCAGTGGTTTTAATCCCTTCCTGAAAGATTCGTGCCATACCAAAGATGGCTATACAGTCTATGGCC
>JBDSBP010000428.1:0-8256 GCA_039921525.1 Chitinophagaceae bacterium | reverse complement strand
ATTCCATAAGATATGATAGGCCATCCATAATTTGCCCCAGTCTTAATAATGTTTATTTCATCTCCAGCATTAGGACCGTGGTCGCTTTCCCATAACTCTCCAGTTTCGGGGTTAAAAGCTAATCCTTGCGGATTTCTGTGGCCCAGGGTCCAAATTTCAGGTAGTGCATTTGGAGTTTTTTCAAACGGATTACCCGTCACAGCCTTCCCTGCTTTATTTATTCTAATAATCTTACCTAATGAGGAACTTAATGATTGGGCATTTTTTCTGATTTCATCATCAAATCTTTCCCCAAAGGTCACAAAGAGATTTTCCTTTTTATCAAATAGAATTCTAGACCCATTGTGATTTGGGCCTTCATAGGCTGGAACCGCTCGATAAATAATCTCTACCTCTTCAAATCTTATCTCATCTTGTGAAAGTTTCCCACGTGCTAGAGAAGTAACCCCACCTCCTGTAACAGGTTCCACAAAAGTCCAGAAAACCAAACGGGTTTTAGCAAAATCCGGATCAAGTTTAATATCATACATACCACCGTCGCCCTTTAATCTTACTATTGGAACGCCTTGAATATTAGCACCCACGGCACCTTCTTTTGTTACTATTCGAATATTTCCGGGTTTTTCTGAAACAATCATTCTTCCGTCTGGCAAAAAATCAAGTCCCCATGGAGATTTTAATCCAGCAGCAATTTGCCTTATTTCTATTTTGGATTGAGTCTTTACTCCTCCAATTCTTGTTTGACCCACAAAGGCCGGTTTTTGTCCTTTCGAAATGGGTGATTGAGTCTCCACAGGTGGAAATAATGTTTTAGAGGCATTATTATTTTGTGCTATTGCACTATGAAAGATTACAAATGAAATTAAATTACAAAAGAAAAATTTTGCATTTAATAATTTCATTAAGTTTAAATTTACTTCCAGATTAATTTTCATTTAAAATAATTTAATGGAATTATCAATTTAGAATGCAATGCTATAATAGGAAATGCAATTTTACAAATAATTTAGTAATAGTTAAACATCTGATTGAGAATTAACGCTTCATGTTATACTCCGTCCGGTAAATAATTGATATTCATCTTAAAAATTACAACTATGATCATTGTACACGACATCTTCATCTGTAAGCCCGGCAATGCATCCAAATTTGCCAAATTGTTTAAAGAAGTTATGGCTGAAAACAAAGAGTTGGTTCATATTATGACCGACCTAACCGGTAGCTATAACAAAGTGGTAATGGTTACCCAATACGACAGCCTATCTGCGTATGAACAGAGCTTTCAGAAATACATGCAGGATTCTGAAGAAATGAAAAAGATGAAAGAAAAAATGAAAGGCTATCATGATCTGTATCTTACCGGCTCAAGAGAAATTTACCAGGTTGGGTGAGGTAACAGATCAATGATAGGATGACTTAATTAAAGTAATGAAAAAAGCTTTTGCGTTCGCTTTTTAATAAAATTCATTCATCCTTTTTTCTTACACCCTGTTTCTAAAACAATCAAAGAAAAAGCAATAATTAAAAGCTCCAATATAAGCGATGTAAATAAAGGAATTCGGTTTTTTCGCGTCTGCTTTCAAAACAGGAAAGAAGAAAGCAGCAGGTAGTAGAACGGAGGCTAAAGGAATGAAATTTCTTACAATCGATTTCCATTTTTCAGATAAGTTTGCGTTTTCAACATACATAAGTACAACAAGGAATAAAAACAACAGGACTCCGGTATGCGCATGTCCCGCTCTTAATAAATTTTATTTCAAGGGATTTTGAATATAACCTGGATCATTTACTGGAATATTTAGTATACAAACTCCACCATAAAGTGTTCTTCATTTTCTGCACATATTATTTTTGTCCAGACTAAATTGCATGCATAGAATATGGCTTGGCTAATTAAAGGTACAGAATTAAGTCACCCTGGGTTAACTGCTGTTGTTTAAAGATAAAAAGTTTATGATATTTTCTACAGCTAAATTTTTAATGACAAGCTGGGTATGCAGATGCACAACAAAAAACTTCTTCATTGTCCTTGTCCTAAATAAAATAAATTAAATGATTGTAGGGGTAAAGCTTTACCTGGTCGTAATATAAATGTGCAAGGCATCCGATGGTTGGGAAATACCATGTTGCCGGACCTGTTTTCTTGAGCCATCGGATGCCCGTTCCTGCTCTGGAAAGCACGTCGTGCCGGGGATTTCCTTGCAAATAAAAATTTTCTTTACATATTAAACTGCTGTCATATGAGATTTGACCCTCAGAAATCAAGAACTTTTTTGGCCCTCCTGTTTCTTCTATTTATCCTGAAAGTTTCTGATGTTAACGCCCAGGGAAAACCAGCGTTCGTTAAAGGGATCGTACTAAATGAAAATGGCGATCCACTTCCCGGAGTATCTGTTATTATCAAAAATTCAATCACCAATTTTACCTCAGGCACCAATACAGATAGCTCAGGCGGTTTCACTTTTTCTCGCGTATCTCCAGGTGGCCCCTATAGTTTCACTTTTTCTGCTGTAGGGTATGAAACGCAGCCATTGTCAGGATACACTATTAAAGGAGATATAACCCTTTCAATAGCAATAAAGTTGAAACAGCTTATCTCAAATTTAGACCAGGTTGTAGTAGTGGGATATGGTACTCAAAAAAGAAAGGACCTAACCGGATCTGTAGGATCTGTGGGTACGAAAGAAATAAAGGACCTGGCAATAACCCGCATTGACCAGGCACTTGCCGGTCGTGTTGCTGGTGTACAGGTGAAAGCTGTATCCGGCGAGCCAGGTTCAGCCCAGCAGATACGCATTCGTGGTGTGGGAAGTATTTCTGCAGGTGTGAGCCCTTTATATGTAGTGGATGGGTTTCCTACAGATAATATCCAAACTCTTAACCCCAATGATATTGAAAGTATGGATATATTAAAAGATGCTTCTGCAACGGCTATTTATGGCTCACGTGGATCAAATGGGGTGGTAATTATCAATACAAAAAGGGGAAAGTCCGGCAAAACAGTATTGGGCTTTGATACTTATTACGGCCAGCAGCGTGTATCTAAAGTGCCTAAAATGAAAAATTCAAAGGAGCAGGCACAGTGGTGGCTCGATGGAATGCGTAATAAAAATATGGACGATGGTAATCCTGTTACCGGAGCACCAAACACCTGGAAGCAACCTGTTCCGGACATCATCCTCGATGTGCTGAGTGGAAAAAATACAACCGACGTGGACGCACTCGATGGCATACTGGTAGATGCACCACAACAAATGTATGGCCTTACTGCTTCAGGTGGCACAGATAATATGAGGTATGCATTCAGTGGAGAATACCTGAACCAGGACGGCATCGTAACTAACAGTGGATTTGAAAGGTATTCAGTGCGCGCCAACTTCGATGCTAAATTAACAGACAAGTTATCCATTCGGTTCAACATGAATCCTTCTTTCACAAGACAAAAAGCGCTTCCTTCTACAGGGGTGTGCTGTCTTGGATCAGGGGTAGTGTCCGCTGCAATGAACATTCTCAATTTTCGTCCACTTAAGGATGAGAAAGGAAATTATTTCAATTACGATGGCTTACCGGATATGGCCGCCGTTTACAACCCACTGGCGTCTGCCATGGAAACACAGGTTTCAAATAAACTCAGTCGCTTCTTAGGCAATTTCAATGCAGAGTACGAGATCACTAAAGATTTAAAATTTAATTTTTTGCTTGGTGGAAGTGTTTTGAATACCAAGGGAATGTTGTTTAAACCACAGCGACCTTACTTCTTTAATGATCTCCCATTTGGTTCAGACAACTCTTCACAGATTACCAACTGGCTAACAGAGTATACCCTCAATTACAATAAAAGCCTTGGCAAACACAACTTAACAGGGTTACTGGGATATTCTGTTCAGAAAGAAAAAGGCGAGTCAAATTCAATCAGCAGCAACAGGTTCCCTAACAACCTGGTACCAACCCTTAGCGCAGTGAGCAATCTTATTACCGCCGGTACCTCCAACCAATATGAATGGTCGCTGCTTTCCTACCTGGCAAGGGTGAATTATAATTATAACAGTAAATATTATGTCACCGCTTCCATAAGAACAGATGGTTCTTCCCGTTTCGGGGGTGAAAACAAATACGGTATTTTTCCATCTGTAGCACTGGCATGGCGTGTATCTGAAGAAAAATTCCTAAAAAATGTCTCTTTTTTAAACGAACTCAAAATCAGGACGAGTTATGGCGAAACCGGGAACAACAATATTGGTAACTATGACCAGTACGCGACCCTGAACTATGAGAATTATTCGCTCGGCAATGCCGCTATTACTGCCACTGCACCGGGCAGGCTCGCGAATCCCTTTCTTACCTGGGAAAAACAGACTTCTGTCAACATTGGCCTGGATGCCAGTTTCTTAAAAAGACGTATAAATATTACAATAGACAATTTTTATTCGACGAACTCAGACCTGTTGTTAAATGTAAATGTTCCCAATATTACCGGTTTCAGCACGGGCCTTCAGAACATAGGCCAGGTGAAAAATACAGGTTGGGAATTTGTGTTGAACACGGTGAATGTAACCGGCGGAAAATTTGAATGGAGTACTGATTTCAACCTTTCCACCATTCGTAACAAAGTAGTGCGACTCGGGCCTCAGGGAGATCCTATTTATGTAGGAAACAATGTGACGATGATCGGGCAACCGATTGGTATGTTCTTTGGTTTTTTAACAGACGGTGTTTTTAGTAATCAGGCTCAGCGGGATGCAGGCCCCATTTTTAACCCCGGTGCGGCAGACCGTTCAAGAGTAGGAGATATTCGTTTTAAAGACATTAGTGGGCCTGCTGGCAAGCCTGATGGTATTATCAATAATTTCGACAGGACAATTATGGGATCTCCTTATCCTGATTTTTATTATGGTATTACCAACAGGGTTTCTTACGGTAAAATTATGCTAAGTGTAACCTTACAGGGATCACAAGGTAGCCAGATTTATAATCTATCCAGGGATGGTGGATACAGTGGAAGGGCCCGTGTAAGAGGGTATGCTTTTAGTAATAATTACTGGAAATCTGAACAGGAGCCCGGTGATGGCGTAACTCCAAGGCCGAATGATAATCCAACCGGGGGATTTCGTTTGCCGAACCAGAAATATCTGGATAACGGATCTTATCTGCGCGTCAATAATATTACACTTAGCTATGATATAGCTGGCAGATGGGTTCAAAAAATAAAACTGAACGGCTTACGCGTTTATGCGAATGCTGCCAATCTATTTATTTTTACAAAAAACACCGCTTTCAATCCCGATGTTAGTATGAATGATAACCCGCTTAGCCCGGGAGTTGAATCGAACGATTATCCTTTGCCAAAAGGGATCATTTTTGGATTGAATGTGAAATTTTAATGAAAGCGCCTGCAAAAAAAATAGCAATGAAAAAATTAGCCATATTTCTCGTCTTATCTTTTATGATGATCTCCTGCAAAAAGAATTTTATCGAATTAGCACCTATTTCTACTGTAAGTGTAGATGCTGTTTATAAAACGGATAAGGATTTTCAGGATGCTGTACTAGGAGTGTATTCGGTGCTCAGGAACCAGTACCAGGATTTCTGGATATTCGGGGATCTTCGTGCCGACGATTCATGGCATGCTTTGGGTAACGACGCTTTCCTGGTATCAGTGAACACTTTTAGCATGAACAGCAGTGCTAGCCTGATGATCAATAGCTGGAGGAACTATTATAGCATAATCAACAGGGCCAATCTGATACTTTCAAAAATTGAAGGAACCGATCCCGCCCTTGTCGTCAACAAGAACAGGCATATTGCGGAAGCAAAGTTCCTAAGGGCTTTTGCCTATTTCGACCTCGTAAGAATATGGGGAGATGTTCCACTAAACACAGCACCTATCAGCGTAGTTGAAGGATATAAAAAGGGACGTGAAAAAGTAGAAAAGATATATAACGAACTTATTATACCCGATCTGTTGGAAGCCGAAAGCAAACTTCCTGTAAAATTTACCGGGGGAGATGTAGGTCGTGCAACCAAAGGAGCGGCGAAGGCTATTTTAGCCAGGGCATATTTGACCATAAAAGATTTTGTAAAAGCAGAAGCTAAATTACAGGAGGTGACAACGATGGGATATGGGCTGTTGAATAATTACAGCGACCTGTTTGATTATACAAAAGAAGAACACCACAGTGAATACATCTTTGATATAGAATACCAGGATGGAGGTTTAGGTCTTGGTAGCGGGTATTCAAATAAATTTCTTCCAAAATCTGCCGGTTCTGCTGCAGACCTGTTTTATGGTATAAAGGGTGGTGCCGGTGAACAGAACACCCCTACTCTTGCATTTTTCGATGCGTTTGATCCAATTGACAAACGCCGCGATGTAACTGTTGCCAAAGGTTATTTCGATAATACCGGCGTTTTTAAAGGGTTTATTCAAATCGCCACTTTTACGAAAAAATATCTCGCCATAACACCTGCTATCAATGACAGCAAAGTAAACTGGAAGGTGATACGGTATGCAGATGTTTTACTTATGTATGCCGAGGCTTTAAATGAAAATGGAAAAACGCAACAGGCCATCCCCTATATCAACATGATCCGGAAGAGAGCCGGGTTACCAGATTATACAACTCTTACCAAAGATGATGCACGTGAGAAGATCTACAATGAAAGACGTTTTGAACTGGGAATGGAAGGGGTGCGATGGTTTGACCTTGCAAGAACAGGCAGGGCGGTAAGCGTAATGACAGCATTTGGAATGAAACCACATATGACGGTATTTCCTATGCCTTTAATAGAAATTCAAATAATAAACAATCCCGCAGTTTTACCACAAAATCCGGGGTACGACTAATATATCTACTTCAACTTGCCCTTCAACGGATGTGTTCGGTTGTTGGATTTTTCCGTTAGTCGGTGGTTTGGTTTTAAAGATTTCAATGGCCTGATACCTGACGACTGATTGGCATAAGAGATTCCTATATCAATGATCAATACATAAATTTTCGGTAATCACTTATAAGAATTATGAATAAAAGAATTTGTAAATGGAGCTTTCTTTCGGCATTACTTTTCTTCACTGTGAACCTGCAAAAAATCAAAGCACAGGAAAAAGGGATTGTGAGATCGGGGGTATCTTATATTGATCCTACGATAGGTAACGTGGCTCCGTTGCTTAATAGCAATCGTCCGGTAGTGCATCTTCCTAATCAAATGGTACGAATGTTCCCAAAAAGACAGGACCATCTCGATATGCAGATTACAGATTTTCCATTGTTGGCAATGAACATCATCACCCCCCAGATGGTGTTTGCAATCAAACCTTCAACAGGAGAATTGACCGATACCGGGTGGTACCGGCGCCTTACATACGACCATGATCTGGAAGTAACACGACCGTGGTATTATGCCGTTTCACTTACAGATGATAATATTCGTACTGAATTTACGGCCGGTGAAAAAACGGGTATATACCGGTTTACTTTTCCTGCCGGGGTTAAAAAAAACCTTCACCTTTCACATTATTATGAAAAAGGCGATTTTCAACTGAATGGTAATACAATAACGGGAACGGAATATGTAAACGATGTTATCCATTTGCAGAAAGGCATTGCTTATTTGTATGGCCTTTTCTCAGGCAGGCCGGCAACAGGTACTAAAGAAGGGGAGAAAGACTGGGGAAAGTATACCGTTACTGGCAGAACGCAAAAGCCTGTTATGATGAAAGGTGTGAGGGCTTTTGCAACATATGCTGAGAAGGACGAGAGGGTGGTGGAATTCCGTTATGCCATATCATTTATTAGTATAGAACAGGCGAAGATCAATTTCGAAAAAGAGTTGATGGGCATAGGATTCGATCAGTTAAAAAATAAGGGCAGCGCTGTATGGGAAAAAGCCATTGGTCAGGTAAAGGTAGAAGGAGGCACTGATGCGCAAAAAAGAACGTTCTACACTGCATTGTATCGTTGCTATGCACGGATGGTAGACATTTCAGAACATGGAAAATTTTATAGCGCATACGATAACAAAGTCCATGAAGACAAAAGGTCTTTTTATACAGATGACTATACCTGGGGCAATTACCTTGCGCTGCATCCTCTTCGTATGATACTGGACCCCAAACGGGAGGCCAATATGCTGCAGTCTTATGTAACCATGTATGAGCACAGCGGTTGGATGCCTGAATACCCCCGTCATTTCGGAGACCGCCCGGGGATGTTTGGTTTTCATTCTTCCATAATTTTCCTGGATGCTTACAGGAAAGGA
>JBDSBP010000427.1:0-10005 GCA_039921525.1 Chitinophagaceae bacterium | reverse complement strand
CATCAGATATTTTTTCATCCATTAACTTTTCGTCTTTCCAACCCGTTGCCCTGAGAACAAATTTAAGATTTTCTATCACGCTTCTGTCTGTAAGCAATTGAAAGTCCTGGAACACTACTCCAAGTGTTCTGCGGAGAAAGGGCACTCTTTTCCAGTCCATCAGTTTTAGATTGAAACCAACAACCGTTCCATCCCCTTCCTTCAAAGGAAGGTCTCCATACAATGTTTTCAATAAGCTGGATTTTCCACTTCCCGTTTTTCCAACGAGGTATACAAACTCACCCCTGTTAACGGAAACATTCACATCCTCCAGAATTAAATTATTTCCCTGGAAGATATTGACGTTCTTTAGCTCAACAATATTTTCAGCCATATATATTTTTTATCTGAACAAAAATAAAGCATTCCCGGCTCTTAGCCGTTGAATCATGTTGAATGACTACGATAAATAAAGAATACATTCACCACCACCACGTAAATTAACGGCAAAAATGGAGTATTATTTAAAGATTTTACAAATTTATAGTACGATATTCGTTTTCACTTTTTTCAATTCACTTAAATAATTGAACTATCACTTATGTTCCATAAAAAAAATCTAACAGTTTGGGTAATGTGTTTCTCTACTTTGTTGTTTTTTAATGTGGTAACCGCCCAGAAAAGCGCGAAGGTTGATCAGGTTATTGAATTAAAAGTAGTTCAAAATTTAATGAAATTTGATAAGGAACTTATACAGGTTAAAGCAGGAACAACCGTGCAGATCGTATTCCTGAACCCTGATTTTATGCAACACAACTTTGTATTGATTAAGCCTAAAACCCTGGACAAAGTGGGAGAAGCTGCAGATAAAATGGCACAGGATCCGAATGGGGCCAAAGTAAATTATGTTCCAAAAATGCCTGAAGTTTTACAGTCAACACCTTTGGTTAATCCGGAAGGAAAATTTACGCTAACTTTTAAAGTGCCTGCACTGCCGGGTGATTACCCTTTCATATGCACATTCCCGGGCCATTGGCGTTTAATGAAGGGTGTTATGAAAGTAACCAAATAAGGCATATCTGAATTTTGTAAACAATTAATACTGCTCTATATGGAAAAAAGACCAACCCAGGCCACTTCAACTGCAACGGCGCCAGACATGAAATTATTTTACGCCTGTTTTGTGGCTATGATAACAACCGCCTTTGGTTTCATTGTACGCGCCCTCATACTGCCAGAATGGGGCAGGGAGTTCAATCTTACTCAAACGCAATTGGGAGAAATTTCCGGCGTAGGGTTATGGCCATTCGCCATCAGCATTGTTTTGTTTAGTTTAATAATTGATAAGATCGGTTACAAAACAGCCATGATCTTTGCGATCATCTGCCATATAAGTTCAGCCATCATAACCATATTTGCAGATGGGTACTGGATGCTGTATGCCGGAACACTGATTGTGGCCCTGGGTAATGGCACGGTGGAAGCAGTAACTAATCCGGTGGTGGCTACGATGTTCCCGAAACAAAAGGTAAAATGGCTGAGTATTCTACACGCAGGCTGGGCAGGCGGATTAGTACTGGGAGGCATTATCGCAATTTCAATGGGGGCAGAAACTAAATGGCAATATAAAGTTGGTTTGATCCTCATACCTACGCTCATCTATACAATAATGATGGTTGCCCGTAAATTCCCATTGAATGAAAGAGTGCAGGCCGGCGTTTCTTATAAGGAAATGTTACAAGAGGTGGGTGCTGCAGGAGCATTACTTATTTCAGGATTAATTGTTTTCCAGCTAGGTTCGGTATTTGGTTGGCCCCTCGCAGTAAATATTACCTTAACGGCTATCCTTACCATTCTATTTGGAATGTATACAAGAAGTTTTGGACAGCCGCTTTTTATCATTTTATTACTGATCATGATACCACTGGCTACAACGGAATTAGGCACTGATAGCTGGATCACAGACCTTATGACACCAGAAATGAGTAAGATAGGATTGCAGGCTGGCTGGGTACTGGTGTATACATCATTTATCATGTTTGTGCTTCGTTTCTTTGCCGGGTCAATCGTGCATAAAATTTCACCTTTGGGACTGTTAGCAGTTTGCTCGGGCATTGCAGCCCTTGGTTTATATACACTTTCCATATCCAGCGGCATTATGATTCTACTTGCCGCAACTATTTATGGAATAGGTAAAACTTTTTTCTGGCCTACTATGCTTGGACTGGTGGCAGAAAGATTTCCAAAGGGTGGCGCGCTCACACTCAATATTACCGGGGGGTTAGGAATGATTGCTGCAGGAGTTATTGGTGCTGGAATTTTAGGATTTATCCAGGACAAATCTATAGACAATAAGATCGCGGCGTACGATGCATCCAATAATACTGCCATCCATAGTACGTTTGTGACTGAAAAGAAAACCAGCCTTTTTGGTGATTATTCCGGACTGGATCAAAATAAATTAGCCACGGCTAAACCAGATGAACAGGCTTTGGTATCAACCATAAGAGACACTGCGAAAAAGGAAGCGTTGCGGTATATCGTAATATTTCCACTTATTATGCTTGTTAGTTATCTGTTGTTAATGGCGTACTTTAAATCGAAAGGAGGTTATAAGGTCGTTGACCTTAAAGAACGGCCTGTGATAACCAGCGTTTGATGAGATAACGATTATAGTTTTATATATAAAAATAAAAGTAAGTGATAAAAGCAGTATTTGCTTCTCGTTATTTAGCTTTTTGTTATTAAAATTAATAACTAATTACCGGAAACAGATACAGGTGTTATATAAACTTTAAAATGACGCATTTGCAATCAGCCTTCAGCTATCGGGAGGAAGCTACTTCTCGCATTATTTTCCCGATAGCTGACTGCTGATAGCTGATTCAGCATACGACAGTTTATTTTGACACTCGTTCATCATTGTCAAAGTATTTTTAGGGCTATAATGTAAAATTTTGGGATATTTTAAAATATATATGAATGGTAAATCATTGATAATAAATTAGATGATTTCTATGTTTTACTAAATCACTGTTATCAAATTATAAACTGTTCAATTGTTGTTTAAAATTTAGTACCTTTTCTAAACAATCGGTCATAATTTACAGGCAGGAAATTTTTAGACTTCATTGCATCGTTGCAATATTAGGTACTTCCTGGCCCTCTCGTACTGCTATTCTAACGCATTGCATATCGGAGCTTTCTATTTGAGAAACGTTTGTTCCAAGTTCAGTTTTTTAGCATAAATAATTTACTCACTCTTTAAACTGATATAGTATGAAATCAATCGCCTCGCCTCAAATCAATTCCAAAAAAAAGACCATTAAATTTTTCCTTCAAAATAATTGTGCATCGCATGTTTCACTTTCCGGGAGTTTCAATCATTGGGCACACGATGCTTTACTTATGAAGCCTGATATAAACGGTTTATGGAAGATTGAAATCCCCATGTTACCAAAAGGTAAATATCATTATAAATTTTTTGTAGACGATAGAATGTGGACAGAAGATATCAATAATCCTTTGCGTGAACCTGATGGATTGATCGGCTTTAACAGCATTCTTACAATATAACGGATTGTAAAACGATATTTAACTTACATCCCAGGTATCGCAACATATTTACCTGGTGGGTATAAGATACGCCCTTATATCGACCAGGTTATTTTCAATAATTAATCCCGTCACCTATAATACAACCCCCACCCACTGATAGAACGGCTACCTCAACAAGAATCGCTATATCTTTGTATTAATTAATTAATCATAGAAATATTTTCAACTTATGAAAACTCTTTCAGAGATGATACAATCGGATAAACCGGTATTGGTAGATTTTTCAGCGGAATGGTGTGGCCCATGCCAATTAATGGCGCCCGTTCTAAAAGAGTTGAAAGATGATGTAAAAGAAGATGTGACCATACTTAAGGTTGATATAGATAAAAATCCGCAGGCCGCACGTCTTTATAATGTTATGAGTGTACCTACCCTGGTGATTTTTCAAAATGGTAATATAAAATGGCGGCAATCGGGCGTTGTAGGAGCGCGGGAATTGCAGCAGGTATTAAGTCAGTTCAAATTGTCTTGACGTAACTAACGGGAACCGATAAACTATTTCTATTTTTTTTCTTATAAAAAATTTCTAGGGCGCTACCACATTTAATACCCCTTTCATTACCAGGTAATGACCCGGATATGTACATACATATTGATAACTACCCGGCTTGTCAGGTGCAACAAAATAAATAGTATCCGATTGACCTGGCTGCAGTAGTAATGTATGATAGAGCACTCGGGACGTTGCAGGAATATAATTCAATTTTTGACCATTTAAACCCATTTTCACAGCAAGTTCCCCTACCTCATTAGAAGCACCGGGAGCGGTGAATACCAGGTTATGCAACATATCATCATTGTTCTTAAATGTAACTTTCATTTTAGAACCAGCCTTTATTGTAATACTTTCAAGATCATATTTAAGTCCTGGTTTTGTGCCTATAGTTATACTACGGTCAGGACCATTTTTCCAGTCTGCAGGTTGTTTGGTGAGATGTTTCATGGTAGCCCGCTTTACCGTTTTTTGCCCGGCAACTGCAGTTTTCATTTCCATTGTATGATGCATGGCTGGCTGACTAACCTTGTTTTCTGCAGTAATCACCAGTTTCTCTCCATCAGGTATCCTGTTTAAGGTGTAGTACCCGAAATTATGTAATAAAGCATAGCGATTGGATGAGCGGATTCCTTCCGCTTTAATTTCATGGATATATCCCTCTTTTAAACTATCTGTAACCAATCGTACTTTCATTCGATCGGGCGATACGGATATAGCTTTGATAGAACGTTCTGTATTATTGATTACCGGACTTCCATAAACATGATGGTACATATAAGTGAAACTGGTGATACTATAGGAAGCCGCATCTTTTGCTGAGGCGGGATCTAAAGGTTCGGTGAACTCCAGCTCAAACCCATCGGGTTGGACTTTAATTGTTTTTATTTCAAAAGGGATATGCCCATTCCATTCAAGGCGCTGCAAACCAAAAGGTTCCGGACCGGTCGATCCCCATCCACGACTTGTCATTCCAGCAAACATGCTGCCGTCAGAACCCCAGCATAAACGTAGGATGCCGGAAGAAAAACCTTCCCGGAAAGGAAAAACGACACCCTGATAAACGTTTTTAACTTTTTCCAGAGATACACGCATTATTTTACTTTGGCCCTGGTCTCCTACAAATAGCTGTCCCTCAAAGGGCCCCATCTTGCCCTTTGTATCATAGTTTAAAATTCCTGAGGTTGAAATACCTAGTATGGTATGCGGAAACCATACGGAGGGTGTTTTTAACCCCGGAACTCTTTTTGCCACTTCAAATTTTGGTTCGTCCGTATCGGGGATGTCGCTCTTTTTTAATGTTACGGGAGAACCAGGTTCTCCGGACCAAATAAGCCCCGCAGGATTTCCTAAAAAATCACCCTTTTCTACATGTGTTATACTGCCGGAGCCGACCCAGTCACCCTGGTTTTCAGCATAAAAAATATCCCCGGCGCTGTTTAGCGCGAAGCCGGCAGGAGAACGAAACCCGGCCGCGAATGGCGTCATTTTACCATCCCCTCTAATCTTGAGCATCCAGCCATGCCACTTTGAAAGACTTTCCCCATAGTCAATCCAGCCAAGATTTAACGTTACTATCATATTACTATCCTTGTCGAGAACAGGACCGTACGCATACTCATGGTAATTACCTGCTAACGGCCATGAATACACGGTTTCATATTCATCAGCAATGCCATCTCCATTTAGATCACGTAACCGCGTAAGTTCTGAACGCTGAGTCAGGTACAAATCACCTTTAATATAGTTCAAGCCCAAAATTTCATGCATGCCCTGCGCAAATAAATGATACCGGGGAGTCATACCATTTTTCATATAAGGATTTTGAATGGTCCATACTTCCCCCCTCCGGGTTGACACGGCTAAAGCGTCATTGGGCAATAACACCATACCTCCCACTTCCAGTACAACACCTTCGGGTATTGGCACAGTATGGATCGGATAGAAATCTTCTTCCTTCTGAATTTTCGTGGCCGTGTCCTTAATGCCTTGCGCGGTAAGGAGACAGCTACATAAAACCAGGGTAGTGATTGTTATAAATGTCTTGATGAAACGATGTGCAATAGTGATCATAACTTTTTCTTACCAGGTAATGATATAATTTAGATTCGGTGTGTTTTCAAAAGGTGCAATCAATTCGTAGCCATTTTTCGTTTGTCTGAGTAATGGTTTATATTTCTTATCTATCACGACATAATAAGATTTATCATCAATCCTGTAAATGCCTTCGGAAATCAAATCTATTTTCACTCCAGAAGCAATTCTGCAGTATAAGTTAGCAGGTGGATTTGTGGCAGTCAGTTGTCTCAAAATGGAAGCCAGAACCGATCCTGTGGAAATTTTATCGGATATATTCACGCCTTTTATTACGTACCGGAAAGTGGGCGCGCGTTCATCGTCAAGCGTATAGCCCTTATTTTGTAATTCATCGAACGCTACTGAATCAGGCCAGGCGGCATTGGCATCAGAAAGGATAGCAACAGCAGGAGCATCAGAGAGGGTTGTTACACTGCCACGTGGGATCGCCAGTTGGGGTTCGCCTCTTTGCACCCACATATTGGTAACATCAAGGAATTCTCCCCTCCATATTTGTATCAAAGCGCCCTGTTTGAGATCATACGAGTAATTTAATTGATTGGGATTCCCTACGGATATGGTGTGAGTGAGTTTTTTATCGCCATAGTTTAAAAAACTCCGCAATAAGTAAGGACTGCCCTGTGGCTGTAAAAAAATGGGGTCTGTAACATCACGCGCAGGGGCCGAGCCTTTATCAGTAAGATCAAGCCTGTCGGTATTTACCCCCTGTATTGACAAAACAAGAGCAGGCTTTTGACCACCGATATTTTTTACATAAATAATCCTGACAGTATGTTTCCCCGCTGTAAGGCTAACCTGTTTAGTGTAGAACCTGTTATTCCATCTGCTGGTTATACGTTCAATTAATAACTGGTCATCGATGTACAGCCGCCCCATACCGTTGGTAAGAAGCGACATCGTATAATTATCCTGTGCTGGTATTTTTATATCGCCAGTTATGTCCAGCGCATAAACTTCATCTCCTTTACCAACATTGCCTGTTAGTTGTGAAAGGGTATCCTGTGACGACACATTAAATTTTGTCAGGTCGGGAAATTCATTTTTGAAATCGGATTTAAAATAGCGATACTTTAATCCGCTAGCGGTAACGTTAAGAGTATTTATCATCCGGTAGCGAATGTTACGAAACGCAATAGGCCCATCATCTGACTGGAACACAAGCGGACCCATGGATTTTTCATCGCTAAATACCGCATTCCTGGACGGACCGCTAAGCCGAACCTCCTCCTGGACAAGGGTTCCGTTCAGGTACACCTCTTCAAACTTAGCATTGGCAGTCTTTTCACCTTTTTCATTTATTTGCGGTGCACGGAATGTCACTTTCAGGTGCTGCCATAAACCCGGCGCACGGCACACATTCATAGATGGGGCTATTCCTTCAAATCCTCTATTGCCTTCGGACCGTGATTCATCCCATCTTTCAGCGATTCCCCCACAATCAGAAAAATGGGGAACCTGTTTAGCCCAGCTATCACTTAAATGCACCTCGTAACGACCTTGCAGGAAAACACTGGCATGAGTGGCTTTTGCAAGCAGGAAATCAAATTCCAATTCAACGTTCCCAAGTTCTGAAGTAGTTACCAGGCTGGTTTTTTCATCACCCGCAGCAGTATTTACCACCATACCAGCCCCCTTTATTAATTCTATAAATCCCACCTTATTAAAATCGGCATGCACATCAGACCCAATGCTCCAATTTTTACCAGGTTGTCTAAAAGCGCTTAGATCGTTTAATGTTATGTTCACAAAACCCTCGCCGGCTTTTTGAGCAAAGCTGCTCAAGAAGCCGCACCCAAGCAAACACAAGCAAAATGTAAGACCCTTAATATTTGTCATTCTCTGATAAATTAAATTGCTATCCCTGTTTTTTGAGTGGATAATTAAATTCAAAGTGAAATATACAATTTCTTCGTTTAAAATATGTGCTTAATAGATTACCCAAAGTTCCTTAATGATAAGGGCTAAGCATTGTATATTATTAGCCTCAATCTGTGAACTTACTTGAACATGAACTTTCAGGCAAGTTTGGTCCTTATTTACAGAACTATTACTAAATTATTATAATTTATTGTTTACCAACTGGTAAAAAATCTATATAACGTCTAAGATTGTAAATGGCACGATTTTGCCTGATTAACAACTTATTAACTTAATCTGATGATTAATTTTAGTTGTCGTTCAATATTTACTTAAAGATCCTAAAAAATTAATATGCATAAAGATGAGGTGTTCAGGGAAAGTATAACCAAAGCATCAGATTTTAAATTCAGCAGTAAAGTAGCCAGGGTGTTTGATGATATGGTGAACCGTTCTGTTCCTTTCTATGATGAGATCCAGAGAATGGTGGCGGAAATATCTGCCGATCATTACATAGACGGTACCAATATATATGATCTCGGTTGTTCTACCGGTACTACCATGATCTTAATGGATCAGACCATCCCTTCCCATATCCGTTTTGTAGGCGTTGATGATTCTGTAGAAATGCTTTCAAAATGCGATAATAAGTTACAGGAGGCAGGTTTCACACGACCTTACGATTTACAGGTTGCTGATCTTAATTCAACTGTTTCAATAGAAAACGCCTCCGTGGTATTGTTATGTCTTACCCTTCAGTTTGTTAGACCAATTTACCGGGAAAAGCTGCTGAAAAGTATTTATGATGGAATAGCTCCTGGTGGGGCATTGATTGTTGTTGAAAAGATACTGGCAGAAGACAGTTTGTTTAATCGCGACTTTATTAAATATTACTATGATATGAAACGAAGGCACCATTATAGCGAAATGGAAATTTCGCAAAAACGGGAGGCCCTGGAAAATGTACTTATCCCTTACAAACTGAGTGAGAACATACTTATGTTAAAAGAAGCCAGGTTTGATCAATGTGAAGTGTTTTTTAAATGGTATAATTTTTCAGGTATTATTGCAAAAAAAAGCATTCATGATTAGTATCGGTAATTTCTTTTTCAGGTATAGAAATATTGTTTTTATATTTTTGTATCTGGCTTTATTTATTCCCTCTCCCGATGTATTCACACAAGAGTTATTTGGTCCAAACTATTATTTTTATCCCATCATAATTGGCTTATTCATTACAATTACCGGCCAAATCATTCGTGGCGCTACTATCGGCCTTGCCTACATTATCAGGGGAGGCAAAGATCGCCAGATTTACGCGGAGCAATTGGTAACCCAAGGAATTTTCCACCATTGTAGAAATCCTTTATATCTTGGTAATATTCTAATGTTGCTGGGCGTAGGTATACTTCGCAATTCTTTATTATACCTGGCGGTGCTGATCCCATTGTTCCTGCTGATATATCATGCCATCGTTCTTGCAGAAGAAAATTTTCTTCGGAAAAAATTTGGCGCTGGCTTTGACCTGTATTGCAGTAAAATAAACAGGTGGGTTCCAAGTATCACAGGGTTATCAAATACGTTTAAGAGCATGAAGTTCAATGGCAAGCGTTGGATCCTCAAAGAATATAACACGCAGTACATATGGCTGAGCGGTATCGTGCTTGTTTTGTTAATGACGTATCCACAGCTTACTGACTATGATGAGGAACATCGGAACATGCTTCTGATTATTATTCTTCCTTCACTCGTAATAGGATACCTTATTGTGCGGTACCTAAAAAAATCAGGCAAGTTGAAAGAATAGCTATCAGCTATCGGCTGTCAGCTATCGGCCATCAGCTATCGGCTGTCAGCTATCAGCTATCAGCTATCAGCTTAAAAAAGCAACGGCTTCGCCGTAATTTAATTTATTATATTGAACGTGGATCGCCAATAGCTGATATCTTACAGCAGATAGC
>JBDSBP010000426.1:0-1787 GCA_039921525.1 Chitinophagaceae bacterium | reverse complement strand
CGCCAAATCGGTTCCAAAATCCAGCGTTTTCACTTTTTCCCAGGTTAAATTAATACTGGAAATATTGGGAGCGGTAACTGTCCATAAACGCTGACCACTAAACAGGAATGTACTCTGGTTGATACCTAAAGTAGGTATGTAGAGGTAATTGGCCACATTCTGATTGCCCAGTTGTCCAAAAGATCCCCTGAGCTTGAAGAAATTGATCGCGTTTTTGAAGGGATAGAATTTTTCCTTTGAAACAACCCAGCCGGCAGAAACAGAAGGGAAATAACCCCATCGCTTCCCCGACTCAAATCTTGAAGAACCATCGGCACGGAAATTAGCCTCTATTAAATACTTTTCATTATAATCGTATTGCAACCTTCCAAATCCGCTTTGGGTGGACCAATATCCCTGCCCGTCAGAAACGGTTTTTGTTCCTACAGCTGTATTAATCGCAGGAACATTGTCACTTAGCAGATACTGCGCATCGGCATTCAGGGAGAAGTAATTATATTTCTCCTGCTGAAAGCCGGCCATAATGGAGAAATTATGTTTGCCAATACTTCTTGTGAATGTAGAATATAAATTAGGTGACAAATAAGTGTCTGTATACAGCCGGGGGCGGAAGGATGTGGCAATTTTTGATACACCGGCAGCCAGGTCACCATTTGGCTGCACCCAAAAATATTGTTTTGCTGATAATTCCTCCCGGTTATTACTGGTTGTATAGTTAAATTCAAGGTTGGTTACCCACCCTTTGATGGGTTCCAGGATAACTCTTGGAGCCAGTACCATCTGAGTACTTATTGTATTATCTCTTTCTGCTTGCCATTCGTCTATCCGGCTCTCCTGTGTCCATACATCCGTACCTGGATATTTTGCCGGCATGGTGGGTTTCAACTTGGTCATCATATCATAAATACGTCCCCTTCCCAGTTCCTGCTGCCAGGGAAATTCCTGTAAACCGTAATTATATTTGAATAATACACCAACTTTGGCCCAGGAGGTAGCCTGTGCGTTTATCTTTCCATCAAAATTATACCGGTTGAAAGATTCATTACCATATCGAAGTAATCCCTCTTCATCCCACCATCCGGCGGATAAATAATAATCAATTTTTTCACTGGAACCGGACACGCTTAGGTCATGTTTTTGCCGAACGGAAAACTTCTTAAATAAGATGTCATACCAGTCGGTGTTAGCAGAGGCACCCAAACCCATGGCACCAATATTCCAGGTAAGTCCATCCGCGTTGCCAGCCATAACAGGCGCACTGCCAGGATTAGCTATGTTTTTGGCCAGGCGGTCAAGTGCGTCAGCATTATACCACGGGCTACTTCCCACATTTATAGCTGCATCATTCGCCACCAGCGCAAAAGTCATGGCATCAACCAATTTGGGAAAGTAAACAGGTTTTGAAAAGGATACATTTGTTTGATATCCTAAATTCATTTTTCCTTTACCGGATTTACCTGATTTTGTGGTAATCAGGATTACGCCGTATGCAGCACGTGCTCCATAAATAGCAGAGGAGGCAGCATCCTTAAGAACTGATACGGATTCAATATCGGCGGGATTGATACTGTTTATATCCATCGGGATATTATCAACCAGCACATAAGGAGCAGTACTTCCACTAAAAGAAGACAAACCCCGGATAGTCATATTCATAGACTCACCGGGCTCCCCACCTGCATTTGAAACTGATATGTTCAGATTGGGCACCAGACCCTGCAATCCCTGTTGGGTGTTCGAAATGGGACGGGATTCAATTTCTTTCGCAGTAACGGTGGAAATTGCAC
>JBDSBP010000425.1:0-28583 GCA_039921525.1 Chitinophagaceae bacterium | reverse complement strand
CCTCTGCTATTACTTCTAAACCTGGAATTTTTGCAGGGTCACCATGATGTTCCCACCCGACAAGTCCTGGAATTTTATCGCCTTTTTTCATGCCGGTACCTTCCAAAATCCAGTGATCCGCCTTGCTCACAATCCAGTCGGCAGATCCATTAAAAGGATACATTGTCCGGGCTCCTATTAGCGTATTTTCGTTGGGCCAGTTTTTCCTCTCAAACGGCCCCATAATTCCAAGTGCTTTTTCAGTTTCGGTTTCCCCGCCAAAACGCCCTATGCGGTACATGGTGCGATTTGCCAGTCTTTTGGGATCTGGTGTAACGGATACCCGTTGCCCTTTTGCCAAATCCAGGCCGGATGGGCCATCAATTGTCGCCGGGTCAATATCAACACCCGCCTTTAGATCAATGACCCACATAATAGCATTACCTGATAAAAATGCTGCGTTTAACCCGTTGTCAATTGCGCTCTTAACATTCTCGAACATGGGTAGTGTCCAATATTCATCATGCCCTATCGAAAAAAAACACTTTACCCGGTTAAGCCCCTGACGGTCTGCATGCGTATCAATATTAGAGCAATAGGTAACATCATACCCTTGTTGTTCCAACCAGTAACATAACGGATACTCCCACAATAGAAATTCACCAGAACCTTGCGACAAGGGCTGATCTACTACCTGGGGGTACTTGCCATACGGACGATCATAGCTTACCCAGGTACGAGCGCTGTGCGGCTGTAGCGGAGAATCGCTGTCATAAAGCGAGTACTCATTCGGCCATTTGTTATATGCCTGCCAGGTAGTATCGCTGGTTTGAAACATGATTTCTGCCTTTCTATCATCACGTATTACAAAAATAATATAGCTTTGATAACGGTGTGCAGTACACGAAAGTTTACCCACATACACACCGCTGATCCAATCTTTTGGAATGGTAAAAGATGCAGAACGCTTCCAGTTACATGCACGTAAACGATGTTCCGCGATGGGCGGTACCTGCTGAGTGCTAACCGGCAAAGGGCCTAGTTGCTGCATGAAACGGCCTCCCTTGCCACCATAGTAGCCGATTCGATAAAGATCGATAGTCACTTCCGTAGTAAATCCCTTTTCTGCAGAAAGTGCGTCCGCACTCACAAAGATATCCAACAACTCCCCTGCATGCAGGCTCATCTTCGAGCAATAGCCCTCTATTAGCCTGGAGCGATAAGCGTCCGACTTTACAAAAGTGAGTTGCCAGTCGGTAGTGCCGGCCTTCCTGTTTTCTTCTGCAATCAAGCCTTTTTTTTGTGGGCTCATGTTAGCAAAACTACTTAAGGGTGTAGCGATAGCGCCCACTAATCCCGCACGTGCCGCCCCTTTCAATAATTCTCGCCGGGTTAAATGGTTCTCTCTTTTTTTCATCGTGATAAGTTTTATGATAAGTTTACATCTCCTTTTTTCTTTAAAGACTCAGTTGCAATGTTGACAAACTGTAACCCTGCCATTGTAGTGTATACGAGAAATGCATATTGAATATTCCATATTTAGCCATTCTAATTTTAAAGAATTAAACTTGTCAAAGAAACGATCCTCTCTGATTCTATTTTTCCTCCTAAATTAATTCAACGTTTATTCATGCTGGAATGCCACATTTTTTTAAAAAATTTGCTGTTATTTTTTGTACTCGCTCATCTGCCCCATGCGGTCGGCCAAAATGTGAGTAGGGAGGTATAAGCCCAGGGGGTTGGGAAAGTCCGATACACCAAAAGATAGTAGCTGCACAAAACACCCAGTTTCCTTTAGGGCCAGGGTACACAGTCGCCGCACTTTGTGACTGCTGTCCTCCACTATTAATTGTTAGTCCCGAAGCAATGACATCCAAACCTGGTAAGTTGAGTGGATCACCACAATGCTCCCACCCAACAAGCCCCGGAATCCTATCACCCTCACGCATACCAGTACCTTCAAAAATCCAGTGATCCGGTCTGCGAACGATCCAATCACCTGATCCATTTGGGACCGAGGGATTGCGTGCTCCCATCAATGTACCTTCGTTAGGCCCTTCCATTACGAAGGGACCGGCGTAGTTTGGCCTGGCTTTTTCCTCTGCCGAAAGCCCTCCAAAACGTCCTAAACGATGCATAGTACGGAAAAGACGCCCCTTGGGATTGGGTTTAAAAGATATTCTCTGCCCGTCTTGAGTTAGATTAGACTTAACATCGAACAAAGGTACATCAGCACTTGGTAATATATCGATTACCCACTTAATGGTATTACCAGATAAAAAGGCGGCATTCAGTCCCCCGGCTACCGCCTGTTTGACGTTGTTAAACATGTCAAGGGTCCAATATTCGTCATGACCCACAGAAAGGAAGCACTTTATACGGTCCAAACCAAAACGGTCATTATGTATATCAATATTTCCACAATAAGTAACATCATAGCCATGCTGCTCCAGCCAAAAGCAAAGCGGATATTCCCACAACAAGAATTCCCCGGAACCCTGCGATAGCGGTTGATCCACTACTTGGGGGTACTTTCCATATGGACGATCAAAACTTACCCATGTTCTAGCGCTATGCGGTTCTTGCGGCTGATCGCTATCATAGAGCGAATAATTATCAGGCCATTTATTGTAAGCCTGCCAGGTAGTATCACTGGTTTGAAACAATATATCTGCCTTTCGCTCATCACGTACAACAAAGATGATGTAACTCTCATAACGGTGTCCTGAACATGAAAGCTTACCCAGGTAAACACCACTTATCCAGTTATCAGGAATAGTGAAGGAAGTGGAAAGTGCCCAATTGCATTGACGGAGTCGATGTTCTGCAATTGGAGGTTCAGGTTGTGGTGTCACTGCGAATGGACCTATTCGTTGCATAAATCGTCCACCTTTGCCAGCATAATATCCAACCCGATAAAAATCAACCGTGGCTTCGGTGGCGGGGTTAGCGCTTAGGAAAATGTCAATAGTTTCACCAGCTTGTAAGCTAGTACGAGAACAATACCCTTCTATCATTTCCGACCTGTAGTCTTTGGAATGTATATATGTTAGTTGCCATTCAGTGGTACCTTTTTTTTCATTCTCAATAACTATCGGATTGTTCTTAGCGTTTATCTTGTTACCATTATCTGCAAATGATGGCAATGGCCCCAATGAAAGCGAAATACCCGTCCCTGTAGCCAGTTTGATAGCATCCCGCCTGCTAAATTTTTTTTTCTTCATATCTTAATAAGTTACATAAAACAAACAAAGAAACCTGCAATGATCAAAGTACAAAATGAAGCTTAAAAAGGTGCCGATTTGATAATAATCATCCCTCTTACTACACTCTTACGATATTGCCTTTCTCAATAAATTATGTGTAATCTTTTGTACCCTGGGGTCAGGCCCATGAGGGCGACTGTAGTGAGACCAGGGCAAAGTATGTCCCGGGGGCATGCTTAAACCCTGACACCAAAATATGGTTGAGGCATTAAACACAAAGTTCCCTTTTGGACCCGGATAGATAACTGACTGCCATTTAGAAGGCGTGTCTCCACCTTGCCAGGCAGTTCCTTCTGCTACCACCTCTAAACCCTTTATTGCTGCAGCATCACCATGATATTCCCATCCAATCAGGCCCGGAATTCTATCTCCATTTTTTATTCCCGTACCTTCAAAAATCCAGTGCTTTGGCTTAATAATAATCCAGTCCCCTCCACCGTTAACGGGCAAAATATTCCTGACTCCCATTAAAAACCCTTCGTCAGGACCCCGTTCAGGAAATGGACCATGGGTTTTATCCATCTCTTCAGCAAAGGAACGGTTAGCTCCGTATGGACCAGCTCTAAAAATTGTTCTGTTGGCATCACCGTTACTATTAGGCGAGAAGGGGGTTACCCAGCAAAGCGAATTACCTGAGAAAAACAACAGGTTTACCCCTTGATCCCGTAAAGTCTCCACACTTTTAAACTGCCTGATATCCCAGTATTCATCATGCCCTACACTTAGAAAAGCTTTAGCCTTCAGGCCTCTTTCCGGGGAAATCATATCGCTATTGGAACAGTACGTAACATCATAACCATGCTGTTCCAGAAAATATGAAAAAGGCATCTCAAAAGAGATAAACTCTCCGGAACCAAAAGATAAAGGATCATTTACTATACCCATGAACTGAGACTGCCTGCCATAAGGTCTGTCAAAACTTACATCTGCCCATGGGCCTTGCCCATCCCTGGGATGGGTATATAACGAATAATCACTGGGCCAGCGATTATATGCCTGCCATGTATTGTCCGAACATTGGAAAAGAATATCTACAGGACGATCATCTTTGACAATAAAAATAATATAACTCTGCCAGTAAGGCTCATCTTCGTTTCTGGGAAGGGTTGTCAGTTTCCCAAGATAAACCCCGCTGATCCAGTCATTAGGAATTGTTATGCTGGTAGAAACTTCCCATTTACACTCATGGATGTTCTTGTTTCCCGGTGAAGGAACCATTTGCTGTTTTCCTTCCAATGGACCAATTGTTTCTACAAGTCTCCCCCCGGTGCCTGAATAGTATCCAGTTCTGTAGATATCCAACTTATAGAATTGGGACGGAGAAGTAGAAACCATGATATCAAGTTTCTCTCCAGCTTTGACACTTTGCCTGGAACAATATCCTTCAATATAAGTTGTACGATGCAAACTTTTATCCGGACGTACACGAGTCAACTGCCATTCCGTAGTACCTACTTTTTTATTCTCCAGAACTATTGGATTGTTCGTTGCAGACTTTTTACCGGGAGCATTGTTCCCTAATGACTGCAACGGCCCCAATGAAAGCGAAAGCCCAGTTCCTGTAGCCAGTTTAATGGCATCCCGCCTGGTAAATTTTTTATCTTTCATATCTGATAAATTAAATGAAATAAATATTTTAAATCTGGAACATTCTTTTTGAAGACTAAGAAAAAGAATGATTCAATAATTTATTTTACTACTCACTCACGATAATGCCCTTCTCAATAGATTATGCGTAATATTTTGCACCCTCGGATCAGGCCCATGAGGACGGTTATAGTGAGACCAGGGCAAAGAATGCCCGGGGGGCATGCTTAAACCCTGGCACCAGAATATGGTAGAAGCATTAAAAACAAAGTTCCCCTTTGGACCCGGATAGATAACTGACTGCCATTTAGCAGGATTGTCCCCACCTTGCCAGGCAGTTCCTTGTGCTACAACCTCTAACCCTTCAATCGCTGCAGCATCGTTATGAAACTCCCAGCCTATCAAACCAGGAATTCTATCGCCTTTTTTTATTTCCGTACCTTCAAACATCCAGTGATCAGGCTTAGTAATAATCCAGTCACCTCCACCGTTGACTGGCCGAATATTTCTTACCCCCATTAAAAGCCCTTCATCAGGGCCTCTTTCAGGGAACGGTCCATTCGCTTTTTCTCTAACTTCTGCATGGGGACGGTCACCACCATACGGACCAGCTCTAAAAATTGCCCGGTTGGCAAGCCCATTGCTACCAGGCGAGAAAGGGGCCACCCAGCATATAGAATTGCCAGAAAAAAAGAGCAGATTTACTCCACCGTCCTTTAAGGCTGCAACACAGTTGAACTGTCTAATGTCCCAGTATTCATCATGCCCTACGCTTAAAAAAGCTTTAGCTTTCAGGCCTCTTTCTGGGGATATCATATCACTATTGGAACAATATGCTACATCATAACCATGCTGTTCCAGAAAATATGAAAAAGGCATCTCAAAAGATATAAACTCTCCAGATCCAAAAGACAAGGGATCATTCACTATGCCCATGAACTGCGACTGCCTGCCATAAGGTCTATCAAAACTCACATCGGACCATGGTCCCTGTTCTCCTTTAGGATTAGTATACAATGAATAATTGCTGGGCCAGCGATTATACGCCTGCCAAGTATTGTCCGAACACTGGAAAAGTATATCTACAGGACGATCATCCTTAACAATAAAAATAATATAACTCTGCCAGTAAGGCTCATTTTCCCTTGTGGGAAGGGTTGTCAATTTTCCAAGATAGACCCCGCTGATCCAGTCATTAGGAATCGTTATGCTCGTAGAAGCTTCCCATTTACACTCGTGGATGTTCTTGTTTCCCGGAGAAGGAACATCCTGCTCCTTTCCTTCCAATGGGCCAATGGTTTTCATCAGCCTTCCCCCCATACCGGAATAATAACCAGTTCTGTAAATGTCTAATTTGTAGGGTTGAACTGGAGTAGTAGAAATCATGATATCGAGTTTCTCTCCTGCTTTAACACTCTGCCTGGAACAATATCCTTCAAGGTAAGGTGTACGATGTAAACTTTTATCCGGACGCACACGGGTCAATTGCCAGTCAGTAGAGCCCTTCTTTTTATTCTCAAGAGCTATAGAATTTTCTTTCAGGCTGTTCAATGGTGTATTGCCTCCAAACGATTTTAACGGCCCCAGGGAAAGTGAGAGTCCCGTTCCAGCTGCTAATTTCAACGCATTACGTCTGCTATATTTTTTATTTTTCACATCTGATAAATTAGATAAAACAATGTATTAAGCTGAAACTATTATAAGCTTAAAAAAATCGCATTCCGCTTGGTAAATTTTTTATTTTTTATAAAGAAAAAAATGAGATATTTAATTATATCCCGGATTCTGTGTTAGAACTGAAGCCCCATCTTTCACACTTAATTCAATTTGATCCAGGGGAATAGGATATAATTCATGTTTGCCTTTTTCAAAATTCCCTTTTAGGTAATTACCGCCGGCTCGTCCAGGTTGATTTCCTTCACGTTTCATCCACCAATTTATTCTTCCGGATAGATCGAAATCATTCCCATCATAGCGCCTCAAATCAAAAAAACGCTGATGTTCCATGGCTAATTCCAATCTCCTTTCAAAACGCACCGCTTTTCTGGCATTACTTTTACCATTTGCCGCAAATTGACCAGCGGGGTAGAGACCCACCTTATAATTTGCAGCCGGTGTACTTGTAAATCCCCCTGTAGGATTATTAGGGTCAAGATAAGTATGTACCCAACCATCAGGCCTGGCTGCACGTGCTCTAACCCTATTCACATATTCTTCTGCTTTAGCGAGACTTCCCACTTCAACCTCGCACTCTGCACCCCACAACAAAACATCACTAAAACGTATTAAATTAAGTGGATTGCTTGTCCCTCCGCCGCCGCCTTGTCTTTCGATTGCAACATTTGCCTGGGTAGCAATATTTTTAACAGCGACGTATGGGCCTGCAATGGGCTGATTTCTCACCCAGGCTTTGCCAGGAAATACTCCCCAATCACGATAAGGAATTCCTCTTCTTCCTACTACCCAATCCAAACGGGAATCTAATGTGCCTGCATAAGGAGTAAATGGATCTGAAGAACTCAATCCCTGGTCATTTTTAACAGGAGTATTTTGATAGGAGTCCAGCAAGGGCAACCCGGTAATCGGATCGGTTTGATAAGCATCCACTAAATCGAAGGTTGGCTGAAACCATCCATAGCAACACGTTGCAGGCCCTCCATAGCTTCCATTATAAAAATCCATAGGATTTCCGTTTGCACCATTTGCACCGTCATTCACAGACATTTGAGCTGTAAATACAGCTTCTGAACCATTTTTTTTCGCCGGTATAAAATTGTCATTGTAATTTGGAAGCAGATCGTACTTTTTCCCATTAGAGGTTTGTCCATTTACTATTATCTCATCAAGTAATACTTTCGCTTCGGCAAATTTTTTTTGAAACATATACGTCTTGATCAAAAAAGATTTCGCAGCCCAGTTATTACCCCGGCCTACACCCGGCTTAGTAGGAGTTAATTTATCTGCTGCAAACTTAAAATCTGCTTCTATTTTAGGATAGACAGGAACATTATTGGGGACAAAATAATTTCCTTCAGAGTAACTTACAGTTTCATCTATCCAGGGTACATTCTTCCACAATGATGCTAAATACAAATAATAGATTCCACGTAAAAATTGCGCTTCTGCCTGCAACTGTAACTTCTCATCCGGAGTTGCATCCGTTACTTTAGGAAGCAGCTTCAATACATCGTTACAACGTTGTACAGCAGCATATAAAAACTTCCACTTATCCCTAAATTGCGCTATAGAGGGATCAATCATAAAACAATCAATGATACTTCCACCAGTTTCAGTGCCCAAATTTGCATCATCAGGAGCCGCTATTGCTTCAAATCCTGTTGTATACCCACCGCCTGTCGCGCCCCCTCCATCTAATAAAGAATAGGCTCCAATTAAAAGTCCGTTAACCCCATCCTTAGTAGATAAAGTAGTTTCACTAATTGCCCCATAAGGTCTCTTTTCCAAAAAATTCTTCTGGCAGGACGTCATCATAAAGAATAAAAAGCATCCTATTGTAATGTGTTTATTATAATTCTTGTTCATTGTAATGATTTATTATTTATCAAAAATTAAAATGTAATATTTAATCCAAAAACTAAACTTAATTCATTGGTAGGGTATCCTCCGTAGTCTATCCCAAAATTGGAAGCGGCTCCTCCCAATTCAGGATCTATACCGGAATACCTGGTAACTGTGAATAAATTGGAGGCATTTACATATAGCCTAAGAAGAGAAATCCCTACCTTTTTTATTGAAGTAGAATTTATAGTGTATCCTAATGATAATGACCTCAGTTTTAGATAAGAAGCGTCTTCGACAAAAAAAGAACTTGGTACCCCGTTTGTACTGAATGAGGTTGCCGTTGAAAGCTTGGGAATTGTTGTATTTGTATTTTGGGGAGTCCATGCATTCAACAAATCTCTATTTTTTTGTTCCTTAAATGTTTGTAAAAAATGGGTGTAAACTTTTAAAGCGTTAAAGGCTTCATTTCCCTGTGAACCGTAAAAAAATCCTGAAAGATCTAAACCTTTATAATTGACTCCCAGGGTTATTCCATAAGTAAAATCAGGATTTGGATTTCCCATGTGAATTCTATCATCAGCGGAGATGATGCGATCATTATTCGTATCCTGATATCTGAAAGTTCCAGGCGCAGCACCACTTTGCTTTGGCGCTTTAGCCACTTCGTCATCACTATTAAACAATCCCAAAACTTTGTACCCGTAAAAAGAACTTACCGATTGTTCTACCTGATTACGTATTACATTCCCCATGGTATTTACACTTCCTGCATCAAAGTAACCGGGAGCCGGTATATTAACTACTGTATTTTTGTAAGTTGTCACATTTAACCCGGTAGAAAAACCAAGATTGTCACTGACCATGCCCCGATATCTTACAGATATGTCCATTCCAGTATTCTGAATATCGCCGATATTTACAGTTGGAGCTGTAGCACCACCAAGAACTACTGCAGGTAATGGCTGAGAAAATAATAACCCATAAATTTTTTTCTTATAATATTCCGCAGAAAGATTTAATCTGCCGTTTAGCATTGTAGCATCAAATCCCACATTAGTCAACTTATCTTCTTCCCAACCCGTGGCAACATTGCCAATTCCGGATTGTGCAAAACCCGAAACCGTTGAAGTGCCGGTTCCATTTATATCATAATATGTGGTACCCAGGCCACTATTATACAAGAAAAAAGAATTGGCATCACTAACATTATTTTGAGAACCCATCACACCATAGCTCCCTCTAAGTTTGAGATCGTCCAACCAGGATAATTTTTTCATAAAACCTTCCTGGGAAATCCTCCATCCCAGGGAGAAAGAAGGGAAAATACCATATCTGCTTTCAGGTCCAAATCTGGAAGAGCCATCACGGCGTATAGTTGCTGCTGCCAGATATTTATTATTGTATTGGTAATCTAATCTACCAAATATGGAAAATAAAGAATTAGAACTAATTGAGCTGCTATTACTCAAACTTGTTGTTCCATTATTCAATACCAGGTAGTTAAAATCATCAGAGAAAAACCTGGCAGATCCGCCAGAAACTACTTTTGAAGTAGTCTCAATTGCTTCAGAACCTATTAATACTTTTACTTCATGCTTATCAAACACTTTGTTGTAATTTAACGTATTGGTCCATGTCATTGTACTTCCATATCCTGAATTTATACTAAGACTGTTGTCATTTGTGTTTTGTTCGATATTTTCAGGCTGATTAGCATTAAAATCCTGGACGTATGAGTTGGAGACATTATATCCAATGCTGGTTCTTGCCGTAAAGTCCTTCAAGAAATCAACTTCAGCATACGCATTACCAATAATAAACCAGTTGTTACTTAAGTTCTTCCCCTTATGACGGTCTTGGATTGCGACAGCCTGGCCTATGGCCCCCAGGTCGGGGCCGCCAAATGTTCCGGCCCAATTTCCCATAATATCTTTTAATGGAACCAGTGGCACCATTCTAAAAGGTGTCGTTAATGACGCATCTATGCCCGGCACCTGGCGATAAATAATATTCACATTTTCTCCAATTCGTATATTTTTGTGCAAAGTAAATGATGTGTTTACTCGGGCAGAGTATCTTTTTTCAAAAGATTCGATAAATGTACCCTCCTGATTCAAATAGTTTAACCCAAACAAATATTTGGATTTTTCAGTTCCTCCACTAGCCGTAATGCCGTGGCTCATAGTCGGAGCTTTTTTAAATACGTTATGGAACCAATCCTCTCCTGTTTTATTTACTTTTTGAATAATATAATTTGATCCTAAATTTTTCTTTCCATATACATATAAGGCAGGATTAACCCTTGGATCGCCCTCCTTTGCACTACCTGCTCCACCTGGCCCCCTGAATGTATAGTCAGGCATGCCATTCTTAAATAAATCGGCTCCAGGATAAGCAGCAACAAACATCTGCATCCATTCGGTTGAGTTCATGACATTGTATGGATTACCGGGTAAAGCATACTGCATACCATAATAACCTTCATAACTAATGACGGGGGTTCCTGTTTTTCCCTTTTTAGTGGTCACTACAATTACCCCGTTTGCACCTCTTACTCCATAAATTGCAGCTGCTCCCGCATCTTTCAAAACCTGTATAGACTCAATGTCACTGGTACTGATAGTATTTAAGTTTTGCTCTATACCATCTACAATAACCAGAGGATCTGTGTTGCCAAAAGAAGTAATCCCACGAATAAAAATTTTACTTGCTGCACCAGGTATTCCTGAATTAATTACATTAACCCCAGAAGCAAGTCCTTGAAGCGCTGCTTGTGCAGAGCGAGAGATTACTTTTCGCATATCAGAGGTATTCACTACAGCAACCGAACCTATTATATCTTTCTTTTGCTGTGTTCCATATCCTACAACCACCACTTCGTTCAATCCTGTAATGCCATTTTCTAAAGTAATAGTAATATTCGATTGTCCCCCCACAGCAACGGTCTTAGTCTGAAAGCCTACATTTGATATCTCCAGTGTAGTATTAGGTCCCGGGACAGTTAGAGCAAAGTGGCCATCACTATTAGTGGTTGTGCCATTTTTAGTACCTGATATGAGCACGGACACTCCTTGCAATGGATTACCCTCCCGGTCGATAACTCTTCCATGAATTTCAATAGGTATGGGTGACATTCGGGGTTTTAATTTTGCATTTGCCTGCAGACAGCTTGCCAAAATTAAAATTGAAGTGACTTTCGCAATCAAAAGCATTTTTGTCAAATTTTGCTTTGATCGGGCGCAGTGAGTTTTTAAAAACATAACTTTGGTTTTTAGTTAAACAATGAGAAGTTCAAACGGGATGATTATTGAAATACTAAAAATTACCCCGGGAGTGTCACAACCACTTCCGGTTTTTCTTTTAGATACTTTTGGCTGTTATTACTATATTTGATTTAGAAAATTGGGCAGAATATAGATTTCGTGTCCAACTATTTTAAAAACCCATCTTACTTAAGGCTGGCACAATTCTATCCCCCAAATTAGTAATAGGTGACGGTCGACAACCTTTGCTTTGTCATATATTTCCTGAACGCATCGTCTTTTAAGGTTAGCCAAATATTAAGATTTTTATCATCAAAAAGAATCATTATATTAGAAGGAGTAACAACGGCTGCACCGGGGCCCACAATTTTAGGCACTGGCATACATATCTCTGTGGCACCTGGTTTTATATCGCATTTATCAAAAAAACTGAGATTGAACTTCCAGGGTGATACGGCAAAACAAATGAAAAACTGCATAAATAAATGTTATGATTCCCTACAATTACTCCTCCCGTACAATCCAAAAATACGTTCTACCAACAATCCGGGCCACAACTTTTATTTACATTTATAAAACTATTTTTCAAAAGAAAAAATTAGACTACTTTATATTAAGATGGCATTTTAAGCTTCCTACTTTTATTCATATTTATGAAACTATCTTTCAAAAAAATGGCAATCATGTCTTAAACGCCTAAATTAAATTTCAAACTATTTTAACAATGGAATACATTGAGTTAAACCTGCCAAAAGAACCTGACAAATCATTTGTCGTATTCAAAGAGATTGGAAAATTCTTCCCCTGCCCATGGCATTATCACCCTGAGTATGAGCTGGCAACGATTGTTAATAGTACCGGTCGCCGGATGGTTGGTGATAATATTGGCGTATTTGAGGAGGGTGAGTTAGTGCTTTTAGGATCCTCACTGCCTCATCTATGGATTAATGACACAAAGTTTATAAATGGGAAAGGAAATGCGTTAGCTGAGGCAATCGTAATACATTTTAAAGAAGATTTTTTGGGTGACCGTTTATTCAAAATCCCCGAAATGGAATCTTTTAATAATTTTCTAAAAATGTCAAACCGTGGCATTGTGATAAAGGGCGAAGCAAAGACGAAAATAAATGCTATCATGAAAAAGATGCCGGATTTAAACGGATTACAGCGACTATCTTCTTTATTTTCCATCTTTAATATTCTCTCGGGCACCGTTGAGTATGAGCTATTAGCCAGTCCTGGCTATGCTAAAAATATCACGCTTAACAGTTCTGATCGGCTTAATGGAGTAATTGATTACATTATGAAAAATTTTGATCAGGATATTACACTAACAAAAGCTGCCTCTAATGCAAACATGGGTTTAACATCTTTTTGTAATTTCTTTAAAGGAAATTACCGGTTAACATTTGTGGAATACCTGAATAGCGTACGAGTGGGACATGCCTGTAAATTATTGTCTGAGAAAGACCGAAACATTGTTGAAGTAGCTTACGGCTCTGGATATAGTAGCATTGCAAATTTTAACAAGCAATTCAAAAAGTATAAGCAAATGACTCCAACCGAATATAGAAGAGTATTATGTAATGATTGAGCCAGGTAAGATGATTATTTAATTACGCACCATAGTTTTTTGACAATTTTTTATCGGCATACTCTCTTTGTAAGATTTCATTCAACAACGAATTGCTTGCCATTTATTGCCTTTGACCAGATCAATACATCTGATGCTGGTATCAACTACTTTCTATTCTCCTATCCGTATCTATCTGTCCATTATATTAATATCTGTTTCAGCCCATGGTTAACCAACTGCCAGGATCAGGTGTGTATATAGGTTAACCGTTTCGGACATCATTGGCCGCTAAAAGTCGATTTTTATTTTTTACTATGATATATCAGTGCAATCATCGAAGGGCCGGCAATCAATTTACCATTAAACACGAAGAATAAACCATTGCCGGTGGTATTTCAAAGCTATAATGATTATGGTAATCGGTTTGTGGCTTTTTAGCCTTTTAGTGAATGTCTCCACTCTGTTTTTGTCTATCTGAGTATTTGAGGTTTATGCTTTTTTGCCATAAGTAATTATGGAATTGGCTATAATTTAAGCGATCATATATATGTTTACAGTGCTATGCTTACGGAGCAAACATATCAAAATGGTGCGAATATTCTAATCTATCATTAAAAGCACAGTCTTTTGATAGCACACTACCTTTACAGGCCTTTATAGTTTGATCTTATGCAAACAGCACCCAATAGCCTAAAAAGAAAAAAGCGCTCTTGGTGTACCGAATTCGAAGGAGCATATCTAACTGGACTTCAACGAAGGGATTCGAATATTCGCAGGATTTTAACAGGTGCCCTCCAAAAATATTGCAGTGCAAAAGCCTCCCCATTGAAAAGAATTCTGTAACAAAAACCGAACAAAGAGGCGGCACATCGCTCTAAATGGAGCTGGCGCCGCTTCCTCAAAATTTCATTAAATAAATATTCAGCACAGTTTATTTTTTAAATCCAAAAGGAGCTAGTGTCACGTCAAACATAAACTGTCGGTTATTTTGGCTATCAGCCTTCAGCAGTCAGCTATCAGGAAAACAATGCTAGAATTAGTTTCCTTCTGATAGCTGAAGGCTGATAGCCAAAGCGTCATTTTAGAGTTGACATAACACTAGTAGCCCTTTTCTTTTTCAATGTCAAAACCCATCAAACCTAAAAAATTGTATTTACCTGCAGTTCCTATCCCGGTAGATGCAGCACCAACCAATGTTTGTGTTTTATATATAATCGAGTTCCCATTTATATCAAAACGATTAATAGAAAAAGACTGAAAAGCGCCGAGATTATAAATGAATTTATCGTCAGGAGTAACCCAAACATCTTTTGAGTCCCCATTAGGTGCCTTACCGCCTCTCACTTCCGCGTCAGCAAAACTCAATCCTGATGAACTGGTATTGTATACTGAGACCAGATTGGTCTGAAAACTCGCTACATATAATTTATCTCCAGATGAATTTAACGCGGTCCAACAAGCTTCATTGATAGCGGCTTCAGGAGTGGCACTAAGTTTAGCGGTTTTTGAAACCATTGTTCCATTATCGTTCAAAACCGTTACGCTATTATCTAGCTTAGACGGAATTAAATTAAAGTTCGAGACGAATAATTTTGAATTACTTGATTTCGCCCAGCTAATACCTATTGTTCCTGCGATACCGGATTCTTCAAAATAACGTTTTCCTGATATGGACCCGTTTGAAAAATCATATACATAAACTCTGCTTGGATGTTGTTCGTCGAGTGACGTAAGTTTAGTATCAAAATGAGCTATGCCCCACGTACTCACCGCCAGTTTGCTTCCGTCCGCACTAAAACTGACCGTTGTTGGGCCGCCATTTTCTCTCACGTATTTGTCAAGCTGCTTTACAATCGTTAGCGTACCACTAGACGCGTTAAACGTAAACAGCTGGATATTTCTTTCATTGTCGCTTGCATCTGCTGCTTTTAAATCCTGCATGTGAAAAGCATTGTCTGGATAACGCTCAATAGCAACCCCGTCTTTCTGTACATTCGGATTATTCCATTGATTGCCGACAACAACCCAGTAATCATCCCCTGATCCCGATTTTTTTGTGTAGGCGATACTTACTGGCCGGGTGCCTCCGGAATTTACATTGCTGGCGAATGTGAGGTCACCATTTTTCTTATTTAATAAAAAAACGGAAACCTGGTTGCCGCCTGCATTTACATTCAGTAAATAGTTACCTATGATTTGTATGGCTCCCTGTGCATCAAAATCACCGTGCGCATCCCCACCGGCAGCAACGTTAGCGCCGCCCTTGCTGTTAGTGGGATAAGATTTTTCATCTGATAAAGAACCATCGGAGTGCCTGGTAAATCTCACTACTTTATTTTCATTTTCACCATTTAATGTGGTGTATAAAAAACCCGAAACTTTATTACCGTCCGGAGAATGAGGATCATTTTTTTTACAGCCAATAATCGTTAGAGCAACAATAAAAGCCGCTGCAATGGAAAGCCAAGACTTAGTTTTCATTTTTTTTGTTTTAGTTGATAAATATAAAATCCGATTCCTATAAAGGGTGTATACGCAAGAATTTAAATTGCTGGAGAACCTATCGAGTTTGATTCTACTGCCGAATCTATCGCTTCACCAGCGGTCCATATGGCCGCACCTAGCAATACAATATCTTTTAAGATAAATTGCCCAGGCATCGGCGAAATGAATGGAAAACTATAATCCTCCTGTATAATACCAGGAGTAGAGAACAAAAAAGTAAGAGTTACCAGGAAAGTTATAATAGCCGCGATACTTCCCCAGGCTGAAATTTTCGCGTTAAATGGCCTGCAGCTAATCATCAAACCGGTACCAATTTCAATTACACCAAGCACTTTTGAAAACCCTTCCACTCCAAACACTCCATAAGTCCATGATAAAAATGGGCTATTTTCTACCAGGCCTTTAATTCCGGACGCTTCGTATGATGTAAATTTCAATATGCCAATCCATATCAATACTATCGCAAGACCGTACCGCAAAATTTTTGTCCCTATACTTTTGAGTTGCTTTGCACGTGTATGATTTTGTAATGCGTTGTTTTTTACCATAAGATTTTATTTTCTATTTACTGTTACCTAATAATCGTTGGACGGAGTAATAGATAAAACCTTACAATTATTTTATTTTTCATGAGGGGGTGGAAAAGGAGATACAAAATCGATACCGCGTACCATTAATCATTTATAGCTTTTTTTCGATGAGTGCCTGCAGTTGTTCCTTAAATTTTTCATCCAGCTTGAATTTTGATTTATCGGAGAGATGAAGTATTTTTTTTGTGATCTGAGTTATTAATTTGCTTTGCTTTTGAAATATTCTGCACATTGAACAAAAGGTCAGATGAAATTTCATGTAGAAATATTCATACGCTGTTAATTTGGTCATTTGCCTTTTTTCGATCAGAAAGGTTGCCTTTTCGCAGTCGGTTCGTATTTTTCTTTTTGTGATCATTTAATTTCGTTTTATCGCCAGTTCTTTTGAAGGCATTCCCTAAGATTTACTTTGGCACGATGAATGATTACCCAAAAGTTAGATGCAGTAACTTTTAATTCCTTACAAATTACTTGCGCTTTCTCATCTTCCATATATCGCATGACGAAAACCGCTAGCCACATGGCAGGTAATTTATCCAGACATTTCTGCAAAATATTATGAAACTCCTTGTTGCCTATCGCATCCGGATCTTCCAAACCAAAGGCCAGGGGACGGTACTTGAGATTCCAGTGTCCATCATCATTAAAAAAAACCCTCTCTTGATCAATACCAGTCTGCGCATTAGAGTGGATAAAAGCGGCTGCTTTTCCTCGAAAATTGTCGTAAATTTTATTCTTCAGAATTGCTATGAGCCAGGTTTTTTCTGAACTTCTACCTTCAAAATCCATTAATTTCTCCAGGGCCGATAAAAAAGTTTCCTGTACCAGGTCCTTTGCAAGTTCTTCACTCTGCACTCTTTCTAATGCATATCTATAGAGATAATCTGCATACCTGCTTACCCAAAGATGCGGATCTACTGCACGTCTATTGATACTCTCACCATGGATTTCCTTGTCTTCTAATTTAGAATTCATTGGCGTTAAAGATAATAACTTAAGTTAAAGACAATCGTTCTCATTAGGGTTATTGTTATATAGACTGAGTTGAGGAATAATCCTTACAGCTTTTTTTAATTTTTTCCCGTTGCCGGATCATTATTTATTGCGGCATTTGCTGCAAAACAAATAGCTGTGCGTAAATGAGCTACCTGGCTGTAACCATTTCATACCTGAATACCGATGCCCTTCATCTATCAATTCATCCTAAAGGAAATAAACGGAAGGTGCATATTCGCAATATCAATGTTCGCACTCAAAAATATGTGCCTTACGCTAAATTGTTTGAATAGGTCGAAGATGCGAAGGCAGGATCAATCCAGGTTAACAAACTATCACACGTCTGAAGCAATAAATCCCTGCATCTCACCTGAACTTCTCCGTTTAATACTTGATACCGATATTTCGTACTCCATATAATGTGAACATGAATCGAATATATACTTTGACTTCCTTTACGTGTATCTTGCATACCGCAAATTTAAAGGAGATTTGTAATAGCTAAAGCCTTGCCCTAGAAGGCATAGCTTGTACTACCGTGTTAAGACCAGTCAAAACGCCATACATTCGAGAATATTTCCGGTGATAGAATACCTATCCAGGTGTTGTAAAAACTCTACCGCCATTTATCCATAACCACAATAATTGGATATCAGGCTAATTTTATTCATAAGGCTTCCGATGATACCCTGTATGCGGTTATCGAGTTCTGATCTTGCGTTAGCCCCTGAATAATCCCGTTAGTTTGATAAATTTGAAAGAGTAACATAAGAGATTTATGCGTACTTTACGTATTACAATTTCTGATCTGGAGTTCAGCAAGTTCGCACTGAAAAAGGAAAAACTTTCTTTTTCTGACCTGCCTGAATTAGTAAGTAAGGAGATCAGCGAAAAAATCTAAATGATAGTGTTGAGCTGGCGGAAAAGTATAATCTGTCTGATTTCACCATGGAAGAAATATCAAAAGAAGTAAAGGCTGTCAGGAAAAATGCAAAAAGTCATTCTTGATGCTAATGTTATTGTCTCTGGTCTTATCAAGAAAGGCTTTCCATTCCGGATTCTCAATTTGTATTTTGAAAGGGAGTTCGAGCTTTGTCTTTCTGAAAATCTTATGAATGAATATATCGAAGTTCTGAACAGGGATAAGTTTTCCCGGTTTCAGGATTTTAGAGCGAAGGCAGATACGGTTATTTCTGATATCAATACTACTGCATCACATTATTCTCCGAAAAAGAAGGTTAAGTAAATTCGTGCTCCGGATGATAATATGCTTTTGGAAATTGCAATGGAATATAAGGCTGATTTTCTTGTAACCGGAACACTAATGATTTCACTATTAAGAAATATAAGTGAACTAAAATTGTTACGCCGAGAGAATAATTGGAATTGCATCAACCTGGTTAACCAGGCAACTATATTACTTTCTAAAACTCGTATGAATCCATAGTCAAGGAGTAATAGTTATGCAAATAACTTCTGGCTAAGATGACTTTGTCATATTAGCGGATAAAAAAAATGTTTTGAATATTCGTAAAGAAAGTGACAATATAAAAGGCTCCAAATAACTAATAGTAAGCATCTAAGAGCCTGTGCAGTTTGTAAAAATGTAAATAAATCATTATTGTCGGACTAAAAATAGGATAATATTCTTTGCAACCCTTATCTGTTGAGGGCTTTACGGAAAAATTACTATGTTTCAAAATGGAAGAAGCTGGTGGGGATGATTTTTAGGTTGAAAAAGCGTTCGGTGCATTGTGTGATCAACAAAAAGCCACACTTATTTTTCAAAACAACCTCCCTGTGCCCGGTTTTGATTTCAAGAGCGAAAAAATATGTTAGCTATTATTCCTGTAATTGCTCACCAGGTTATTTGATAATTGGTTAATCAAATGTATTTTGTAGCGAGACAATTTTGGTCCAAACAAAGTGCTGCATGTAAATCAGCTATAACCTCAATATGTCATCCTTTATTGTATTAACTACCGTTGTTTTACTTATTATTGCTTTATATAGTAATAAGTTTAGGCCATCTGTTCTATTCTTGATTGCCGTAGTTATATTTATAGTTTTTGGTGTTCTTAAGCCCGAAGACATATTGAAAGGGTTAGCCAACAAACAGATTGTTATTATCATTTTATTGCTAATACTCACTGCGGGCTTTAAGAAAGAATTTGGCTACAGATTTTTCGATTATCTCTTTAGTCAAAATCTGCTGCCTAAGCAGTTCCTATTTCGTCTGATGCTATTTGTTTCAACCTGTTCAGTCTTTATCAACAACACACCGATTGTAGCTTTTATGATACCGTATGTTAAAGACTGGGTGGACCGCAAATCCTTGCCTGCGTCAAAGTTCATGATTCCTTTGTCTTTTGCAACTGTACTTGGTGGAATGATTACGGTAGTTGGCACTTCTACCAGTATGTTATTGAATGGCCTGATTGCTGAATCTGGCTTGACTCTTTTAAACTATAAAGATTTTCTTTTTTTGGGCTTGATTGTGACGGTATTGGGGTTATCTTATATATACACTATTGGGTACGCTTTATTACCCGATAAAAAAAGCGCCATCCAGGAAATGGAAGAAAACATGAATGAGTACCTTGTAGAAACTGTTGTAGAACCTTTCTCTGTACTGATCGGAGAACGCATCAAAACGCATTTGCGTAATTTAAAAGATATTTACCTTTTCGAGGTAATACGTAATGGCACATCCATTTTTCCAGCATCACCTGAAGAACTGATTCAAGGGAGCGACCGGCTTTATTTTTCCGGCCGAACAGGTGCCATTGCACAATTGATGAAGGAAGTAAAAGGTTTAACCTTGCCCAATACAACCACACTCAATAAATACCGACACCATCACTGCGTAGAAGCAATTATTCCTATTAACTCTAACCTGATTGGGAAAAAAGTCAGGGAATCGAATTTCCGGCAGCGATACAACGCTTCAATTATTGCGCTTCACCGCCAAGGCAAAAGGTTTGCCGGCCCGGTTGGAGAAACAATTTTGAGCGCCGGAGACCTGTTGCTGCTATTAGGAGGCGAGAAAATGCATAGCAATCAATCTGACTTGTTCCTGCTTAAACGCCACGATGTACAATTGCTTAACAGAAAAAGAACATTGCTAAATAAAATAGCACCTTTTGGAGCGTTAGCCCTACTGGTCCTGGGTATAACCAGGGTTCTCGACCTATTTATCGCTACATTGCTGGCAATACTGGTGTTTATAGCTGTTAGAACGATTAGATTTAACGACTTAAAAAAGGCTTTTGATTTTGATTTGATAGTTTTGTTAATAGCTTCAATGGCTATTGGCCTGGCCCTTTCTAAATCCGGAGCTGCCCAGTGGGTAGTTGCAGGTGTATTAAATTTCAGCGGTACACGGCCAGTTTTAGCTATTTCCCTGTTGTTTGTTGTAACGTTATTGATAACCGCTGTTATATCAAATCCAGCAACAATAGCCATCGTTTTTCCCTTGGCCGTCTCCTTAGCAGAGCAATTACACATTAGTACCACACCTGTATTTGTGGCGATTACATTTGCCGCATCCTGCGATTTTTTGTCTCCTATCGGTTATCAATGCAATTTAATGGTATACGGGCCCGGTAACTATTCATTTAATGATTTTTTCAAGATTGGATTTCCACTTACCATTCTGTATGCCGCCGCGTGTTTAATTTTTATTTCATGTTATTACAATTTGCAACTATGACCAATTCTATATTTCCTTTCGATTCTAAGATTACCTATGAACAACGCAAAAAAGCAATGATGCAGGAGCCACATCTTGTTTGGCTGACTGGCCTATCAGGTTCGGGAAAAACAACATTAGCGCTTCGCCTCGAGCACTATTTCTTCTGTAAAGGATTTAAAGTATATATGCTTGATGGGGATAACGTTCGCAATGGCCTCTGTAAAGATTTAGGATTTTCTGAAGACGACCGCAAAGAAAACTTACGCCGCGTAGGAGAAGTAGCCAGGCTTATGCTGGATGCTGGCCTGATAGTTATCAGTGCTTTTATCTCGCCAAGTGTAGATGATCGCATGGCTATTAAAAATATCGTCGGAGAGCAGCGGTTCTTTGAAGTATATGTGAACTGTTCGGTAGCAGTTTGTGAGCAGCGTGATGTGAAAGGCTTGTATGCAAAAGCCCGCAAGGGTATCATTCCTAATTTTACCGGTATAAGTGCACCATATGATGCACCTATTATGCCAGATGTTGAGCTGCGAACGGCAGAGGAAACGGTGGATGAATCAGTGAGTAAGATTATTAAGTTAGTGGAACCCATTATCAGACTATAACTCATAACTAGATAAACAGCACAAACTATGATTGATATAATACGCCTATTGGAATTAGCCAAAAAAGCGGCATTTCATGCCGGAAAAGCCATTTTGGAAGTATACTCCTCCGAAGACTTTGGCGTGGAGATAAAAAGCGATCAGTCGCCCCTGACATTGGCTGATAAGGCAGCACATACAATTATAGTCTCAAATCTGGAAGAGACCGAATTGCCTCTACTTTCAGAAGAAGGTAGTTTTATTAAATATGAGGACCGGAAAAACTGGGATTATTTCTGGCTCATAGATCCATTGGATGGAACAAAGGAGTTTATAAAAAGAACCGGTGAGTTTACCGTCAATATAGCGCTGGTGCGTTCAAATATTCCGGTAGCCGGTGTTATTTATGCACCTTACATCGATATCTTGTATTACGGTTCAAAAGAAACGGGTGTTTATAAAATTGAAAAAGGCAAGGAAGTACAATTATCAGTCATACCGGAAAAAAGAAGCCTTGTAGAATTAAAACAGAAAGAAAAAATTACAATTGTAGCTTCTAAATCTCACATGAACGACGAAACGAAAACCTTTATTAATCAATTTCTTAATGCGCACCTTTCTTCCATGGGCAGTTCATTAAAGTTAATGCTCCTGGCGGAAGGAGTAGCTGATATTTACCCAAGGCTGGCGCCCACTATGGAATGGGATATCGCAGCCGGGCATGCTATCTTACGGGCATTAAACATGGGTGTTTACCAAACCGATTTACAGACAGAACTTATGTACAATAAAGAAAATTTGTTGAATCCTTCATTTATAGCTTTTTGAAGGGATTCAAAAAATAAGATCAGAAAAGCCATGGCAATTTCGTAATGTCAAATGTGTACGAACACTTACAAGACCCAAAGTAAAGCATATACCTTCAAAAGTATGTTTCCTTAACCCTCATTACCCTTTCATCATTTTACCTAACATTTCCTTAAAATTCTCCTTCTTATTTAAATGAGGAAGTGGTTCATTAGGTTCTGGCACACCCAAAAATTTACAAAGGGGTCCCCAACCTTCACTAACATCATAGATAAGTAATTTTTCTGCAGGTACAAAAGCTTTAACATCTGCAATGTGCTGATTGAACACTTTTTCAGCAAAAACTTTATCCTTGAATTTGCCTTGAAAATGCTTTTGAAAAATAATTCCTTTAGAAAATTTTATACAATTACTTACCATGCGGACTTTAGGGTTGAATAGTATTTTAAAAAACTTTATTATTTTTTCCAATATATTCTGAGGCCCCGCTTTCCAAATTGTACTGTGAATGCTGGTATACCAATTTTCAAATGGCCTTATCGTCAAGATAACTTTTGCGTCGGGATATCGTTTCATGTGTTCCTTATACCAGGGATAAGCAGGAAAGTCCACGGTTGCCTGAAATCCATTATATAGTTCATCCCAGTTCGTTTGACCCGTTTCGTTCAGCGTTTTCCAATAATGAAGCGTTTCTGGATTTACCATAAGCTCCTTCATATGATAAGTCTTCATGTAACCAAGCTTTTCCAGCGACACTTTAAGAGTGTTTGTGCCCGTTCGGGGTAAACCGGCTCCAATTATTTTGATTGACATAATAGCGTTTTTTTAATTTGGAACTTCAAATTCTGATCAAGATATAATTTAGTTTACGTTAATAAAAGCTTTTACATCTTTTTCTTAATTTGTTCTCTAAAAATTATACAATGCCACATTTAATTATTACATTAGAAAACAAATAGCGTGGTATTCCAAATATTTATCTGCACAAATCAACCATCAATCCCTTCGAAATGAAAAAGAGGCACCTACTTCTCAATTTGTCATTATGTATATCAATAATGTCCTTTAGCCAGGGCAATGTCAATACGAATGACAGTTCAAATAAAAAAGCAGCTGCACCAAAAGACAGGAATATGTTTGGACTTAGAATTCCCCGCGGTATAACCATTAGTTCCGATGGTCTCGCCGAAGGGTATGTTATGTTTGTTGTTCCTAATTCTGCTTCCGTTTATCTTATCAACCGAAAAGGCCAGGTAGTTCACGAATGGAAAGGAAATTATGGCGTATTAGGCGCCTATCTTCAAGATGACGGATCACTGGTCCAAAATGCTGTTGATCCGGATTTTCCTGTATTTGCTGGAGGTGGGGAAACAGGAAGATTGCAAAAAATTAACTGGGAGAGTAAAATATTGTGGGACTTTGAATACGCGAATGAACAATCTCTAGCCCATCATGATTTTGCGGTGATGCCTAACGGGCATATACTTGCCCTCGCATGGGAAGCCAGGACCCACGATGAAGCACTGGCAGCTGGCAGAAAGCCAAAACTTATTCCCAGGGCGGGTCTGTGGCCTGATAAAATCGTTGAAATAGAACCACAAGGGGAACGCGGTGGTAAAATCGTTTGGGAATGGCATATCTGGGATCATTTAATCCAGGATTATGATTCTAAAAAAGCAAACTATGGCAAACCTGCTAATCACCCGGAATTATTAGATTTCAATGTAGGAGATTCTGTACCGCCCCTCATTTCTCAAGACAGTTTGAACATTTTGAAATCGCAGGATAGGGCAAGAAGAAATGAAACACCTGAAAATAGGGGATCGGAAGTCTATCATTTCAATGCAATCAAGTATAATGCTGATTTGAACCAAATTGTTTTTAGTTCTCCAAATCTGAGTGAAATCTTTATCATAGATCACAGCACAACCACCAGGGAGGCAACTGGTCATACAGGTGGCCGTTGGGGAAAAGGAGGAGATTTCCTCTATCGCTGGGGAAACCCGGAGAACTACCGTCAAGGAGATTCTACCAGCAGGAAATTATTTGGTCAGCATGATATTCGCTGGATTGAACAAGGGAAGCCTGGAGCAGGTCATCTTACTCTGTTCAATAATGATATCCACAACCGTAACGGTCTGAGTTATTCCGCGATCTACGAAATACTTCCTCCAACAGATCAAAAAGGCAACTATCTTTTAGAGAAAGGTAAATCATATGGTCCGGAGAAACCTGTGTGGACTTACATAGCGGCCGATTCTGTTTCATTTTGGAGTAGTTTTATTTCAGGCGCGCATCGAATGAAGAACGGCAATACATTTATAAACGAAGGAGCCAAAGGGCGTTTTTTTGAGGTCAACAAAGAAGGTAAAATTTTATGGGAATATTTAAATCCTTATCATGGTGACATTCGGAATCCAAATGGTGATCCAATTTCACCAGTTCCGATGACCTATTTTGGATTTCGTTCTACATTCATTCCCTCGGATCACCCGGCCGTTATCAATCGCAAAATTGAAGCAATAAATCCGCAACCCAACGTATTTGTATTGCTTCCGCCAGGGAATAAATAGAACAAAAACCTGCTCGATAAGAATATAACGACATCTATTGAACAGGATAAATAACGTTGATGAATTTAATATTTGGAGGGCATTCTCTTTTTTGTCCAGAATATAAAAATGGATAAATTAACCTCAACCATTTCAAATGAAAAAGACCGACATGCTTTTCATATTATTGCTATGCATATCAATAACATCCTTTAGTCAGGTTAGGGTTGATAATCTGGACTCCTCAAAACAAAAATCAGAAGTCCCAAAGGACAGGAATATGTTCGGTTATGGTATTCCGCGCGGTTTAACCATTAACTCTGATCATCTTACCGATGGTTATGTAATGTTTGCGGTTCCAAATTCTGCTTCAGTTTATCTCATCAACCGTAAGGGCGAGGTTGTTCACGAATGGAAAGGAAATTATGGTGTAATGGGTGCTTATCTTGGTACCGACGGATCGCTTGTACAAAATGCTTATGATCCTGATTTTCCTGTGTTTGCAGGCGGCGGAGAGACAGGAAGATTACAAAAAATTACATGGGACAATAAAATAGTATGGGACTTTGAATATGCTGATGAACAATCACATGCTCATCATGATTTTGCGGTTATGCCTAACGGACATATTCTTGCCATAGCTTGGGAGGCCAGAACATCAAAGGAAGCGTTTGCAGCAGGCAGAAAACCTACATTAACACCTAAAGCCGGACTATGGCCGGATAAAATTGTTGAGCTAGAACCTAAAGGCGAGCGGGGTGCTAAAATAGTTTGGGAATGGCATATTTGGGACCATTTAATCCAGGATTATGACTCAAAGAAAGCTAATTATGGCAATCCTGCCGGGCACCCCGAATTATTTGATTTTAATGTTGGGGATACCATACCTCCGCTCATTTCGCAAGACAGCATGAACATTTTAAGATCACAGGGAAGAGCCTGGAGAAATCAAACACCCGAAAACCGGGGATCAGATCTTTATCACTTCAATGCCATCAATTATAACTCGGATCTCAACCAGATTGCTTTTAGTTCTCAACATTTGAGCGAATTCTTCATTATAGATCACAGCACAACAACTAAAGAAGCAGCAGGCCATACCGGGGGCAGATGGGGGAAAGGAGGAGATTTCCTGTATCGCTGGGGAAATCCCGGCAACTATCACCAGGGAGATTCTACCGACCGTAAATTATTTGGTCAGCATAATATTCGCTGGATCGAAAAAGAAAAGCCAGGTGGTGGTCATTTAATGATGTTTAATAATGATATCCATAACATTAACAATAATAATTATTCAGCAGTTTTTGAGATCATACCTCCCACCGATCGGGGAGGCAATTATATTCCTGGGAAAGATAAAACCTTTGGTCCGGAGAAACCTGTTTGGAAATATATTGCCCCCGATTCTATTTCGTTTTGGAGCAATTATATTTCTGGTGCGCAAAGAATGAGCAATGGTAATACTTTTATTGACGAAGGAGGAAAAGGTAGATTTTTTGAGGTTACCAAAGAAGGGGAAATTATTTGGGAATATTTAAATCCTTTTCGTGGTGATATCCATAAACCCAATGGTGATCCAATTCCTCCCATGATAAGAACTTTTAGCGTATTTCGGTCTACATTTATTCCGGCAGATCACCCGGCCCTGGCCAATCGTAAATTGGAACCCCTAAATCCACAACCTAAAGTATTTGTTATGCCTTTGCCAACCCCGGGGGATAAAAAATAAATTAACCTCAACCATTCCACATGAAAAAGACCATCTTCCTTCTCTTTTTATTAGTATGTATAGCAGTAACGTCATTTAGCCAGGTCAAGCTTGATAATAGGGACTCATCAAAACAAAAATCAGAAGTCCCAAAAGACAGGAATATGTTCGGGTTTGGTATTCCGCGTGGATTAACCATTAACTCTGATGGTCTTACCGATGGTTATGTAATGTTTGTAGTTCCTAATTCAGCTTCGGTTTATCTTATCAACCGTAAGGGTGAGGTAGTTCACGAATGGAAAGGAAATTATGGCGTGCTGGGTGCCTACCTCGGTGATGACGGATCACTAATGCAAAATACCGTCGATCTCGATTTTCCTGTTTTTGTCGCTACTGGAGAAACCGGGAGATTGCAAAAAATTACCTGGTACAGTAAAATATTGTGGGACTTCGAATATGCTGATGAACAATCACATGCTCATCATGATTTTGCGGTTATGCCTAACGGTCATGTTCTTGCAATTGCATTTGAAGCCAGGACAGCCGAGGAGGTGCTGGCAGCAGGTAGAAAACTAAAAATGACACCGAAAGCCGGCCTTTGGCCTGATAAAATAGTTGAGATAGAACCGCAGGGAGATCGCGGAGGTAAAATTGTTTGGGAATGGCATATATGGAATCATCTGGTACAGGATTTTGATATTAAAAAAACAAATTATGGAAAACCTTCTGACCACCCCGAATTACTAGATTTCAATATTGGAGATACGCTGTTGCCCCTCATCTCGCAAGACAGCTTCGATGTTTTGAAAGCAAAAGGAATGATAATGTGGAGAAACCAGACACCCGAAAATGAGGGCTCAGATGTCTATCACGTAAATGCAATCAAATACAACGCAGAATTGGACCAAATTGCTTTTGGCTCTCCTCATTTGAGTGAAATCTTCATCATTGATCACAGCACAACCACTAAAGAGGCAGCTGGCCACACAGGTGGCCGCTGGGGCAAAGGAGGAGATTTTCTATATCGTTGGGGAAACCCTCAGAACTATCACCGGGGAGATTCCAATAACCGGAAATTATTTGGCCAGCATGATATTCGCTGGATTGAGGAAGGGAAGCCTGGTGCGGGTAATTTAACGGTTTTCAATAATGACATCCACAATCAGGACGGAATAAACTATTCCGCCGTATATGAAATATCTCCTCCTAAAGATAAAAAAGGCAATTATGTTATAGACAAAGGTAAAACTTTTGGCCCCGAGAAACCCGTTTGGACTTATATTGCTCCTGACTCTATTTCATTTTGGAGCAGTTTTATTTCCGGTGCAAATAGAATGAAGAACGGCAATACTTTTATTAACGAAGGAGCCAAAGGGCGTTTTTTTGAGGTTACCAAAGAAGGTGACATTGTTTGGGAATATTTAAATCCTTATCGCGGTGAAATTCGAAAACCAAACGGTGATCCAATTCCCCCAATGCCCTTAACTTATATTCAGTTTCGGTCTACATTTATTCCGGCAGATCACCCGGCCCTGGCCAATCGCAAATTGGTGCCACTAAATCCACAACCTAAAGTTTTTGTTACGCCTTTGCCAACCCCAGGGAATAAAAAAATAAATTAACTTCAACCCATTCCACATGAAAAAGACTTGCCTGCTATTCCTTTTACTGGTTTTTATCTCAATGTCGTCATTCAGCCAGGATAAAGTCAATAATAAAGACTCATCAAGTAAAAAAGTAAATGCTCCAAAAGACAGGAATATGTTCGGTCATGGAATTCCGCGTGGTTTAACTATAACCTCTGATGACCTGGCAGAAGGTTACGTGATGTTCTCCATTCCAAATTCTGCTTTAGTTTATCTTATCAACCGCAAGGGTGAGGTGGTGCACCAGTGGAAAGGAAATTATGGCGGCCCTAACGCAAGCGTATATCTGAACGATGATGGCTCTC
>JBDSBP010000424.1:0-17869 GCA_039921525.1 Chitinophagaceae bacterium | reverse complement strand
CCCTACAAACGCCCTGACTATTTAGTCGGGCCCAGATTATCTGCAGATAGTTTTCTACCCACCGAAAATCTTATCGGAGTACAATTCCAAACTTTAAAATACAATGAATAACGAGTAGCACATACTTCGCCAATGAAACGAAACAGGATAAAATCTTCTACATTGATATCTGCCGGCTATGAAAGGATTACATTCATGAAAGGCTGCTGGCTTAATGCAGCAAAAAAAACTGATGGCTGATAGCTGATGGCTGTAAGCCACTAAGACATGTTTAACTTTACACTAATAATAGGGACTGATCATAATATAAACAACCACCCCGGTAACAGAAACGTAAAACCAAATGGGCCAGGTAATCCTTGCCAGCCTCGAATGACGCGGCCATTCAGCAATCAAGGCCCGGTACGCTGTAAACAATATAAAAGGTAATATAGTCGCTGCCAAAAAAATATGGGTGATCAGGATGATGAAATACATATAACGTATGCTTCCCTGGCCACCAAACTTTGTATCACCGGTAAATAAATGATGACAGATATATGAAACGAGGAATAGTATAGAAAGAAACAAGGCACTAAACATAATGCGTTTGTGAACAAGATATTTACCTTGTTTTACTGCCACTAAACCGGCTATCAATAATACGGATACCATTGAATTAATTATTACGTTTGCCCGTGCAAATAAATGAGTGTCAAAACCCAGATCCACATCCATTTTTATTTTGCCCAGCGCTACAATGGTGGAGAATACGATAAAAGAAAAAATGCCGATTATCCAGGCGGTTTTGAGATCGTTCTTCTTTATAGAGGGAGGCAAATTGGGGTGAATATTAGCGCCTGTCGATTCCTGGGAAATATATGATTTACTGGTATCGGTTCTCATAGCATCGGATTTATTTTCTGAACAGATCCCTTTTCTTCTTTTTATCTTTCTCCAACATAATAAATATAAGATCTCCTGCCAATTTATTTAAAGCAAGACTGTCTAGGCCGTCGTAATAGCCTCTTACCACCCGGTCTCTATCTAGTAAAACAAATTTTGAGGTGTGAATGAAATTCGAATCAACATTACCGCCGTCTGTCAGGCCTAGTTTCAATTCATTAATAGCAAAATCATAAATCGTCTTTTTAGGTCCTGTCAGTAACCACCAGATATCCGGGTTTACGCCGAAACGGTCGCCGTATTTTTTGAGAACCTGTGTTGAATCTCTTTCAGGATCTACAGTGAAGGATAAGAACTGAATAAAGGTGGAGTCGATGTTTCTAAGTTCGTCCTTAATCTTTAACGCATCCTGGAGCCTTTTCATATTGCGCGTTAAAGTAGGGCAAATGGAAGGACACCTAGTAAAAAAGAAGTCGGCTATGATGACTTTATCCTTAAGATCATCCAGTGATACCTTCGCTCCCAATTGATTGGTAAGCGTTATATTTTGCACCTTATGCCATACCGTGTCCGATGTTTCCTTCCCATCTGTTATTTTGGTGTCAATGGAATCAACATAATATCTCGAGGGCATAATTACGGCATCGTCACTATAATGTTTTACCAACAAATAACTGACCAGCGGCAGGAAAATCACTACACACAAAGCCAACAACGCATTTTTGTTCATAATCAATTTCTTTTTCGAAAGACTTCTCCTGACACGAATTAAAAACCATCGCCGATGGACGATGGTTTAATAATTCTTGCATTTTTATAAGAAATTAAAATCCATTATTCTACTTCTCCCGGTTTCTTTGCTTCTGTTTCATGTTTTTCCGCTTTGATGTGACTTTGTTCCTTCTTGTACGGATCGTAGTCATTTCTAAGATTTTTATAAGAGTTACCATCCCATAAAAATGCCGCTATAAACCAGACGAATAAAAACAGGGGAACTACAATGGTCATTAATAAATTTTTAAGTTCGTGCCGAAGGTGCATAAATTCAGCAACGATATAAAAAGCCTTAACGAGTGTCAAAAATATATAAAGAATATTAAACATTATTTTCAGATTGTGAAAATGGGGAGCCACGAACATCCCTAATGTTAATTCCACGCAGGTTATAATCAACAATATCCAGAATGTTCTCCAAATTACTTTAGTTGAAAACGTGGGTTCCGCGTGCCCGTGGTGTACCATCAAATGTGTCTTTTCCATATATCTTTATTTATACATTCAATTAAAACAAATAAAAACAAGTAAATACGAATACCCAAACCAGGTCAACGAAATGCCAGTATAAACCTGCCTTCTCAATCATGTTATAATGTCCCCTTCTATCAAATACTCCCTGGTAAGCCATTATCAGCATAATGATATTAATAATTACTCCAGAAAAAACATGAAAACCATGAAAACCCGTGATGGTGAAAAAGAAATTAGTAAAATTGGTGGAAGCTTTGGATCCATCGAAGTTTACAAAAGGATTGCTACCCCACCAGGCACCTTCATGATATAAGTGGGTCCATTCCCAAGCCTGGCAACTTAAAAAAGCGAATCCGCCAATAATAGTCCAGATCATCCACTTTATAACTCCGGCCCGGTCATTGTTATGGCCGGCACCGACTGCCAATACCATTGTTACCGAACTCATAATTAAAATAAAGGTCATTAAACTAACGAACACGAGGGGTAAATGCGTGTGCCCCATTAACGGGAAAGAGGAAAAAACAATATTCGGATCAGGCCAGCCATTACTGGAAAAGCGGATTGTGCCGTAGGATATTAAAAAGGCTCCAAAAGTAAAGGCATCACTCATCAAAAAATACCACATCATCAATTTCCCATACTCAATATTAAAAGGGCTTCTCCCGCCGCTCCACCATTTTTGTTCTACTGTTACTGCAGTTGCCATGTTGTTCGTTTAAGTAGTTCGCAAATTTAATTGACTATCTCTAAAAGTGTACTATTTTTTTAAGATCTTCCCTGATTATTGTATGTACATAAAGAAAACAAATAAATATATCCATAGAAGATCTACAAAATGCCAATAAGTGGTAATTACCTCCACTGGTACCGGGTTATAATTTCTTCTTCGTGTACTCAGGCCCTGCAGGAACATTATCAGTAAGGCAATTACACCCCCCAATACGTGCACCCCGTGAAGTCCAAAAATTACATACATAAAGGGTGCTGCACCAGATCCGGATAATGTAACGCCCGTGTTCCATATTTGAGAAAACCCCAGCCATTGCATACCAATAAACAATATGCCTAATACAAGGGTAGCGGTAATTAAATTGCGATATTTATTGATCCTTCTATCTTTAAATTCCTTCAATGCCATTTGCATTGTTAAGCTACTTAATAAAATAATCGCTGTTGAATACCAGAAAATATTAGGCATTTCAAAAGTGAGCCATTTGGGCTGGTTGCTTTTTACAATATATGCACTGGTTAAACCGGCAAACATCATAATAATACTTCCAATGGCCACCCACAAGGTAAATTTGTGCGGATGAATTTTCTTTCTTTGTGAATCTGAACTACTCATAACAATCGCCATACATAGCACCTTTCTTTTTTATTGACCCCTTCAAATCGAAAGTGAATTATAACACCTCGAATTTCCCAAAACAACTTTATGCTCTGCCATTTTATACTCTTTAATTATGCACTTTAAATGCCAGTAAAACCAGTAAAACAAATGGAAGATAAAAATAGCTGCTGAACATAACTCTTCTTGCAGCCTTCACTTCCATTTCCCTATATAATCGAACACATTGATACACCATAAAAAGATTTGCCACCAGTAGTATCCAAATGCTTGCAAACTCACTCATTCCAAAAAAATATGGCAATATGCCAACGGGCAAGAGGAATAAGGAATAAATAATTGACTGAATAGCTGAATATTTTGTAGGACCCTGAACAGAGGGCAATAACTTAAATCCTGCTTTTGTATAATCTTTATGAGCAATCCAGGCAATGGCCCAAAAATGGGGAAATTGCCAAAAAAATTGTATGGCGAACAATACCCAGGCGCCTGCACTCAGGCCGTCATAAGCTGCTGCCCAGCCAATTAAACAAGGGAGAGCTCCCGGTATTGCACCCACTAATACTGAAATAGAATTGACCTTCTTCAAAGGCGTATATACGAACGCATATAGAAATAAACTAAAGGCAGCCAGGGCAGCAGATATTCCATTGAAAAAATACCAAAGTATCAGAACTCCTACAATGCCGGTAATAGCCGCGAAAGCCCATCCCTCTTCAACGCTCATTCTTCCCGAAGCGATCGGACGTTTCGCCGTCCGTTTCATTAAGGCATCGGTATCCTTTTCAGTAACCTGGTTTATTGCATTAGCGCTTCCTGTTACTAACAGCCCGCCAGTAAAAAGCAGCAGTATCATTTTTACATTAAATTCCACAATATTAGGAGCCAACAAATAACTGATCACAGCCGAAAAAACCACCATAAAACTCAAACTGAACTTCACCAGCAGCATGTAGTCGCGCAGTTTGCTGGCGAATGTAAACGAACTCGAATTTGCCACATTATCCTGCTGCTTCAATATATATGGATTAACTTTTATTTTATGATACTCGTTCATTATATGTGTTAATTCCTGATTTTCTATTTTTCTATTTCCATTCAAATGAGCAAAATGCCCTGACGGATCAGGGCATTTATATCGTACTGAAACCAGAATTATCTAATCCCTGATACCGGTTTCTTCTTTATTAATGTTTGACTTCATTCGCACCCACAGGTTCCGTCTGCGGAACAAAATCTCTCCCGTCTTTGCCATAGTCATATGCCCAACGATGTACCTCCGGAATTTCTCCCACCCAGTTACCATGTCCCGGACGTATAGGTGTGGTCCATTCAAGGGTATTTGCACCCCAGGGGTTTTGCGTTTTTACCTTTCTTCCTTTGAAAATAGAATAGAAGAAGTTAAACAGGAATAGCAACTGCACTGCAAAAACTATCATTGAAACAATAGAAATAAACCTGTTCAAACCCTGGAAATTGTTAAAAGAGATCCAGGGGCTGAAATCATAATACCGGCGTGGCATACCTGCAAGCCCTTCATAGTGCATGGGCCAGAAAATCAGGTAAGCGCCCACTAATGTTACCCAGAAATGTATATAAGCCATTGTATTATTCAAATACCTGCCATACATTTTAGGGAACCAATGATATACACCGGCAAACATTCCAAAGAATGCAGATACTCCCATAACAATATGAAAATGTGCCACTACAAAATAAGTATCGTGAAGGTGAATATCCAGTGTTGAATTTCCAAGGAAGATACCTGTAAGTCCCCCGGAAATAAACATACTAACGAAACCGATAGAGAAGAGCATACCCGGCGTAAAGCGAATATTGCCCCGCCATAGTGTCGTTATCCAGTTGAAAACCTTTATCGCAGATGGAACGGCAATTAACAACGTCAACAATACAAAAACAGAACCCAGGAAGGGATTCAGCCCTGTTACAAACATATGATGCGCCCAAACCAGGAAGGCCAAAATAGTAATGGCGAACAATGATCCAACCATGGCCATATAGCCAAAAATTGGTTTTCGGGCATTTATACTCATTACTTCCGACACAATTCCCATCGCCGGCAGAATTATAATATAAACTTCGGGATGCCCAAGGAACCAGAACAAGTGCTGGTACAAAATAGCACTTCCCCCTTCATTAGGTAAAGCTATGTTTCCGGTTCTTGACAAATAAATATCGGATAAGTAGAAACTTGTTCCACCATGTCGATCAAACAATAAAAGAATAAATCCTGATAATAGAACCGGGAATGATAAAACTCCTAAAATAGCAGTAAAAAATAACGCCCAAATAGTTAATGGTATTCTAGTCATGCTCATACCTTTGGTACGCATGTTAAGTATCGTTGAAATATAATTTAAACCGCCTAACAAGGAAGATACCACGAAGAGAGCCATGCTTACAATCCAGAAATCCATCCCGGCTTTAGACCCTTCGGAAGCCCCACCTAAAGCGCTTAAAGGAGGATAAGACGTCCATCCGCCGCTGGCAGGCCCTGTTTGAATAAATAAGGAAGATACCATCACAATACTTGCCAGCCAGAAAAACCAATACGATAACATGTTCAGCATTGGCGAAGCCATATCCCTGGCCCCGATTTGCAGGGGAATTAAGAAATTCGCGAAAGTTCCACTCAGCCCGCCGGTAAGCACAAAGAACACCAGTACCGTTCCATGCATGGTTACCAGCGCGTAATAGAATTCCGGATGGATTCTGCCTCCCTTGGCCCAATGCCCGAGCAGGTCTTCCAGGAACGGAAAAGTTTGATCGGGATAAGCTAACTGCAAGCGAAACAACACCGAAAAAGAACCTCCAATAATGGCCCAGATCATTCCTGTGATAAGGAACTGTTTACAAATCATTTTATGATCCTGGCTAAAAACATATTTGGTTATAAAAGTCTCCTTATGGTGTACATGGTGTTCCGCATCATGATGAACGTCATGGGTAGCTACCTCCGCGTGTACTTGTAAATCAGAATCGTTGCTCATAATATCTCTTTTTTTTAGCTAGCCTCTCTTTAATACTATTTGAATAATTCAATTTTTTGCCGCTATTTTAGTTTGCTCCGCTACAGGCACAGCCGTAGTTGCCTTTGCTCCGGCGGAATCCATGGCTGGCGCAGCATTAGGAGCATTATCCTGCGTAGCCTGGGTATAGGCAGGAACAATTTTAGCCTTCCAAAGCATAAACTCATCCGCTGTAACCACTTTAATAATTCCTCTCATAGTGTAGTGACCCTGGCCGCACATCTGGTCGCATGAAATTTCATACTCAAACTCAGGCTTGCCAGTCATTTCTCTCATTTTCTCTGTGGTGTATAAGGGCGTAAACCACATAGTAGTAGGCGTGCCTGGTACAGCGTCCATTTTCAATCGAAAATGAGCTAGTCCAACATCATGTACCACATCCCTTGAATTAATAACAAGCTTAAGTGGCTTGTTAACGACTGCGTACATTTCACCACCAGGTATAACCAAATCATCATGGGAGGACTTATCGTCCCAAATCATACCAAGTGCATTATTCTTGCTGTCATCAATATCTTTATAATATTTTTTGCCAAACACACCATCCTTTCCCGGGTACCGGTAGATCCATCCAAATTGCTTACCGGTAATTTCAACCACTAAAGAATCTTTAGGGGCATCCCCGGTAATCTGGAACCAATAATACAATCCAAAACCTACCAGTACTGTCAGCGCAATTGCGGGAACTACTGTCCATAGAACTTCCAGTTTGTTATTGTGTGGAAAATAAAATGCTTTTCTCTTCTCGGAATGCTGGTATTTAAACGCAAACCAGAATAGCAAAACCTGGGTTATTATGAATACTACCCCCGTTAAAGCGATGGTTATATACAACATGGTATCGATCTTGACTCCATGTTGTGAAGCCGGATTGTCCAGGATTCTTCCCCTGAAAAGCTCATTGCACCAGTAAACGCCTACCAGGCCAAGGATCAGGAACACGATCATTAAAAAACCGTTGATGCGATTATTCTGTTCAAATGTCTTTTTTTCTCCTTTTAAAATCCCTACGTACTCACTGGCCTTAGCAATCTGAAAAGTAACCAGGAAGCCTAACAAGAGGATCGCTATCACAAAAATGGTTGACATGATCTTTCTAATATTTAATGCAAAGTTTCTAAATAATTATTTGCTACGCGCCTTTTGTTTAATAATCTTTCTCATATTATGTATGATGAATAATCGTTTCTTTAAAGAAAGGATGATTTTTCGCATACAAAGAATGTTTGCCTAATTGACTACCGGTAACCCACATGATCAAACCAATGAAACCCAATGCCACACCGAAATCCAATAAACCGAGTTGTAAGTGATCTCCGAATGGTCCTGGAAATACCATCTGGTAAAAATCAAGCCAGTGGCCAAAGAGGATGAATACTGATATAAAAGTTAACGTTGCATAATTACGTTTTGAATTCCTTTTCATAAGAATTAAAAGCGGGGCGAGGAAGTTAATAATGAAGTTTAACCAGAATATCCCCTTGTAAACTCCCTGTAAACGTGGTTTGAAATAAACAGTTTCTTCAGGGATATTAGCGTACCATATCAGCATGAATTGTGAGAACCATAAATAACACCAAAAGATAGAGAAGGCAAACATAAACTTGCCGAGGTCGTGCAGGTGTTCCTCATTTACCAGTTCCAGGTAACCTTTGTTTTTCAGGTAGATCACAAAAAGCGTTATCAGGGCCAGGCCCGCCACAAATGTACTTGCAAAAGTATACCAGCTATACATTGTGGAGAACCAATGTGCATCAATGCTCATCAGCCAGAGCCAGGGAGTTGTTGAAGCTACAGATAGTGCAAACCAAAAAATATAAACGGCTGCCCTGACAGTGGTTTTGAATACATATTTTTTCCCTTCTTCAATGGATTGAATAGGATTATTATCGAGTTGCCTGGAAAGTGTTCTCATCCTGTAACCCAGTAAAATCCACAAACCAATGCTTAAAACCGTCCAGATCGTAAAAAAGGTTGGATTTAAAAAGCCTCTTTTACCTTCTAATATCTTGTCCCCTTCAGGAGTCAGCCAATGATAAATATGATGCTGATGTCCAAATACCAAAGCCATCAAAATTACAAAAGCTATTATACCAACCGGGATTACCGCCACGGATATCGCTTCAGACACCCTTCTGAAACTCATCTGCCAGCCGCCCATAGCAAGTGTATTAGCGCAAATAAAAAACATAGCGGCATTCACCACCAATAAAAAATATACGCTGTTCTGTAACATCATCGACCAGAACCTGGCCTGATCATGTTCATCGCCGGTACCGTAAACAAAATATCCGATTAATACGCTCAGCACCCCAATGCCGGATAAAGTAAGGGACCAGGTTCTATACCTGCCGCTAACCTGAAATTGTTCTTTTAAAGCCATTATGAATAATTTATAATCGATAAATTAATAACCAATAACCTTACTGTTTTTTAGCCTTCGTACTGTCTGCCACAACTCCCGGCTTTTTTGCTTTAGTGCTATCCGTTGAGGCCCCTTGGCCAGCAGCAGGCGATGCAGCTGCGCCCCCCGTAGCCGCAAGTTGCTTCGATTTAACATAATGAACTATTCGCCAGCGTTGACTGGTTGATAATTGCGATGCATAAGAACCCATCTGGCCTTTACCATATGTTACTGAATAAAATAGCTGTCCCTCCGGCATCACCGACACAACGGCATCCCCCACCAGGTTTTTAGGAGCAGCACTATAAGGGCCATTACCGCCATTATATAAAGGACCATTACCATCTAATGCAGCACCATGGCAAATTCCGCAATTAATAAGATACATTCTTTCGGCTTCCTTCAACTGCGACGAATCGAGCGCCGGCAAAGGATTCACAACCTGCCTGGAAGCAACATAATTAACCGTGTCACCATCCTTATCCTTTGGGATAGAAAAAGGAAACACTTCTCCGCGCTTAATAGTACCGGCAACAGGAATAGCGGTATAGTTAATCCCACGATTAATAAGATAATCATGGGGAGCATATGTTTCCAAAGCACGGCTATACGCCATATCAGGCATGTATTCTCTTCCACGCGAACGTCTTACGTCACTACAGCTCGCTATTATCAAAACTGATATTAAAATAAATGATATGACGGTTAACTTCTTCATCAGTAGTTGTTGAGTTCGTTCAATTTAAACAGTTATAATTCCCCTTTTCTCAAACGGCTGGCTGTCTTTATCATATCTACCCAGCCACCAGCCTGTTTCTGCTTCCTGGATATTTGTTTCCACTGCACCTATTCCCTGTAAAAACCCGATTACTTCTGTTTCATTAGTTTTCGCGGTACATTCTATAACCATAACAAACAGATCGTCCGTAGACCTGAGATGAAAATGATGCTTTTTTACAAAAGGAGCCATCTGGCACAAGTAACAAAAGGTGAGTACCATGCCAACAGCAGAGAATAATACGGTCAGTTCAAAGGTAATCGGTATCCAGGCTGGCAAGGCAAAATGGGGTTTACCGCCGATATTTAGCGGCCAATCTGCTACAAAAACCCAGCTCATACATGCAAGTGCAGTGATGGTTCCAGAAATACCATATATAAACCCTGCTGTATGCAGACTTGTATCACGAAGACCCATAGCCGTATCCAAACCGTGTATTGGCATGGGAGTATAGATATCGTGTATTTTATATCCTGCCTTCCGAACTTTTTTTACAGCCGGAAATAAAACATCTTCATTATCAAAACAACCTACTATAAATTTTTTTATACTCATATGGAGAGGTTCATTTGTTATTACTAATGATGCGCACTATGCGTTTCTGCGTAAAAAACTTCCGCAGTTTCTGTTTCAATACCGTCCATTTTTTCTTTATAATTCTCCCCGGACTTCTTTAGTATATGCTTTATTTCCGCCACAGCAATTACGGGGAAGAATTTGGCAAAGAGGAAGAAACAGGTAAAGAACAATCCGAAAGTTCCCATGTAGAAACCTACTTCCCAAATTGACGGAGTATAATAAGTAGCCCAGCTACTAGGAAGATAATCGCGATAAACGGATGTAACAACGATTACGAAACGTTCAAACCACATTCCTATGTTAATAAGGATCGACATAAAGAAAGTAACCGCAATATTTCTTCTCATTTTCCGGAACCAAAAGATCTGGGGAGAAAGCACATTACATCCCATCATCAGCCAGTAACTCCATCCGTAGGGCGAAAATGGATTGGCCCTGTTCTGGCTAAATGCATACCATTCGTATCCATTCTGACCGTACCAGGCTATAAATAACTCAGTCAGATATGCTACGCCTACAATCGATCCCGTTAAAAGGATAACCTTGTTCATCACATCAATGTGATTCAACGTAATATAATCTTCCAACGCAAGCACTTTCCGGGTAATGAGCAGTAAAGTTTGCACCATGGCAAATCCCGAAAACACCGCACCTGCCACGAAATATGGGGGAAATATGGTCGTATGCCAGCCGGGAATTACCGAGGTGGCGAAGTCAAATGATACAATAGTGTGTACAGATAGAACAAGTGGAGTACTCAATCCCGCTAAAACCAGGGATAAGCTTTCATGCCGTTGCCAGTGTTTGGTACTTCCCGACCATCCAAATGATAACAGCCCGTACATAAACTTTCTCCATTTCAATTTAGCGCGGTCGCGAACAGTGGCCAGATCAGGCAACAAACCGCTATACCAGAACAAAAGAGAAACGGTAAAATATGTAGAGATCGCAAATACGTCCCAAAGCAGGGGGGAGTTAAAGTTTACCCACACCGGACCACGGGTATTGGGATAAGGTAAAATGAAAAAAGCCAGCCATACACGTCCCATATGAAAGATGGGAAACTGACCGGCGCACATCACCGCAAAGATCGTCATCGCTTCCGCCGCACGGTTAACCCCGGTTCTCCATCCCTGCCTGAACAACAGTAGAATGGCGGAAATCAGTGTACCTGCATGACCAATACCTACCCACCAAACGAAGTTGGTAATATCCCAACCCCAACCAATTGTTTTATTAAGATTCCATTGACCTATTCCGTAGATCACTTCCATCGTTACGGATATGACGCCGAACATTAGTAACGTCACTGCTATCAGAAAGCCTGTCCACCATAACTTACTTGGCTTTGCTTCAATAGGGCGTATAATGTCTTCGGTCACCTGGTGATAATTTTTATCACCCACTATTAATGGCTCCCTGGTTTGCGATTCGTACTTTACTGATGCCATACTTCTTTTAGCTTTATTCTGATACCAGATACCTGAGAATATCAGTTTGTTTTAAGATCTCATCTTATGAATGCGCCTTTTCTGTCGGTGTCTTTTCTTCTTTATACCTGTTATGCTGTCCTTCTTCCATAGCTATCACATCGGTGTTCCTCACTTTCACCAGGTAATTAACACTGGGTAATGTATGTAATGGCTCCAGTACAAAGAAGGTGCGGTTAGGATTATTCTTTCTCAACTGGCTGATGGCACTTTCCTTATTGTTTACATTTCCAAATTCTATGGAATGTGCAGGGCAAGCTTGCTGACAGGCCGTTTTAATATCGTCATCTGCCAGGATGCGATCTGCTTTTTTGGCTCTTAATTTACCTTCCTGCAAACGCTGAACACAGAAAGAACATTTTTCTATAACTCCACGACTGCGAACAGTGACATCAGGATTTAAAACCATCCTGGTAAGGTCGTCGCCCATCATAAATACCACATCATCCAGTTTGCCAATTATACTTTGATCCTGGTTATTAGGGAAACTATCGGCGCCGGTATAGTCAGACCAGTTAAAGCGGCGTACTTTATAAGGACAGTTATTAGCGCAATATCTTGTTCCAATACAACGGTTATAGATCATTTGGTTTAATCCTTCGGTGCTATGATTGGTAGCTGCTACCGGACACACATTCTCGCAGGGAGCATTTTCGCAATGCTGGCAGAGCATAGGCTGAAAAACAGTCTGGATGCTTTCTGGGTCATCGGGGTTTCCGCTGAAATAACGGTCAATCCTGAGCCAATGCATCTCATGGCCCCTCATTACCTCATGTTTTCCTACAACCGGGATATTATTTTCAGCGTTACATGCTACCACGCAGGCACCGCAACCAAAACAACTGTTCAGGTCTATGGACATTCCCCATTTTATTCCCGGGCGTACCAACATTTCTTCCGGGTATAGCGTGCCGGTTTTATCATAATTTTCAAGACCACCCCATGGTTCCAATTCTTTAGCTCTTTCTTCGAGGATCTCTTTGGGATGCTTTTTGAAATCTTCCAAAGTCTTTTCCTTCATAACCTCATGCCTTCCTTCATAAGAACTATGAGACTGGGTAATGGCCATCCTGTAGGAAGATCCGGTGCTTTTGATGGTAACATCACCGGCTATAAAATCGGTGGTTGACCCATTAAAATTTACGAGCCCGAAAACATTCTGTCCCACACCTACTGCAGCTCTGCCGATATTATTGCGGGTATCTTCCTCTTTACCACTGGCACTTTTTCTTCCATAACCTACAGCAATAGCGATAGTATCGTTGTTCATTCCTGGAACTATCAAAGCAGGTAAGGTTAACTCCTTACCGCCTACGGTGATTTTTACTTCCGGTTTTTCCGGGCGAACCTCATAGCTATCAGCCTGGCGGCGCTCTTTAATGTCAATATCAAATAATGTTTTAGCTAAAACAGGAGAAAGCATAACGTAGTTATCCCAGGTAGCTTTCGTAATAGGATCAGGCAGTTCGAGTAACCAAGGATTATTAGATTGTTTACCATCGCCCATGGCCACATTCTGGTAGAGGATCAATTCAGTTCCACTACCCTTTTTTATGGCTGATACTGCAGCTACTGCTGCCGTAGTACCCGCATTGTTGAAAGCGCCGGAAATACCTGCTGCCGCGGATTCACTAATTTCTATATGCTCAATAAATCCATTCTGTAATGCCTTGTCATACGCGTCGGCACCACCTAATTTTTCCATCCAGTATTGCTTAAAATAGGCATCATAACCTGAGGTATTGCCACTCCATTTTAAGAGGGAATCCTGGAATTGCCTTGTTTTAAATAAAGGAGCGATGGTTGGCTGCAACAAAGAAATATACGCTGATTTTGGTTCTGCATCACCCCAGCTTTCGAGGAAATGATGCGAAGGAATTACAAATTTACAAAGCTCGGTCGTTTCGCATTTTCGTTCATTACATGATATGGAAACCTTTACTTTTTTAAGGCCGGTTTTAAAAGCTTCGGCATTATAATAATCATATGCCGGATTGGCATCGTACACCAGCAAAGTACCAACTCTGCCAGCGTTCATGTCAGTTACCAGGGTGCCCATTTCACTATCAATTCCCTGCCTGGTCAACAAAGACTCAGACCTGTTTATTGTAGTGCCATTAGCGCCAATGGCTTCATTAATTGTGTTTACAATTACCTGTATGTTTGGATTGTTGACTCCACAAACCACAAGGCCCTTTCCTTTATTTGCCAGTAAATCTTTAGCCACTTTTGCAATTCCCTTGCTGAGTTTTTCGTTGCTGAAACCTGCCACTTGTTGGCCGTTTATTGCATTTAGCAAGGCTAATGCTATGCTTCCTGTTTCAGAAGGTTTGTGTGTGAAACGTTCATCAGCATTAGCTCCGGTCATGCTCATCATACTTTCAAACTGGTAGAATTTGCTCATGCTGATATCACTCTCCTTAATTTCTCTACCTACAGAAAAATCTCTCTGGTACTCAACAGGACTAAGCCAGGTACCGAGGAAGTCTGCACCAAGACTTACAATAACCCTTGCCTGATCAAACTTGTAAGAAGGTATAGATTTAGTTCCATAAGATATTTCATTGGCCAGTAACAACCCGCTATAAGAAATAGCGTCGTATTGAATATGACGACTTCCTGCCGGAAATTTTGCCAGGAATTCCTTTATAATCTTTTTAGTGGTAGGAGAATTAATTGTACCAGTTAATAGAATGAGGGGGGATTGACCAGCTCCTGCTATTGCATCGGCCACCATTTTATCAAAAACCTCCAAAGAAGTTACTTCTTTATTATCTGCCAGCGGGAACCGCAAACGGGCGGTGTCATAAAGATCAAGAACGGATGCCTGAACCTTTGCCGATGTTCCACCGCCTGTGAATGTGGACCAATTGTTACCTTCCAGCTTAATAGGCCGGCCATCCCTTACCTTGGCAACAACAGGAATAGCGTCACCGCCTGACACATAAGTTGTGGCGTAATAATTGGCTTCGCCAGGCATTAAATCCTGGGGCTTGTTTACATAAGGAATTGATTTTCTTACCGGTGACTCGCAACTGGCAACTGCTACAGCAGCGGCAGTGCTGAAGCCAAGATATTTTAGAAAATCCCTGCGTGGTGTAGTTGCATCCAATAATCCTTTTTCATCAATGTCTTCAAATGGTAGTTCAGATTTAAATTCATCCTGACCATTCTTCTGATGTGATTCCGAGTTGCTCAACTCTCCGAAACTTTGCCAGTATTTTTTTTGCTCCATAGTTATTAGTTAACAGTTGGTAGTTGGATTTTGGGTAACCAACAACCGCATCGATTTAAATAATATAGCCATTCCGTACTGCAAGCAGCTTACTGATTAATAATGGCATTTCTGGCATTCAGTTCCTCCGATCTTTTCTACAGTAATACTATCTGAGGGATTCTTTTTAAGATCTTCATGGAACTTTTCGTAAATGCTGTAAAATTTATTAGTAGTAAACTGAACTTTCGTTTCGCGATGACAGTTTACACACCAACCCATGCTTAAGTCTGCAAACTGGTAGACCTCGCCCATCTCTGTAATAGGTCCATGGCAGGTTTGACATTGCACTTTACCAGCAACTACATGTTGTGAGTGGTTAAAATATACGTGATCAGGTAAGTTGTGAATTTTCACCCATTCAACAGGCTTGCCGGGTTTTGAGTACTGTCTGCCATCCCAACCGGCATACTCGTATAATTTCTTAATTTCCGCGGTACCGTTAATTTCCGTACCGTCTTCGGCGTATAATTTTCCGGCACTGCCTGTGTATTCGTTGATAGTCATATGGCAGTTCATACAAACGTTCACTGACGGGATGTTAGCCTGTTTTCCTTCCTGTGCGCCTCCATGACAGTATAAGCAACTGATCTGGTTTTTACCGGCATGTACTTTATGAGAATAATAAATTGGTTGAACGGGCTGATAGTTCTTAGTGCGACCCAAACCAATTGCGCCCTGTATAGTGTAGTATCCTCCGACGATAAATATAATCAGGGTCATTAAGTAGATATAGGCTTTATTCCTGTAAAAAGGCACCGGCTCGGCAGCAGGAACACCTTCCACATCGTCGGATAATTTTTTAAGGTTGCTGTTAACCTGAAGTAGTATGAGGGCAATAACAGCCATGATCAGGGTAAGAATGCCAAATAATAGACTATTATCGGCAGATTGGGCCTTGCCATCCGGAGTTTCTTCATTGTTGGTAGCAGTTCCGGCGGCAGGCGCAGCAGACGCTTTGATAATATATTCGGCAATGGCATCTATTTCCTTATCTGCAAGATTAGGGAAAGCCTGCATCATGGAGTTATACTGCGCTTTTAATCCTTGTGTATATGGATCTTTAGCCATGAAAGCGGAGGGATTATGTACCCATGCGTGCAATTGCTTTCTATCTGACCAAGGCCCTCTAGTTTCAAACCCCGCCAGCGCCGGGCCGTTTAAAACTTTATTAAGAGCATGACAGCTGGCGCAATTAGACCGAAACAATGCCGTACCATCCTGCGCAAACAATTGATTTTTGTAGGAAAAAATAGTAAGAAAAAATAAACAGCCTAATAACTTTCTAACGATCGGTCTACAATGAATCATATGCTCAAAGATATCGGTTAACAGATAGAAACATCTCCTGGTCGGGTACAAAAATAAGTCAGGATTTTAACATATTATCAACATTGCTGATTTTTTTTTTCCTATACCAGGCTTACATTTCAGCGGATTACACCTTATAGAGTTTTTATATTGTCACGTTTATGTCAACAAAAAAAAAATAATAGCAGTGCTTATTAACATCAGCTTTGGGCTATCAAATTTCAGCCTTTTGCAATTTAATTTTGGCTCCCTCTGCCAATTGTTCTTTTTGCTCTGCGCCCATAATAAAATAGAAAATCCATTAAACATTGCGTCAAAAATATTAAGGTTTTTTAGGTCGTTACAGTTGGAGAAAGTAACTTTTGAGTTTGTATTAATTAATAGATAATCAACGATAGCTGAAGGCTGATAGCCAGAACTACAATATTTAATTCCTAAATCATGTTTGAACGGCTGCAACAAAAATGGAAGGTCAACGGGACACAATTGTTTCTAATACTCTGTGTATTTGCTATAACAGGCACGGCTACTGCTTTTATCACCCGGCAAATAACCAGTTGGATGGCACTAAGCAGTTCATCCGTTTGGTATTGGGTTGTAAAAATAGCGGTATTGATCGTTGGATACCAATTATTATTATTAACTGTTGCCATTCCGTTTGGTCAGTTTCGTTTTTTCTGGAATTTTGAGAAGAAGATGTTTCGCAGGTTAAGACAATTGCTGCGAGCAAGAATTAACCATTAAAATACATCCACCATTAAAGGATTGTTTTTATTTTTCGATGGCCCTTCTGTAGTTTTGAAGAATGTTTAATATTGCCGTTTTCGCTTCAGGCGCGGGAAGCAATGCCCAGAAACTTATTGATTATTTTCGAACGCACCACTCCATAAAAATCGGATTGATTGTTTCCAATAAATCTAACGCGGGTGTTTTACAAATTGCCCAGTCCGAAAACATACCTGCCCTGGTACTGGGAAAAGAAAAATTCTTTCACGGTAACGGATATGTTGATGAATTAAGTGATATGGATATCGGGTTTATAGTGCTTGCCGGATTTTTATGGAAGATTCCCAGTACTCTAATCAGATCTTTCCCTAACAAAATAGTTAATATTCATCCAGCTTTACTACCCAACTATGGCGGAAAAGGAATGTATGGTAGCTTTGTACACGAGTCTGTAATTAAAGCCGGCGATACCGAATCCGGTATTACCATTCATTTTGTAGACGACCAGTATGATCATGGCCCGATTATTTTCCAGGCCAGGTGTTCGATAAATAAGAACGATACAGCGGAAACATTGGCTCAGAAAATACACCAGTTGGAACATAAAAACTATCCAAGAGTGGTGGAGGAGGTAGTGAACCGGAGCAGGTATGAGGTGTGAGGTATGAGGTATGAGTTTGTGATCAGCGGCACCGAGATCACCCGTGTAAATAACATTTTTGATGCGCGGCGTTTGTAGGGGCAGGGCTTGCCCCCGCCCTGTTACACCGGAT
>JBDSBP010000423.1:0-9199 GCA_039921525.1 Chitinophagaceae bacterium | reverse complement strand
ACTCCGTGCCTTCTCCGTGTAGCTCTGTGTAATATATTTGCTGCCCAGACATGCGACAGAACCAACAGAATAACTTCATGACTTGTCAAAGTAGAATTAACCATTAACCATTAACCATTATTACCATCCTCTGCATAACAACCTCACTGCGTTCCCACCCAAAACATTTTCCTGGTCAGTTGCCGAGAACTTAGTTAAAAAGCTTCGTGTATACTCCCGCGTTGCCCGGTAGCTTTCCGGGGTGGCTTTTTCATCAAAACCACCACCATAGATCATCCGCTCCAAACCGTATGCGGTGATCATCTGGTTCACGAAAGGTTTTATTTTGGGATAGTCTTCTACGTTACCTAATGCTGATATTTTGATAATGGTGTTTGGGAGATCGCCCCATCTCGCTACGATTTCGTATTCCTCTAAAGAACGAGCCTGTAAGGGCCTGCCCAGGTGATCAATTATTACAGGTGTATTTTTAAATTCTTTTATCAGCGGTTCAAAACCTGCGGCATAACGCGGTTCGAAATGAAGCTGGATGGCAAGGCCATTGTCTGCAGCAAGTTTCCACAATTGACGCAACTCTGGTTTATTAAAGGGTGGCAGGCGATCGGGTAAGTAAGCATGTATTCTTGCTGCAACAATGTCTCCCCGTTTAGCCAGCCTCGGAAGCTGATCCATAGAGTTTGGTCTGTCTGCCAAACAGAGAATGGTGCCTTTCAATCTACCTTTCCCAACGTCTAAACAATGCTCCAGGTATCGATGATCATCCTGGTAAGGTTCGGGATGTACTATAGTCGCGAAATCCACACCGGCGCCATTCATGCGGGCTAAAAGTTGTTCAACCGTTGCCGTAGCATTAGGTATGTATGTAGCTTTGGCATGATAAGGAAAGCGGGTGTCAGCAGGCCCGGCAAAACAATGAACATGCATGTCCACCACAGGTGTTTTTGCAGCAGGTACTCCCAATACCCTGGCAACAGCATTTAAAGAAGGATTTAAAATCATAGCTCCCATGCCCATTCCCGTTAGTCCCGCATTTATCATAAACTCTCTGCGACTTCTTTTCCCAACCATGAAGACTAATTTAATTGTTAATGGTTAATTGTTAATTGACATTAGTTAATAGTTAACGATTAATGGTTAATGATAAATTATTAATAAAATTTCAAACATTAATTAAAGTTTATAATATTAAAACAGGACCAGGTGCTTATTAACCATTAATAATTAACCATTAACCATTAACCATTATTTCCTGTCCCACCAAACCCTGGTATCTAACACATCGGCGCCTTGCCTGGTGATGGCCTTCTGTACATTTTCCCGGTTAACATTGAGTTCCGCATCGGGATAGGTGAGCCGGCGAATAAATGTTTCTGTTTTCAGATCAGTTCCAGGAAATGGATTAGGGGTTAGTACAGGGAAACCAGAACGGCGGAAGTTGGCCCAGGCTTCCGGACCATTTAAAAATGAAGCCACCCAATATTGTGTATTGATAAGCTCCAATGCAGAAGTTGCCACATATGGATTAGCCAATAAATAAGCAGCAACGTCTGCGTCTGCAATGCTAGTGCTGGCACCATATGACGCCAGTTGTTTCATGTGTGCCCTTATGCCATTTGCATAAATAACTGCAGCGTCACCGGTTGCCCAACCGCGGACTACCGCCTCTGCCAGTAACAACTGCGTTTGTGCATAGGTGATAAAAAAGGAAGGTGACTGCAGGCCGGCCATACGCGTTTTGTCGAGCTGGCTGTAATCGTATAGGCTGACCAATTTATCTGCCGTCACGGCGGCGATCACAGTAGTGTTATCATATCCCAATGGCATGCCGATCTGATCCTGCGGTGTACGTTTTGCCTTAGCCTCTACCTGGTCTGCCAGGCTTTTTGCCCCCTCATATCTTACCGAGATAGACACCAGGCGAGGGTCATTTTTTACTTTGAGATACTCAATAAAATCTTTTGCCATATAAAAAAATCCTGACTGTCCCCCGTTTAGCTGTGATCCAACGGGATTGGCAAAACTGTTATTATGACGAATGATAGCATTGTCATCCGTAGATAACATCAAACCTCCCGTTACCGCTTTTGCAACATATTTGGTTGCCTGTGTTGTATTTATTTTAGAAAGCCTCATGGCTGCTCTTAACAATAACGAATTACCAAGCCGCTTCCATTTCGCCGGGTCTCCACCATAGAGGATATCTCGTACGTCAGCTGCCTTGGTAAGGTCCAACGCGGCGGATGCAGTTTCCAGTTCATTTAAAAGATCGTTGTAGATGGACTCCTGAGAATCATAAACGGGTAGTACCGTTCCATCAAGATAAGCCTTACCTGCCTGCGTATAAGGTATATCGCCATAGGTGTCCGTAAGCACCATAAACGCATAGGCTCTCCAAATTCTTGCCATATTATACAAGTTACTACGGCTTGTATTATCTTTCAGTTTAGCTAAAACATCCGTAATGCCCTTAATAACATTCCGGTAATACTTCGTCCAGTTCGCACTGGTTACGCCGCGATTATCCTGGTTAAATTGTCCGGCTGCACCTACCCCGGTAAATGGATTGATCATTTGCTTCACAATGATACTTTCATACTGGAGGTTGCTATAATCAATGGCGCTGGAAACAATAGCACTGTTGAGCTGGAAGGCAGGATCTGCCGACGTTAATGCAATCGGGTTAACGTTCATCTGGTCAAATCCTTTATCACAGGAAGTGAAAACTGCCAGCAGGATAGAACAGGTTAAGAAATATTTTTTTATCATCGTGTAAATATTTGAAGATTTATAAAATTTGCAATTGGCTTTCCGCTATCAGCTTTCAGATAGAATCAGACGGCAGAGGTTTTGCCGATAGCTGATAGCTGACCGCTGATAGCCAATGATTTTAAAATTTTAAATTTAGATTAAACCCGAAATTACGTGTTATGGGTAAACCAGTTGACTCTAACCCAATTAAATTATCCGAAGCAAAGCCAAATTGTTCAGGATGGATATTAGGCACCCATTTTTTTATCACTGCCACATTATTGGCCACGGCATTTAAGCGAACGCCCTTAAAAAATCTCAAGGCTTTGGGTACATATTTTGTAAAATCATATCCAATGGTTATCTGCCGCAATTGCCATAAACCCGCATTATAAACGAACTCCTCCGCCAGATTCTGACTACGGACTGTTTCATAAAAGGCCTGCACGCCGGATTTAGTGGTATTTTCCTGCTTATCTAGGTTAACCCCGTTACCTATCACGTAGTTCTGTTCTCTTCCAACCAGTGTTGCTTTATGCAGGCCATGTCGCCATGCATTATAGTTAGTGCCTGAAATCATTTTGTTACCCAGTTTGAAATCAATCAAAACAGAAAGGCTTATGCCTTTGTAATTAAAATTATTTGTTATGCCACCCGTCCATACAGGCACAGCACTGCCAAAAGCAACCTGGGCTGCGGTACGCAGGGGCCTACCGTTTCCTTTATCAAAAACCTGCCTGCCCTGCTCATCTCTCAGGTATCCATACCCGAATAACTGGCCCATAGGTTTGCCAATTACATGCCTCAGTTCACCGGTGTAATCACCTGTTCCCACCGTAATCATTACATCGGTTACATTTTCACCAAGACTCAATACTTTAGAGATATTATAGGCCGCATTAAAGCTGGTGTTCCAGGTGAAATTCTTTCCCCGCAACCAGTCTATATTCAGCAGCATCTCCACGCCTTTGTTCCTGCTTTGACCCACGTTAATCAACTGGGTAAGATATCCGGAGCCATCCGAGATCTGGGCCCGCAGAATTTGATCGGTAGATAATTTATCGTAGAACGTGAGGTCTAATCCTATCCTGTTTTCAAACAACTTCAGTTCTAACCCTATTTCTTTTTCAGATACACGCATCGGTCGCAGGTTAGCATTAGGTACTGTTGAGCCGGATATTGTTGCCAGAGGCTGGCCATTCCCCGCCGGGTTAGGAAACTGTGCGGGGTTGATATTATAAAATAGATTGTTGGAATAAGGAGGTACATCTGTATCGCTACCTACTTCTGCGTAACCGGCCCTCAATTTTCCAAAGGTCAGCCAATCAGGCAATGAAGGAAAGGCGTCTGAAAAAACAAAACTTCCAGTTACGGAAGGATAAACAATGCTCCTGTTTGCAGGGGATAAGGTGGAAAAATAATCGTTCCTGACAGTTCCGTTTAAAAATAAAAAATTTTTGAAAGACAATCCTAACGTAGCATAGATAGAGTTAACCTGTCGTTCTGTAAAATCATATACAGGGCTAAGCTGCCTTCCATTACCAAGTGTATAAAGACCCCTCGTATAAAAATCATTCACCAGGGTGCTGTTTCTTTCTAATGTACGATGCATCTGGTTTCCACCCAAATTCAGCTCTGTGCCAAAGTTTCCGAAGCTGTGCGATGCACTCAGCAGCACGTCGGCATTGATTTCGCGGAACCGCCGAATATCCTGTACGTACTCTCCATTTACAAAGCCGGCCGGAGCGGCAGGACTGCGCTGCGCACCGGTTGGCAGGTTGTAATCTTCTGCACGCGTATAATAATCCTGTCCGAACCTTGCCTGTAAATACAACCAGTTTGTAAAGGAATACTTGGCGGTAATATTCCCAAAAATGCGATCCCTGTGAATATTATCAAAACGTGTAAGGGCAAAATACGGATTGGTACGGTCAGTAAACCTGCTCCAGGCAAACTCATTCCCATTCAGATCGTATGTATATTGTTTTAACAGAGAAAGTGGCATGGAAGTAGCGAGATTAAAAATTACAACAGGGCTGTAATCCTGCTCTGCTATATTGGGAGGATTTCGACGATCGTCCTTTGAATAACTAACATTGCCCGACACCGTCAGCTTCTTTGCAAGGGTTTGTGTAAAACCAAGATTTACCGTCTTGCGGCCATAATTTGAGCCTGGTAATATCGCATGATTGTCAGTGTTAGAGAGGGAAAGATTAAATCCACCGTTTTCTCCACCCGATGAAATGGTAATGGCATTACTAAATGTATACCCGGTGCGATAATAATCAGTAATATGATTTTTTTGGTTCACATAAGGCACCTGTACTCCATCAAATAAAGTCTGCATCATACCGGGCGCGAATTTTTCACCGAAACTCCATTGCCCCGATAGTGGATTCGGGGTAGTTGGACGAAGACCATTTTCTCCCTGCCCATATTGATCCTGGTAATCGGTATAATCAAGCGGCGTTTCCACGGTGTAATTTGTATTGTATTCCAATCCTATGCCGGTTCCGGCTTTACGCTGCCGGGTGGTGATCATTATCACACCATCTTTTGCACGCGAGCCATACAGTGCAGCGGCAGGCGCACCTTTAAGTACAGTCATGGATTCAATATCATCCGGGTTAATGCTGCTTAGCCCATCACCGCCATCAGAGGTATGATGTGTACCGCGGTTAGATTCGTCTCCTTCTGCGCTAAAGTTTGTATTGTCTATCGGCACGCCATTGACCACAATTAACGGAGAATTATTGGCCCCGAAAGAGGATTGTCCGCGTAAACGAATTTTACTGGTGCCTGACGGTCCTGATCCTAAAGAAGTGATATTTACTCCCGGGATTTTTCCCTGTAAAGCATTCATGAAATTGGTAGTGCGATTTACGGTAACCTGCTCGGGCGCCACGGTGGCCGTAGCGTACCCTAAACTTTTTGACTCCCGCTTGATACCTAAAGCGGTAACTACTACTTCACTTAATTTTGTATCGGTTCTTTCCATTCTAACGTTAATGGTAACCTGTTTATTCACTGCTACTTCCCTGGTTTCAAAGCCAATAAAAGTAAATACCAGCACACCATTTTCTGGAGAACTAATTTTGTATCTGCCCTGTCCGTCTGTACTGGTGCCACTGGTGGTGCTTTTAAGGGTAACGCTAACACCGCTTAGTAAGCCTCCGCTGGCGTCCGTTACCTGTCCGCTAACTATTTTGTCAATTAAATTTTCATAATTTAAATTAGCACGATCCGCAGCCAGTAGAAGATTTGAAGGTAGTAATAAGGCAATTGACACAATACTTGTAAGGAACAGCCAGGTTTTAAGCTCTTTTAAGAATAGACCAATATTTAGAAACATTTTCATTGCTTTGGTTATTTATAGTGATGAGAATTCCCACTATGGGCAGGGATTTAATAGATATGCAAGTATTATTATGAAGGAATCTATACTATTCAGGGAGATGAATTACAACAAATTTTCAGGAAGCGAATTTTTTTTTGAAAGGGTAGGATACTAACAAGCATGATCGATCAGTTTTAGTTTATCTCAATTTATTTTACCATATGGTAAGATTACTTTTATTTGGCAAAACCGTTTATGACTTTACCTGAATAGCCGCAATCTTTAAAACTTGCATACCATTGAAATCATTCAACAACCAATAAAGCAGTTTATCTGTATACATTCGCACCGGTACTATTTGAAAATCAACACTAATATTAATGATTTTTATTTAGATTCCAGAAAAGGCGAGGGAGTAGTTTAAAGTTTACAATTAAGGAGTTCGCCTTTTCATTCGTTTATTGGTTCTTTTCTTCCTCATACCTCACAACCAATTCCTCGAACCTGTTTGAATAAAAAACGTTGAGTTTTAAACTATCTTTATGCCAGTTTTATTCTGTAAATTCAATTTACATTTAGTGACTAACGAAGTATTAGAGCCTTTCAAAACAGGTACCCCATCACCAGAATTCAACCTTTTTATGTCAGTAATACAAACATTCATAATTTTAAAAATCCAAAAATGAAAAAGAATTATTTCTATTTCGGTGTGCTTTTGGCTGGAATCGTGTTGCTTGCTGCCACCAACCCTGTTCTCCGGTCGCCTTACGGTTTTAACAAGGGAACACCGGAAATAAAATCCATCACGGCTTTATCATTTGGTAAAGATGGCGTTCTGTTTATCGGGGATTCAAAAGGCGCGTCTTTGTTCGCTATCGATACTAAAGATGCAAAAAACACAACAGCGTCTGCTCCCGTTGCCATCAGCAATATAGATCAGAAAATAGCTGCTGCTTTAGGTACGCAGAAAGAAAATATCAGCATCACAGATATGGCGGTGAATCCTGATTCCAAATATATATATATAGCGGTTCAATATACCGATGGTACTCCCGCCTTGTTGAAAATTGAAGGCGACCAGATCAAAGCCGTTGCCATGAAAGAAATAAATTTTTCCAGCATTGCGCTTAATGATGTACCCGGAGAAGATGCAAAAGATGCAAGAGGCCGGCCACTACGTATATCAACTATTTCAGATATCGGATTTAGCGATGGCAAGGTTTTCTTAAGCGGGTTATCCAACAAAGAATTCAGTTCCACATTCCGTACCATACCTTTTCCCTTCGGCAACACCCAGGACCAGGCATCTTTAGAAATCTATCATGCCTCACATGGCCGTTATGAAACAACATCGCCCATTCGCACTTTCACTACTGGTAAAATAAACGGCAAAGACTACCTGATAGCCAGCTACACCTGCACACCGCTTGTTCTTTTTCCTTTGGATGAATTAAAATCAGGAGCACATATTAAAGGAAGAACCGTTGCAGAAATGGGAGCGGGCAACTCACCCATCGATATGACGACTCTTAATAGGAATGGTGATGCAGTGCTATTGATGGCTAATACCAGCAAGGCAGTATCTGAAGTAAATTATAAAACCATCGCTGCTTTTGAAGGAACACTTACGGAAAAAGTTTCTGGCACTGCCGGCACCGATTTTAAGGTGTTGCCAACATTAACAAATGTGGTGCAAATGGATAAATTAGATAACAACCAGTTGGTAATTATTCAGAAAAAAACAAGTGGAGATCTTGATCTGTTGACCTTGAATGATAAAGATCTTTAGAAAATTATTCTCGTGGCATACCAGGTTGCGCACAATGCACAACCTGGTATTTTTTGTATTACCCTTTTTGTGCTCCTGCAGCAACAAGGAACAAACAGGTATTCGCATTGCCTGGAACAATAACAAAGCCACAGGAATTAGTCTTCCTAAAAGTTTGTTCGCTGATTTAGATGAAGAGACCCTTGCAACCTTATTAAAAATTTCTTTATTAGACAGTCCTGACTCCACCGCTATCCTGGGCGATTTAAGATTGGGAAATACGATTGTATTTGAACCAGTTCTTCCTTTTTCCCGTGGATTGAGTTATAGCATATTTTTTAGAAACAAAAAGATCGGCGAATTCAGCATTCCGCCTGCTGTCATAAAAGACGCCCCGCAATTAATAAGGAGTTATCCTGCTCAAGATACCCTTCCTGAAAATCTGTTGAAGATCTACCTGGCATTTTCACATCCTATGAGTGAGGGCCAATCTGATAAATATATATCACTCGTAAAAAACGAGTCGGATACCCTTCATGATGTATTTTTGAAACTGCAACCAGAACTTTGGAATGAAGACAGAACGGTTATCACCGTTTGGCTGGACCCGGGGCGAATTAAGCGGGGTCTGCAGCCCAACCTGCGTATGGGAAACCCTTTAAAAGACGGAGAGAGCTATCATTTAATAGTATCTCATTTATGGAAAGATGCGCAGGGGCTTCTATTACAAAATGACTATACAAGATTTTTTATAGCAGGGAGCCGGGATAGTATATCTCCTGATCCACATCAATGGAAACTTGATGTGCCGCGGAAAAATTCTAAAGAAGCTTTGATCATAAATACCGGTGAAGTGCTGGATCATTTTCTGTTAATGGAAAGCATGCATATTATAGATCGGGAGGGAGCCGTTGTGAAAGGAACATTCCAACCTTTTAATAATGAAAAAAATTGCCGGTTCATTCCTGAAACCGCCTGGAAAGCAGGAGAATATTCGCTGGTCATAGAATCAAGGTTAGAAGACCTCGCGGGCAATAACCTCAACCGGCCCTTTGACAGGGATATCACGCAAGGCAAAACACCGCTGACTAGAGCACCGTATGAAAGAAAGTTTAAGGTGGGAGAATAAGTATAAGGTGTGAATTTTCGATTAGTGGTGCCGATCTCACCCGTGTAAATAACATTTTTGATGCGCGGCGTTTGTAGGGGCAGGTCTTGCCCCCGCCCTGTTATACCGGATACGTGTGGAATTTTGTCGACGTCTCCCATACAATATACTGGCAATTTTTTATGCAGTCAGGGCGGGGGCAAGCCCCGCCCCCTCGAGTTTGGTTATTTAGGCTATA
>JBDSBP010000422.1:0-12489 GCA_039921525.1 Chitinophagaceae bacterium | reverse complement strand
CACTCTGGAACGTACCCCTTTCATAACGAACCACGTATTCAGATTCTTCCAGGATCTTTTCTATTTTGTTTAAAGTAAGCTGGTTATATTTCATGGTGAACTGTTTCGCGTGCAAATATAGTGAAGTATCGGCTTTCAGCTATCAGCTGTCAGCTGTCAGCTAATTCCCAGAGATAATCGCTGATCCATTTTGAACGGCGAAATTTCAAAAACATTTATGATGGTTGAATGATTTTACAACCACTCGATCTCTAACAAAAAGGGCATAGCTGAAAGCTGATAGCTGAAGGCCGATAGCTATTTACTCGTCATCTTGATCACCGGCACAATCATTTCTTCCAGGCTTACGCCGCCGTGCTGGAAGGTATTCCGGTAATAGTTAACATAATAATTATAATTGTTCGGGTAACACAGAAAGCCATCTTCCCTTGCGAAGATATAAGAAGAATTCAGCGTCGGGCTGGGTAAGCCTCCCTCTTTGGGATCCCGGAATGCCAATACTTCTTTAGAGTCGTAGTTCAGATTCCGGCCATGCTTATACCTGAGATTTGACGTGGTTTGCTTGTCGCCAATTACTTTGCAGGGAGTTTTAACCCGTACGCTGCCATGATCCGTTGCCAGTACCAGGTTAATTTTTTTATCAGCGATCTTCTTTAATGCCTGGTGAAGCGGGGAATGTTCAAACCAGCTACTGGTAATACTTCGATAACTGACTTCATCGCTTGCCAGTTCCTTTAACACTTCCATCTCGGTTCTGGCGTGGCTGAGCATGTCAACAAAATTATATACAATGATATTAAGATCATTCCCTAACAGGTTATGAATATTATTCAGCAGGTTCTGACCGTCATTATGATTCAGCACTTTCGTGTAAGAGAACTTTATGTCTTCTCTTTTCAACCGTTTTAACTGGGCTCTAAAAAAATCTTCCTCATATAAGTTCTTGCCACCTTCTTCATCATCATTTTTCCACATTGCTGAAAACTGCTTTTCAATGTCAATGGGAAGCAATCCCGCAAAAATGGAGTTCCTGCAATATTGTGTAGCAGTGGGCAAAATGCTGTAAAAGGTTTCCTCTTCCAAAATCCGGAAGCTCTCCGCAAAAATGGGTTGGATTACCTTCCACTGATCGAACCGCAGGTTATCGATCAATATGAAAAAAGTTGGGATTCCTTTCTCAATATTTGGAATTACCTTACGTTTTACCAACGTATGCGACATAATGGGAGCTTCCTGTGATTTAGGATTGACCCATGAAGTATAGTTCCTTGATATAAACTTAAAAAATTCAGAATTGGCTTCCTGCTTCTGCGACTGAAAAACCTCCCTCATCTCCGGGCTATCGCTTTTACTCATTTCCAATTCCCAATACACCAACTTCTTGTAAATTTCCATCCATTCATTATAATTGGGATTGCTGTTCAAAACCATGAACAGGTTACTAAATTGCTGCTGGTAGGCAGAAGTTGTTTTCTCAGCAACCAGTCTTTTATTATCCAGGATCTTTTTTAATGACAGCAATACCTGGTTTGGATTAACAGGCTTGATGAGGTAATCACTGATCTGGCTGCCTATAGCATCATCCATCAGGTTCTCCGTTTCATTTTTCGTAATAAGAACGATGGGAATCTGGGAGCTAACTTCTTTAATTTTAGCCAGCGTCTCTAATCCTGTAATACCCGGCATTGTTTCGTCCATTAAAACAACATCCACGTGGTTCTCTTTCACAAAATCTATTGCATCGAATCCATTTGTTAACGTGTGAACATCGTATCCCTTGCTTTCAAGAAAAATTTTTTGAGACTGCAAACTTTCTATCTCGTCGTCTACCCACAAAATTTTAGCTAATGACATCTATAGTTTCGAGTTTTAAATTTAATCCGATGGGCTAAAGCCCTGGTTTCATTTTAAGCGACAATATGTATTATTCAGGTAGACTTACGAACACCTCCAATAATATGGAAGCTAACAAATTTAATTTATACCATTGGCATTTGTGAGATTTGTTAGTTCTTTGACATACTTCTTTAACAAAGCTGAAACACAAATGTCTTCCTCTCTACGCAAAATCATCAATGACCCGGTTTTTGGTTTCATTACCATTGATAACGATCTGATCTTCAAAATAATTTCTCATCCCTGTTACCAGCGTCTGCGCAGAATTCACCAGATGGCATTTGCTCACCTGGTTTATCCCGGGGCAGTGCACACGCGTTTGCATCATTCGCTGGGGGCATATCATTTAATGAATAGCGCTTTGCTTGAATTAAAAAACAAGGGGATAGAAATATCTGCCGCTGAGGAGGAAGCAGCTAAAATAGCCATCCTTCTTCATGATATCGGGCATGGCCCCTTTTCTCATGCCCTGGAAAATATTTTGATTCCAGGCGTAGATCACGAAACCATTTCATTGTTACTGATGAAGGAACTAAACAATGAGTTCAACGGACAGCTGGAAATGGCTATTAACATTTTCACCGACAATTATCCAAAACCCTTTCTGCACCAACTGGTTTCAGGACAGCTGGATGTTGACCGAATGGATTACCTGACCCGCGATAGCTTTTTCACGGGTGTTTCTGAAGGGGTTATAGGATACGACAGGATATTAAAGATGATAACAGTACACAAAGGGCAGTTAATGATAGAGGAAAAGGGAATTTATACCACTGAAAAATTCCTGGTTTCGCGGCGACTCATGTATTGGCAGGTTTACCTGCATAAAACCGTTTTAAGTGCGGAAAAGATGCTGATCAAAATTATTGAAAGAGCCAAGAACCTTATCGCACTCGGCATTGAGGTGCACGCCGCCTCTTTTACGCTCGAATTCTTTCTGAATAGTGGCCAAAGAAATGAGCCTATAGGTAAACACCTGGATAAATTTTGCCTGCTGGATGATTACGATCTTTTGGCTACGATCAAGAATTGGATGTTCCACCCCGACAAAATACTTTCCTTGCTATGCCGCTCGCTTGTGAACAGACGTTTATTTAAAGTTAAATTACAGGCAGAGGCCTTTGACAGGGAGTGGGTAGAGGAGAAAAGGAACGAGCTTTGTAATCTTTTGAATATTACCAAAGAAGAATCCGGCTATTTTTTATTAGAAGGACAGGCAGAGAGTACCACGTATGACCCGTTTGATGAACGTATCAACATCTTATTTAAAGATGGAACGGTAAAGGATATTTCGGATGTAGACAACGCCCTCATTCATCATAATTTAGCCAACCCAGTTAAAAAATTTTATATTTGTTACCTTAGACAGCCCTAGTTAAAAAATCATTACATGACATTTTCAGCCGCCCAGATTGCCTTGTTAATTAATGGAAAAGTGGAAGGAAATCCTGACGTGAAAGTAGGTTCTTTTGGCAAAATAGAGGAGGCCCGACAGGGGCAGCTCGCCTTCCTGGCAAACATAAAGTATGAAGAATACCTGTACGCTACCGAAGCTTCGGTAATTATTATTAACGAGGCACAGGAATTAAAGCAGCCTTTAGCTGCCACATTAATAAGAGTTCCTGATGCTTATTCTGCTTTTGCAACGTTACTTTCCAAATACCAGGAAATGCAGCAACAGCAATTGCAAGGTATTCAGCAACCTTCCTATGTAGGGAGTTCGGTGATTATGGGCGCTAATGTATTTATAGGGGCGTTCGCTTACCTCGGTGAAAATGTAACAGTGGGGGATAATGTAAAAATCTACCCGCATGTTTTTCTCGGGGAAAATGTAAAGGTGGGAGATAATACTACTATCCATTCAGGCGTAAAAATTTATCACGACTGCATCCTGGGTAAGAATATCACCGTTCATGCAGGAACTGTAATTGGCAGCGATGGGTTTGGATTTGCACCACAAACAGATAACAGCTATAAAAAAGTGCCGCAGATTGGAAATGTAATTATTGAAGATAATGTGGAACTGGGTGCCAATGTTACTATTGACAGGGCAACCATTGGTTCGACTATAATCAGGAGTGGTGCCAAATTAGACAACCTGATACAGATAGCGCATAATGTGGAAGTTGGAACCAATACCGTAATTGCCGCACTTGTGGGTGTTAGTGGCAGCACCAAGATAGGTAATAATGTAATGATCGGCGGCCAGGCTGGTCTGGCCGGACATATTCAAATTGCGGATGGTACCAAAATCAATGGCAAAAGCGGAGTTAGTAAGTCCATTAAAAAACCCAATACTTCTGTAACAGGTACCCCTGCCATTGATTACTCCAGTTCCATGCGTATACAGGCTTTAACGCGTAATTTACCGGAAATGGAAAAACGCCTCCAGGAACTGGAACAAATGGTAAGGCAGCTGCTCCGGGAAAAGGTTTGATGTTGTTTGGTTGTAAGCCGGTAAAATAATGCACACTTGAAGCTTTTCAAATAGGAACTACATGAAAATTAGTGGTTTTACATTTGTTCGTAATGCTGTAAAATTTGATTTTCCACTGGTGGAATCCATCACTTCCATACTTCCTATAGTGGATGAATTCATCGTGAGCCTGGGCAATTCGGAAGACGATACATCGGCGCTTATTCAGTCAATCAACTCTCCTAAAATAAAGATTGTGCACTCCGTATGGGATGACTCGCTAAAAACTGGAGGCAAAGTGCTTGCTGTAGAAACGGATAAAGCCTTTTCTTACCTGTCAGCTGAATCAGATTGGGCCTTTTACCTGCAGGCCGATGAAGTGGTGCACGAAAAATACCTCGACACTATTCAAAGAGCTGCGAGGCAATACCTTAACCATCCTAAAGTGGAAGGTTTGCTGTGTAAGTATTTGCATTTTTATGGTACCTATGACTATGTTGGCGACTCTCGCCGATGGTATAATAGGGAGATCCGGATAATACGAAACGATAAAAGCATCCACTCCTACCTTGACGCCCAGGGCTTTCGCAAGAATGGTCGTAAATTAACCGTTAAACCGATAGACGCGTATATTTATCATTACGGATGGGTGAAGCCCCCGTTTATTCAAATGCAAAAAATTAACAACGCAGCTAATTTTTGGGGTGGTGATAACGGAACCAAGCCAGCCCCAACCAATGAAGCCTTCAATTATTTTAATGATGCGGATTCACTGGCTCCATTTACCGGTACTCATCCGGAAGTTATGCAAGAGCGAATCAGGCAAAAAAACTGGGAAGTAAACGTTGATGTTAACCGTAAAAGGATGTCTTTGAAAGATATTTTGCTATACCGTATCGAAAAAGCAACAGGTAAGCGTTTATTTAGTTACGAAAATTATAAGATTCTTTGAATTTCAGCATATCTTCAGTTAATCCGGCTTTTTCCCCCTGAATAATTATCTTTGCCCCGAACGAACTGAAATTGCATGGAATTAAATTTTAATGCTGATAAGCAACACACATTAGGCTCGGAAGTGAGTATTTCCGGTACGGGTCTCCATACCGGAGCAATGGTTGACATGACACTAAAACCAGCCAACCCCGGTTTCGGTTTTCAATTTCAAAGGCTGGACCTTCCAAACCAGCCTCTCATAAAAGCAGATTGTGACCTGGTTACTGATACTGCCAGGGGAACAACCCTGGAAGAAAACGGAGCCAAAGTGAGCACAGTTGAACATGTACTTGCTGCTTTGGTAGGCATGAGAGTAGACAATGCTTTAATAACTCTTAACGGGCCGGAAATTCCTATTATGGATGGAAGTTCGCAGCCTTTTATAGAATTAATTGAAGAAGCGGGCGTTTTGGAGCAGGATTATGAAAAAGCCTGGTTCGTTCTTGATGAAAATATTTATTATTACGACGAAGTGAAAAGAGTAGAAATGGTAGCAATGCCTGCTAATGATTACAAAATCACCACATTAATTGACTTCAATTCCCCGGTACTTGGAACGCAGCATGCGGATTTAAAAAGCCTGTCGGATTTTAAAACACAAATTGCCCCCTGCCGCACATTTTGCTTTTTGCATGAGTTGGAAATGCTGATAGATAATAACCTCATCAAAGGCGGAGATATCAATAATGCCATTGTTGTGGTTGATAAGCCGGTTACTGTAGAGGAGATGGATCGCCTGGCCAAAGTATTTAAAAGAGAAAAGATGGAGGTTAAAAGCGAAGGGTATCTTAATAACCTGGAACTCCGCTTTCCCAATGAACCGGCGCGTCATAAATTACTGGATATCGTTGGTGATCTTGCACTGATTGGCTATCCCATAAAGGCGAGAATTATTGCAAACAGGCCCGGACACAGTACCAATATCGATTTTGCACGAAAAATCAAGCGGCATATAAAAAAGAATAAACATATTAGAAACGTGCCGGTATATGATCCTAATAAAGAACCCGTTTTTAATGCCAAACAGATAGAAAAGACCCTCCCGCATCGTTACCCGTTCCTTTTAGTTGATAAGGTGATTGAATTAACCGATACTTATATTGTCGGTTTAAAAAATGTAACCTTCAACGAGCCCTTTTTTGTGGGACACTTTCCAGGCAACCCAATTATGCCAGGAGTTTTACAGATTGAAGCGTTAGCCCAGACAGGCGGAATTTTAGCAATTAACACGCTGCTGGAAAAAGGTCATTATGATACCTATTTTTTGAAAATCGATAATTGTAAATTCAAAAAAATGGTATTTCCTGGCGATACCATGCTATTGCGTATGGAATTGGTAGCACCAATCAGAAGAGGAATTTGTGAAATGCGCGGGACAGTCTTTGTAGGTAATAAGGTCTGCACCGAGGCCATATTGGTGGCACAGCTTGTTAGAAGACGCGACTAAAAGAAATCAGTCCTTTCAAGTTGAGACGGTAGAAGGCGATTAATATAAATTTAACTTTATATATTTTTTTGATAGATTGTCAGTTCGTTGATTATCAATCCGTAATTAAATTGTGGTTTAAATCATACCTCCGATAGTTGAGATTTAAAGTTTTCTTTTTAATATTTTTGTGAACCACGTGGTTCTGCATTTTTTTAGCGAAATCCTTTATTTAATCAAATTGTGCGATAGTGCGCCAGGAAATGTTTTTACATGAAAAACAGGAGGAAAACCATAGGGAATAAATGACAGTCAAATGTATCTTACAAGCAAAAATACGGTTCCGGCTTCCCGGAGCAAATCTAACACCGGCAAAATCAAAATGATTCATCCTCATACATACATACATCCTAACGCAAAGCTGGCGACTAATGTTAAGGTTGATCCCTTTACGGTTGTTCACCACAATGTGGAGATTGGAGAAGGAACCTGGATCGGCAGTAATGTTACGATTATGGAAGGGGCGCGCATTGGCAAGAATTGCCGCATTTTTCCGGGAGCAGTCATTGCCGCCATACCCCAGGATCTTAAATATGAAGGAGAAGAAACCACGGTTCAGATAGGAGATAATACAACGATTCGGGAATTTGTAACCATTAACAGGGGCAGCCGAGATCGCTGGACCACCAAAGTAGGCAATAACTGCCTGATAATGGCGTATAGTCATATAGCTCATGACTGTGTAGTGGGTAATCATTGCATCTTGAGTAACAATACACAAATGGCCGGACATGTGATTATGGGCGACTATGCTATTATTGGCGGTATGGGCGCTATTCACCAGTTTGTGCAAATAGGTCAGCATACCTTTATCAGTGGTGGTTCTCTCATTGGCAAGGATGTTCCACCCTACATTAAGGCAGGTCGTAATCCTCTTAGTTATGCAGGAGTAAATTCGGTTGGCCTGAAAAGAAGAGGTTTTAGTATAGAACGCATCAATCATATCCTGGATATCTACAGGTGCATTTACAATAAAGCCATGAATACCTCCCAGGCGCTGGAATACATTGAAGAAGAATTGCCTGCAAGTGATGAACGCGACGAAATAGTAACTTTCATCAGGGAAAGTGGCAGAGGTATTATAAAACGGTTTACAAAAGGCAACGGTACAGATGAAGATTAGTTGTACCAAAACTGGTAAACGTTTTAACCGGGATTGGATCTTTCGTAATTTTTCCTACGTGTTTATAAAAGGTGGCCATTATGCTATTACAGGCCCGAATGGATCCGGCAAATCAACCCTCCTGCAGGTAATTGCCGGTGCTATTGTTTCTTCTGAAGGAAATATTTCTTACGAGTCAGGAGAACAAAAACTGGTTACTGATAATATATTTACTTCTCTAGCCATTGCCGCGCCATATTTGGAAGTTATTGAAGAAATGACGCTAATGGAATTGCTTCAGTTTCATCGCATTTTTAAACCCTTTTTACCAGGTGTGGTGGAAGAGGATATGATAGCAATAATGGGTTTGCAGGCAGCAGCGCATAAACAGATCCGTTATTATTCCAGCGGGATGAAACAACGTGTGAAACTCGCCCAGGCCATATTTTCAGATACTCCCTGCTTGTTACTGGATGAGCCCTGCACCAATCTTGATGATGCCGGTACTCAGTTATACCATCAGCTCATTGAAAAATATTGTAAGGATCGATTAGTTATTGTTAGTTCAAATGATAAGCAGGAATATAGCTTCTGTAACGAAGTGGTTAATATTATGAGTTATAAGTGAATATTCTATAGCCAATGACGTTAGAATTAAGCTTTATGCTTTTGGCAATACGCCGTTTAAACCTGGTGTTATGTCAACTCTAAAATGACGCTTTGGCTATCAGCCTTCAGCTATCAGCTATCAGGAGGAAACTAACTCTAGCATTGTTTTCCTGATAGCTGACTGCTGATAGCTTATAGCTAAAATAACCGACAGTTTATGTTTGACATGACACTAGAAGGTTTGAACACTTGGTGTTTTCCCTATGAAAGCAAACCTTACAGGTTTCATTCGACAGTCTGCCAATCGATCATCGCTGGCTGGCGAATAGCAAATTCAAATCTGTGTATTTCAAATCAAAGCGCTGGCTTAAGTGAAAGTCGGTTAAGGCGCCTTTGAACAAATATATGCTGCTACGTAAATGCAACTGGTGCCAGATCAGGTTTTCAAATCCGCCTTCTTCGGAAGCCTCTAGCAACAAAGGCATTAGAACACTACTGATGGCTTGTGAAGCTGTTCTTGCAAAACCCGAAGGTATATTAGGCACCCCATAGTGTATTACTCCGTATTTATGAAAGATGGGATGTTCATGGGTTGTTATCTCTGAAGTTTCGAAGCAGCCTCCCCGGTCGATACTAACGTCAATGATCACGCTTCCTGTACGCATATTACTTACCATTTCTTCCGTTACCACTATCGGCGTACGGCCGGATTGGGAAGACAGTGCCCCGACTGCCACTTCACAGGTTTTTAATTGTTTTGCCAGTATTTTAGGTTCTATAACTGAGGTCCACAAACGATGGCCAATATTATTTTGCAACCGTTTTAAACGATAAACGCTGTTATCGAAAATTTTTACACTTGCACCAAGTGCCAGGGCGGCCCGGGCGGCAAATTCACCAACAATACCGGCACCCAAAATAATAACTTTTGTAGGTGGTATCCCGGAAATGCCTCCCAGTAAAACGCCTTTACCGTGATTAGCTGAACTAAGGTATTGAGCCGCTATAAGCATTACAGCACTGCCGGCAATTTCGCTCATACTTCGTACTATGGGATATGTTCCACTGTCATCCTTTAAATTCTCAAATGAAAATGCAGTAATTTTCTTTTCCATCATTTTCTCCAGGAATTCCGCTTTCATTGCAGACAAGTGAATGGGCGAAACCAATAACTGGTTTTGCTGCAGGAACTTCAGGTCTTCTTCTACAACCGGCGCACTCTTCACCAATAAGGGCGCTTTAAAAACTTCTGATTTTTCATAAACGATCTTAGCACCCGCTTCACTGTAATCTTTGTCATGATAATGTGCTGCCTCCCCCGCATTATGCTCAATCACCACATGGTGCCCGTTGCTGACCAGAACGCCAACCGCGTCCGGAGTCAAAGCAATCCTGTTTTCCTGGAATGCAGTTTCTTTAGGTATTCCAATATGCAGCTGTTCCCCTTTGGGTTTCACATCTAAGGTTTCTTCTAACGTTTCATAGCTGAAAGAGGTGCTTATCACAGGTTTTGTTTGCGACATGTTATTGGATTTACTATTATCCGTTTAAATTAAAAATGTGCTTTTTGTAATCGGTAAGGGCTTATTTACAGTTTGATAAACAGGCAAAAAATAGCAGTGTAACTCATAATTTCTTCTTTAAAATTCTCAGAGGCTGTTTTGTGTAACGATCAATGGCAACTATTGATTGTTTTTGTTTTTAAAAACTACGGTCTCAACCGTTACTATGCAACCAAATATAATCAATTATCTCCTATCCTGAGGTGGCGGGTTTCTTCATTAATTAGTTCCAAATAAAAATGCACCGTATCATCGGGGAAGATAGAGGCGGCCCTCTCAGGCCATTCTACCAAACAAATATTACCGGAATATAAACAATCTTCTACCCCTGCCCGGATAACCTCTTCCAGGTCTTTAAGGCGGTAAAGGTCAATATGGAAAATCGCACCTTCTTTACTTGCATATTCGTTGATGATTGAAAAAGTCGGGCTTCCAACGTTATCCAAAACCTTCTTTTCCCCACACATTGCATGAATTAGTGTTGTTTTACCAGCTCCCATCTGGCCATGAAAAGTAATTATTTTTTTCCCATCTACCTGCCTCCAGCACTCCTTTGCTATGTTTTGAATATCCTTTAAAGTGAAAGTCATTTCCATGCCTCAAAGATAGGAATAGCTGTCAGCTATCGGCCTTCAGCTACAAGCTTTGTGAACAGAAAGGCATGAAGACGCAAAAGTTTTAGTCTTTTTTCCCTTCGTGTTCCTTTGTGCCTTGGTGCCTTCGTGGCAAAACTTGCAACAAGGTGTACATAATATTTCTTTTATGGTGTTATCCACGAATCTGCTTGCTGTAACTTCGCACAAAGAATCGGTATGGAAAGCGTGACCTGGAAAGTAGAAGGAATGACATGTTCCAATTGTGCATTAACTATTTCAAGATACCTGCAGCAGCAGGGTTTGAGTAATGTGAAAGTAAATCCAATAGATGGCGATGTAAGTTTTGAAACGATTTATACCGATAAAAAAGAAGAGAAAATAGCAAAAGGCATTGAGAGCCTGGGGTATAAAGTATTAACCAATCCCGACGCCCCCGCTGCAACAGGAAAAAAGCCGATAAATAAATTTCTCCGTTATTTCCTGATCTGTTTGCCATTCACACTGGTGCTGATGTTACACATGCTGGAAAAATGGATTCATATCGAATGGCTGATGAATCCCTGGTTTCAACTCGTATTGTGCCTGCCGGTATATGTGACAGGTATGTATTTTTTTGGAAGAAGCGCCGTAAAAAGCCTGGCAAACGGTTTTCCAAACATGAACGTGCTGGTGGCTTTAGGCGCTACCGCCGCTTTTGTTTACAGTTTAATGGGAACAATTTTACAATTAGGTGATGGCTATTTATTTTATGAAACAGCCGCGACTATCATCACGCTGGTTTTTTTAGGAAATTACATGGAAGATGCTTCCGTTAACTCCACACAAAGAGCATTAAATCGTTTAGCCAAATCACAAAAAGTGATGGCTAACATGATTGCCTTTGATGAACATCACCAGGAAGTGGTCTTTCCCGTCGAGAATACGCAACTAAAGCCGGGTGACCTTATATTAATAAAATCCGGGGAACAGGTACCTGCAGATAGCAAAATTTTATGGGGCGATGCCAGTGTAAATGAAGCCATCATTACCGGCGAAAGCCTGCCAGTTGAAAAACATGCTAAAGGATTGCTTATTGGTGGAAGCGTGCTTGCGGATGGCACAGTTAAGGCTCAGGTTACTGCAGCCGCAGATAATTCGGTATTATCCAATATTATCAACCTCGTTAAAAAAGCCCAGGGCGATAAACCTCCGGTGCAATTATTAGCCGATAAAATCAGCGGAATATTTGTACCTGTAGTGCTTGGAATAGCGATGGTAACTTTTATTGCCAACTTTTTTATTTTACATGACTTTACCGCCGCCCTGATGCGAAGCATTGCGGTGCTGGTGATTGCCTGTCCCTGTGCTATGGGACTGGCCACACCCGCTGCCATAGCAGTTGGATTAGGTCGTGCCGCCCGTAATGGAATCCTGTTCAGGAACGCGAAAAGCCTGGAAGCATTTAAAGAGATCAAACAAGTAGTGTTTGATAAAACCGGTACACTAACAACCGGCAATTTTCGCATCCTTAATTTCGGTTTTACATCAATTTCAGAAGAAGAGTTCAGACGAGTTGCTTATTCCATGGAAAAATTTTCCAATCATCCAGTCGCAAAATCCGTGAGTAATGAATGGAAAATGAAGGACCCCGTAAAGTGGGCGAAAATGGAAGAAATAAAAGGCCTTGGGATGAGAGCTGAAACCAAAGAAGGAGATGTGTACCAGGCAGGCTCCTATAAAACCATATCCACTTTAACCGAAAAGGATGTGCATAATATTTATATCTCTAAAAATAACAAGTTACTGGGTTGGATTGATGTTCAGGATGAGATACGTCCTGAAGCAGAAAA
>JBDSBP010000421.1:0-18031 GCA_039921525.1 Chitinophagaceae bacterium | reverse complement strand
TTTTTCATCTCTTGTGTAAGCCACCCTATTTTGAAAAAATAATATGTCTTGACTTGTTAGATACATTGGCAGGAAACATTAAATCAAATACAAAGTAAGTTATTTAAATAAAATAAATGTTCAATTCCTGTAAGCCGCATTAAGCAAGGACATCGAAACGATTGAGATAATTTTCATGGAGATTTCAGCTCAAAGCGCCGTAACATACTTTTATGCGAAGTTGATTTGGCGCTTTGGCTGAAATGACAAGACGGGGAGAAGTGGTTTCAATTTTTATTTGTCATTTCAGCGAAGCGCATCAACCTTGCCAAATGTAAACAAGTTGCGCGCTTTGGTTGAAATCACTGAAATGCGGGCTATCTTCTCCGTGGAGATTTCAGCTCAAAGCGCCGTAACATACATCTATTCGAAGTCGCTGTGGCGCTTTGGCTGAAATGACAAGAGGGGGGAAGAGGGTCTCAACTTTTGTTTGTTATACTGAAATGAAAAAAGAATGTGAGGTTTTAATTTATTTGTCATTTCAGCGAAGCGCATCAGGCTTTCCGAATAGTAACATCTTACGCGCTTCAGCTGAAGTCTCTGTTTTTATTAAGATAACGTTATCCCGTTTGATAGAAGAATCATCGAATCGAGCCCTGTACGGGCTATGAAAATTTCTTAAAATTTATAATTTGTTTTGGCGGGCGCATCATGGAAACACTTTTACATGCTGAAATAAATCATAATGAAAAAGAAAACCAGTAATGGCCCTTATAAATATTTTTTTATTTTCAGTGGCCAAAATAACTGGTGATGAGGATGGAATCTATCGCGATCGGGAAAACTAATTACGAGAAGGGGAAACTGAATGAAGATTCAATGTCTGATGAATTTGAGATCTGCGGTCGTATGTACGGCCTGGTTCACCGTTAGGTCGCAGAGTCTCTGGATTTGTTATTCCTCATAACTTACTGGTAACTTTGGTAACTGAAGGAAAACTTAATTTCAGGGAATCTTAAACGCAACCCCACTATTGAAATAATGATTTGATGCATCATAATTTACCGTGCCGCCAGCCATGGCAAACACTTCGATGTAATTATTTACCTGGCAGGCAATACCGCCTCCTAAATTATGCTGGGGGCCTTCGCCATGTTGATATTGCGCAAAATATTCTGTAAATAATTCCCAATTTTCTAACAATTTACAATGTAAAGATGCATTACCCACCCATGCCCAGCGTGTACTAAACGCCTCCTGCTGAATACCGGCATTGTAATCTAGTTTCCACTTTTTTCCCAGTTCATTTTGAAAAGCGAGCAGGAAGATGGGTGACCAATACGCTTTCTTATCTTTACTTATTCTGTAAAATGGAAGTTGCAGGTAGAAAACCAGGCTAATATCTGGTAAAAATTTATGATCTTTCAACAGGAGTATTTTTGCAGAAGCGGCCGCCGGATAAGTGCTTTGTACGGTTTCTTCAATATATCGTTGAAGTTCGCTGCCGGCCTCCAATAGTAACCTCAACTCAACGTGTTTTGATATACCATACCTAAAAAATCCCTGCCATATCGATGAGTGCTTTCCTTCTTTGTAAATATTATGCAAGTAAGCTGTTTCTACCTGCCAGTTGCCTTTTTCTAAAAGATCCGTCTCCTGCGTTTCATCCGGCATATCCACCGACATTTCTATTAATTTCTTACCGGCAGTCTCTGTTGGAGCCTGGGCAAAAGAAAGCGAAAGAAACAAAAGGGAAATGCCTGAAATAACAATGGACTTCTTCATACTTTGATCATATATAAAATCGTGCCCTGAACCGGGTGTTTCTTTTTGCCTTTGGAAGAATTGCCCACACCGGCGCAGCGTGTAAGGGCGGCTATCCTAATCTAGTCTTCACTAAATAATCATTTGCAAAAAGCGAAAGTCCATGTGACGCTTGTGTACTATTTCTTCAAAACGACACTTTAATTAATGCTGTTAATTGACCGGAAAATCTTATTATTGTTGCTTTCCATTTTTGAACGAGCGATTTGCTCGGCTTAAATTATCAAAACGCCAACAAAATAAAGTGTATGAAGAAAAAAATGTATTTACCAATTGCTCTCCTTTCGCTTGCATTGGGCTGCTCAGACAATACTTCCACAACCACGCAGTATACCCCTAAAAATCAGGACACACTTAGCAGCCAGAATGCACCTGAAAGCATAAATGAGGATAAGACAAAACAGGTACTGGCTCACCATTGGGATGCTTTTAACCAGAATAACATGGATGAGGTAATGGCTGATTATACAGAAGAATCCGTTTTAATTACACCGGATGCAACTTTCAAAGGACTTGCGCAGATAAGAAAAAACTTCGAAGATGCCTATGGGAAATTCCCGAAAGATAAAACGGTATTTACATTAAACAAACAGGTGATAGACAGGGATGTGGCTTATATTCTTTGGCAAGCGAAAACACCCACCTTTAACCTTACTTTTGCTACAGACACTTTCATTATAAGAAACGGTAAAATCATTAGACAGACGTATGCGGGAGTTGCTAGTGCTCTCTAAAAAGTAAAGAGGTTTACCCATTTCATTCTTTTGTATGTAATATATATATCCATTATAATTATTACCTATTCGGCCAAAAGTTAATATTGATTCTTTCGTTAACGAAACAATTTCCCGCAATTGTGATATCAGGGTATTTTTTTCAAATTAAATTATAATCGCCAGGCTTTTGGAGATAATAAAAATATGAGGTATGAGGTTTGAGGTTTGAAGTAGAAACAATGACTTGCAAAGACCTGAAAAATTGAAGAAACGCACATCCGTTCTTTACCTATTTTGCAGACATGATATGGTTTGAGTTGGTATTATTCAATTGATAATATGGAAGAACCGGATAGGTATTTCTTTCCACACCAATACTTCCGGAGATAGAAAAGGTTTTTTCATCATTAATATACTGAAGACCTAGCTCTGCTCTTGAATATAACCCCAGGTTCCCAGATTTGAATAAGCTGTTATTCTGATTTTGCTTGTTGAAATTATTAGCCATAAAAGCCCGGTTAAAATTAACATAAGCTGGCGCCAGGGAAACACCGGCAAAGGCGTACAAATTATTATTTAACCTGCGATTTAATTGAAATCCCATCGGAGCGGAAAGAATGGTTGCATTTCCACCTCTGAAAAAAGTAAAGCTGCTTGATATAGCACTATACTTGCTTACAAACCATTTATTTGCAGAACTGCTGTCACCTAAATGGAAATTGTTTGTTAAACTTCCCCGGTAACCGTTGTTAAAAAAGCTTCCCGGTAAATATGTTTGTGCCTTCAATGTTGTCACTACCATCATTAAAGCAATTAATATAATCGTGCGCATGGGTCTGAATTATACTATAAAAATACGCTTTGTTTTATTAAATACAATACATACCGAAGAAGTAAGCTGTAACGCACCTCTATAGTACTCAACAGTTCAAAAAAGAAATTAGAGTAAAAATGGATGAAATGGTTGCCCCTCGCATTAAAAATAACTTATAATACTATGAAAGAATAATCAACGCTTATTATTATCTTAAATGCAGAGAATGGATTTAATATACAATACTAAATATTATAATGTAAGCCCAGTCTAAATTTCAGCGTCCTAAGTGTTGTTGAATTATAAAAAAAGAATTGCAATTAATGTGCTGTATGTGTTGCCAGATAGATGGATGTAGCTACCTTACATTTATCTAAGATTAAAAAGCACATCCCACCCTAACGCAAAAGGACCGACATCCATTTATTTAAAGTCACACAATGGAAGGTCTTGAAATCTAACGACAAGAGAAATTTTTTCAGGCACTCATGAGAAGTAGACGTATAACAAATGTAAAATGGAACCATACCTGAAAGAGGTTAAGAAATATAAGAGCCTATACTTCGCCGGTCTAATTAATTAAATTTGCACCGATATCTATTAATATCCAATTCAAACATGTTCTATGAAAAAAAATTTAATGGGCTTCCTTACTCTATTATTAAGCTCTTACTCATTTGCCCAAACCGTCACTTATTCTGGTTGCTCAAGCCTGGGACTGGGACCTTCTTATACACTAAATTTGCAATCAACAACAAACGACGGGGGAACAATCAGGAATACGCTTGCCAGTAATCCAGCATCGGGAGAAGCTACTTTTGGTGAAGCAATTATTGTCCGCTGGAACGTTGCTCTTGACCGATGGGAGATTTTTTATAATGACGATAATTTTAATCCATCGCGCGATTTCATTTTATACTACAGCAACTTTCAATCGGCTCCTAATCCTCCGGGTAACAGTGTAGCAAACTGGCAGCGTAGCGGTGAGGGAGGTGAATGTGCCGACCTCGCTTCACTGACGGGTAGTGTGCAGGTTGTATTACCCATAACACTGACCGCATATGAAGCTGTGCTTCAATTGAACGGTCAGACCAATATAAGCTGGGAGACCGGTAAAGAAGTAAACAACGACTTCTTTACAATAGAAAGAAGCAGTGACGGAATCCATTTTACTAGTATAGGTACCGTTAAGGGTTAATTCAATAGTCATCGCTATTCATTTGTAGATTACTCACCGTATGCAGGCATTAACTATTATCGCATCCGCCAGACAGATCTCGACGGGAAATCAACAACATTTAATATTAAAACAGTACGCCTTAATGCAACCGGCAAATTAATGTTATCTCCCAACCCGGTTTCTGACGGCCAGTTCACGGTGTTCAAGCAACAACAAACGAACACACCTTTGGTCTACAACATATACGACATGACCGGCCGGATTTGCCAAACCGGTAAGATTACAAGCAATCCTGCAACAATCCGGGTGAATCAATTAAAAGGATATTTTATTCTGAAATTAAACAGCGGCGAATCGACACGGATTTTCATTAAATAAAGCCAATTGAATTTACATATCATATTACCGTAAGGGAAAAGGATATAAAACTAAAATGAATTGGTTTAATTATTTTTTTTAAATCCAACCAACTTTTATTCTTTCATTCGAACAATAACTTTTCCACAGTGTCCGCTTCATTTTCAGCCGAAAAGGTTTAACTTATATCCTTGTTAAATTAAGGTTAGAATAGCTTCAGGGTTATGTTAGTTGTGATGGCGCATTCATTGGCAATCAGCTATAAAATTTTCAGCAGGTCAATCTGTGAAAAACTTCCTCCTGATAGCCGATAGCTGAAAGCCGATAGCCAAAGCATCAACTATTTAACTCATCACTAATAACTGATCCCATATTGTTTCAACGATTTTCGGATCTTATCCAAAGCCCGCGCCATGTGAGTTTTTACTGTAAGCGGTGAGATATTTAATTTAGAGCCGATTTCACTGTAAGACAATCCTTCATCTTTGGCAAAATGAAACACCCGCTTCTGCATTTGCGGTAGCCGGTCTATCATAGTATGAAGTTGTTGTTCAAATTCAGCATGCATTAATTTTGATTCAGCATTTGAATGATCAGCACCTCTTTCATCATTTAAATGGATGCTGGTATTCCATTCATTTGTCATTTTCCTGAACTGGTTTATCAGCTTGTTTTTGGCAACTGTGAGCAACCATGCCTCTACCGGTTTATCTGGCTTCATATTTTTTCGTTCGAACCATAACTTCAAAAAAACATCCTGCACAATCTCCTGCGCCAGTGGCGGTGATTTCAAATACCTGATGGATAGTTTATAGATCCGGTTACTATATTGTTCATATAATAATTTAAAAGCGAGCTCGCTGTCGTTAGCGAGCAGAGTAATCAATAATGATTCTTCCTGCTTTTTTTCTGTATACATGATTCAAAAATAATTACAAAACAATGTAACGATTAATCAGGAATATTATGAATCTACTAACTTAAAATATACCGTGTTTTTGGAATTTGCTCTCAGCCTTCGGCTATCCGCTGTCAGGAGGGAGCAAAACATATATTGGCCTGCGAATAGCCACTGAATACATTATCGAACACTTACGTTAACGCCAACGTTGCAATACCAGGTCATTGCTTTTGAGGGTATCTAACAGGTAATACGGTGGCGCCCTTCCGCAATTTGTTTTGTTCGAGATATAACACCAATGCTTCCGGGTGATCTGTTTGCACACCCTGGATACCCTTGCGCATGGCCTCGCTCCATTTTGAGGGATTTTCATCTTTGCCCTGCACATCCAGCCAAACATGAATACCGTTTTCACGGGTTACGGATAACAGAGCGCTGTCCTCAACATTGTCCAGCACTTCCAAATGCATTTTGTCCAGCAAAGCCAACAGGTCATCCCTGGAACGTATCGATGAAGGAATACTGGCCATCAAAGGCATAGCCGGTACCAGCTTTCGCCAGGCCGTATATTGCTCTGCTTTGTTGAGGTAAACAACTACCTGTTTCTCCATTCCTGCATCGTGTACCTGGCGATATGTTTCCGCTACATCTGCTTCTTTAAAATCAAGATAGATATTAATGCGGTCCTTACAAATTTTCAATACATCTTTAAATGCAGGAACATGGTATTCTTTGCCATCTTTACTAACAATGTTTAGAGTAGCAATTGATTCCCAGGTCTGGTCACGAACCAGTCCCTTTCCATTGGTAGTGGCATCTACCGTTTCATTATGACATAAAACCAGGTGGCCATCTTTAGTGGTTCGCAGATCAATTTCTACATAATCAGCGCCCGCTGTAATAGCGTCCTCTATGGCGGCCAGTGTGTTTTCCGGTTTTACCAGATGACTGCCCCGGTGTGCAATTACTATAAAACCGTTCTTAGCCAGGGGAAGTGGAGCCGTACCTTGCTGTCCCATTGCCATCAGGAGGGAAAAGGCAAATAAAGCTGTTAAAACGGTTTTATATAAACGCATTTTATTAATTTAAGAAGCGGGGAAATATTTATCCAGCCACGCCAATGTTTTGGTGAACACTTCCACCCCGGCGGCACCTCGCATGCCATGTTTTTCATTGGGATAAAATTCATATTGTGACGGGATATTCAGCGATTGCAATTTCTTATACATTTTATCAGCCTGGCTCACAGGCACGAGCGGGTCGAGGCCACCATGAAATAATATGGTAGGAACCCCTGTTTCTTTTGTAAGCCGGTAATATGGACTTGCATCCAGGTAGATTTGTGCTTTTGGATTGGAGTCTCCTAACAGGTTTATCACTTTAGCATTTGCATCTTTATCTTCCTGTACCACTTTATCAGCAAGATCGGTAGGCCCCCAAAAATCAACCACCGTTTTAACCTGTTTGGCTGAATCATATCCATATGCATATAACATGGCTAAATAGCCACCGGCACTGCCCCCCATTAAAGCGATCTCTTTACCGTTAAAATGGTATTTATCGGCACTGTTAGATAGAAAAGCAAATAACTTGCTTACATCTTCCATTTGTGCCGGGAACCTATTCTTTCCATCCCTGATCAAACGGTAATTGGCAGATACTACTATGTATTTGCGTTTACCTACCAGTTCGTTAATTAATATCTCCGGTAATTCTTTTTTATCTCCGCCTGTCCATCCACTGCCATGCAGGTAAACAATTACTTTGGCGTTCTCGTAATTCTCGGGAATATAGGCATCCAGAACATTTTCTTTATCGTCCGAACTGTAAGACACGTTCGGAAAAGTACGATAAGCGGGTGGTTTAGATTCAACAGTTTGTGCCTGCAGTTGAAAAACGAAGCAGACAGCCATCAAAAGCTGAAAGATTTTTTTATAAAATATCATTAGGGTTGAGTTGATTGTGAATAGTTATTTTTATTGGATTTCGGCTTTCAGCTATCGGCTTTCGGCTACAGCTACCGGTATATCAATACACTTGATAAATCCCTGGAAAGTCGACGGCCGATAGCTGATAGCCGACAGCCTTTGCACTAAAGAACCTTCTTATCGTCTGTCGTAAATACTCTTGTACTTTCCGTGTACTCGCCTCCGTTAGCATCTTTGTATAACAGGTTCAGGTAAAATGAACGATAACCTGTGGCAGGAAAAGCTTCAAGTGCTTCCACCGTAGATGTATTTCTGATGCCTAAACTCTTTGATTCCCACTTATCGTTACGAAAGTCCAGGTCATTGGAGTCCGCCCACCAGATACTTACATCCATTAGTTTATTTGCGGTAGCTTTAATAGACACCTTCACGCCTTTGCTGCTCACCGTAGTTTTCCAGGAGCAAACGGGATACACTTTTCCTGTAAGCGTTAATCCGAAAAAGGCGCTCAGGCTCGACATGGCTTCTTTCTTATCGCCCATACTGTGACCAACATTAGGAATATAATGAATCAGGTTCTGGCCGGGAATACTGTCATAATAATTCTTGATATTATCAATAGGCCAGTATTCATCGTTGGTACCCATGATAATCATTTTGGGCATGGTTAATTTTTTTCGGTAAGAATAAGGATCTATCATGGTGGTTATTGCAGCAGCGCTCTCTGAAGTGGTATCCTGCACGATACCCAGCTTTACATAATCTTCTATCTGGATGCTATAATCTTTCCACACTTTCACCTGGTAATTCATGCTCACGGGCATGTTCAGCATATCGATTACCATGGGTGCAATAGCTGCCACGCGTTTATCATTAGCGGCAGTGAGCCAGGTGGTCCAGCCACGTTTAGAAGCGCCGGATACTACAAAACTTTTAATATCACGCTGAAGTTTTTGTTTCGAAAATTCCTGGACGGCATCCATGGCTCGTTTGGCACCCTTCACCATCGGGAAGAGTAACGGCCATGTATAGTCTCCGTCTTGCTTAAAGTTATGAAGCGTGAAGGAGATCAGCGCATCCTCCGTAAGATTATTATATAGTGGCTGGTTGGGAGTTTGTTTTAATACGGCTACAATAGCGTTGTTCTGTGACGCCACCGTGCTAATAGATTCATTGAACGCATCTCCTTTACCGCTCCAGTTAGGATTACCTTCTTTATTCATGCTGCCACCGGTGATAAATAACAGGGCGCCGTCATATTTAATTTCTTTTGGCACCATTACGCTCAGCTGATGTTTCCAGATATGATCGCGCCAATTTTGTGAAATGAGCAATAAATTGTAAATCGCTACATCGCCGGCATTATACGTTTCTTTGACCTCCCAATGATAGGAAGTGTCGCCGTTGTTCAGGTAATGTTCAAGTGCTGTTGCAGCGGTAACTTTAGTTTGCCCCTGCACATCAGGTAAAAGAAAGACCAGGGAAATAAACAATACACCCATTCTGATTGACAATTTATTCATTGTTATTATTTTTTATGTTTTAGAATATTTAAAGTTCAGCTTTATTCCTGATGATGTTTGCGCTTCTATACGGACTGACTAAAAAGTTTGTCAGTAACCGTTAGGAGTTATAGTGCTATCTTCCCCTCCTTATTCAAAGAGGGAACGTTTTGTTCGCAAGGACAAAACGGGGGTGGTTAACGCGGAGTGCAGCCGACAAATGAGTATAGGGCTTTATCAACTATATTAGAAGGTAACACTCCGTCTCAACCACCCCTGTTCCAGCCTTCGGCTATAACGTCCTCTCCTGAATAAGGAGGGGAAGATAATGCTATCAATTCGATAAAGTTCATACCTTATTGAACCTCACCTCTATTGCAACAGCCACATTTTTGAAAACTCATTATCACCCTTTTCTAATTTTCCAATTGCTGCCTGGTAATTGGCTGCATTGTTTTTAAATTCCGATTCCGGGTACCTGTAACGCAGCGGAAAAGGGTTTACCGTTACATTAAGCGCACCATTATTCTCCATATAAGGCACCCTGGTTCTTCTGTAATCTACATAACTTTCAACGCCCATCATAAATAACCCCAACCATTTTTGCAAGCCTATTTTGCCCAACTGCTGACTTTTATCAGTAGGAAAAGCAGCTACCGGATTATTGAAATAACCAGCGGGTAAAGGTTCACCCCAACGTTTCAACGCCATCTCCACTCCTTTTTTATAATAAGATTCCGCATTACCGGTTATCCACCCTTTTACCACCGATTCTGCCAGCAGGAACTGAACCTCATCAGCCTGCATTACAACGGCTTTTATAAGCGGGTTTGCATTTTCATTGAACAATTTAGAGAAGAGTGATATTTTATAATTCACTTTTGTGTCCGGGAAATCATAACTGCCATTTGAATTAAGTACCAGAACGGAAGCCCCGGCAGGATAACCCGCATAGATAGTCATTGAATCAATAATAGAAGACAGTACTGGTTTTATTTTCGAGTTGTTCCGGTCAATATACTCCCATTGGTAACTATAGGTATAACCTTTAACCGTAACCGATCTTTTACCAGTATTGATATTGGTGGAATCCGGGGTAGCCGACCAGGGTTTTTCAATAGGGGCAACCCATACCTTCAAACGTTCATCATTCAGAGCCTTTAGCGTATCCACCAACGTTTTACAGGGCCGGTAAAGAAGGAAGTTGCCCGTTATATCTACATTGGCGCTTCCCATGGGTGAAGCCATTGTTTTGTCTCCATCGATATAGGGGATGGCGGCATTGTCGGTCACATCACTTAACAAAGGCAGCAATGCCACCGCCTGTATATCGGCAGCGTTGCCCACTTTACCACTTTCCCTGATGAGTAACCGCAGCCGCACTGAATTAGCCAGTTTTATCCACTTGTTTTTATCCCCGGCATACATTACGTCATACACTTTATCAAGCGCTTCTTTACCGTCGGCGATCAATTGTGCCGCCTCTTTCAAATTCTGGATCAGGGCCGGATAAATATCTTTCTGCTCATCAAATTTCGGGAATAGAATACCAGTCTGCCCACGAAGTCCTTCTGTGTAAAAAATGTCTCCGTACAAATCGGTAACCGTCGACCAGAGCAGTGATTGAAATATTCTGAAAACGCCTTCGTGTGTTTTCAACCCTTTTTTATTAACATCGGTAACCGCGGCATTGATCAATTTTATCACGTCGGTAAATTCATACAAATCCGTTTTAGGAAATTTGAAATTCAGGTAAGTATTATCATCGCTGCTCCGGTTACCTTCCATGTATTGAATGGTAACCGCCAGGTTCTTGGCACCCAATCCCCCTTTGTTTTGGTAAATGAAGGCCGACTTTTGTATCACGGAAGATAAAAGCAGGTTTGGCTCCGCGGATTCGAGCGCATCACGTTTAGCCAATAACTCCTTTTCGCGGAAGGCTGATTTTTGACAGGCCGATAGTAGTACTATCGTGCATATTATTATAAAAAATTTTTTCATATTGAAAGATTAAACGTTCACTAAAAGGTTACCGACAATTTAAATCCGTACGAGGCAATGGATGGCAGGGCCTTGCCAATGATGCCCTGGTTAACGCCGATGCCTTCAAATGCTGCCTCAGGATCTCCTTTCTCTCCACTTTTGTTCCACTGGAAAATATTCCTGGCCACGAAACCAATTGTCAGGTTTTGCATTTTATACCGTTGCAGGAAACTGAAGGGAATAGCATATTCCAATACAATTTCTTTTACTTTCAGGTTAGTGGCGTCACGGATAAGTGTTTGTGGGAAACTCCAGTATTGGCTGCCCAATACCTGTCCTGGAAGGCCATAGAAGGTTGCCAGTGAATCTTCCCCGTTGACGATGTAATCAGCATCATTTTTAGGGTCACCGCCGGGTTTTAACCAAACACCTTTAAAGTAGGAAGCATCCTGTGCATAGGCGCCATAAAATGCGTAGTTCTTCACTAACGCCTGCATGTAAGGAAATTTCATGCTTTGCCAGGCCGGCCATTTAAGTCCACCCGTTTGCGCATCACGTCCGCCGACCGTGTAATCATTGGGGCCGTTTACCAAATCGCCGATGGTAAGCAATGAGTGGCCATTGGTGACGGAGCGCCTGGTAACATTTGAAACGTATTGTCCGCCTACACGAAGGCTGGCTACAACAGATAATTTAAAAGCTTTATACCGCACAGAGGAATTTAACCCGAGAATATAATCCGGGTTATAATTGCCAATTGATTTCCTGTCTTTTTCCATGGTGGAATATTTCCAGACACCGGTATTGTCTAATACCATCATGCCGGCATATTTGCTGGTGGCCGGCATTCTTTGAAAAACATTACTTTCCCACAAAGAGCCGATCCGGTCACCTTCAGCCATTCTAATAGTTACGTTGGGGCCGTTGTTGTAAAAAGTATAACCATTAGGTATATACGTTTTTGACAGTTTGGTAATATGTGCATCGGTTTTAGTATAAAAGGCAGATATATCCCAACTCCAGTTCTTGGTTTTCACGGGGATAACTGTCAGCCCCATCTCAATCCCCTTTGCTTCTACTGTTCCTACGTTGGATAACATGCCCCCGTAACCGGTGCCGGGAGAAGTTGGTATAAAGTCCTGCTGGTTATCATGCGTTTTCTTAAAGAAAGTGAACTCGGCGGATATTCTTCTGTTGAGTAGCATCAAATCAAAACCTCCCTCATACGAATTAGTGACTTCCGCTTTAATATTCGGATCCACCAATGTGCCGCCGATATTTAATATTTTTACCGCCCCATAATCAACCGGGTTGAAGCTAAACGTATTGTTGCTCCTTGGTTTGCCGATACCATGGCCTACCTGGGCTGTACCACCCCTGAGTTTAAAAAGGTTGATAAAGGAAGGCAGCTTCACGGTTTCGGAAGCTACCCAGCTAAGCGCTGCCGAAGGATAAAAATGATGGTTCTTATCCTCTTCCAACACACCGCTCTGATCGTATCTTCCGGCAAGATCCAGGTAAAGCTGGTTGCTGTATCCTATTTGTGTAGTAACATAGCCACTTTGCGTTTTACCAATGGCCCATGAATTACTGGCTGTTAATGTTCCAGCCACTGCATTGCCAAGACTGAAATCGTTTGCACGTACCAGCTTATCAGCGTTTGCATTATAGTTGTATGAATTGCCGTAAACATAATTATACCCGGCAGTGGCGCTGGTGGAAAATTTCTTGAAGTCTTTGTTCCAGATCAGCATTACGTCGGAGTTTACAGAATATGTGTTCTGCGTTTGTACGGTGTACCTGCCATCCTTTTGAGCTACAGATTCAAAACCCTTCGATAATTTGTATTCGTAATTATCGCCGTTAAAATCCATGCCCGACCTTAGCAATAATTTCAGAGGGGTTGAGAGTTGCCATTCCAATTCAGCCTTTCCGAAAAAATTATCTTTTCTATAAGTGTTGATCTCTCCATACGCGTACATGTACGGATTGTTACCATAAGGGTCGCCGTTAGGTTTGTAGGCAGGTGCGTTTTGCCTGATGCCCTCAAATCCTTTCAACCAGATGTTCTGCATTTCCTTAACAGGTTGAAAATGGGCCAGGAAAGAAAAGGTTAGTAATTCAACCGCATCGTTGTTGGAAGACGACTTGTTGGGGGAATATTGAGAAACATAATTGCTGCTTACAGATATCTTTACTTTTTTTGTGATGTTATAAATAGCATTAAGGTTTACCGTCATCCTGTCTGTTGAGTTGTTGGGCATTACACCAACGTTGGACATTTTGCCCACTGAAAATCGAAACGAGCCTTTATCGGAATTACCTGTAACACTAATATTATAATTTTGGGTAGAACCCTTCTGCATGAACTCTTTCAGGCGATTTTCACGCGTAGCTAAAAATGGAACAGAGTCATTAGTTTGTGTAAGTGTGTTCCATCGGCTAACTTTAAATGCACCGTCCAATTTAGGGCCCCAGTCGTAGCCGCCGCCAGCCACATAAACTGAACTCCTGATACCCACACCATAATCGGTTTGCGTTTCAAAGAAATTATATGGCTGGTCCCTAACTATGGAAGTGTTGAACGATACGCCAATGCCTTTCTTGCCGGCTTTACCTGATTTAGTGGTGATCATGATTACCCCATTTCCTGCCTGTGAACCATACAATGCGCCCGCACTCGCGCCCTTGAGCACCGAAACACTTTCAATATCTTCGGGGTTAAGTTGAGAAAGTAAATTACCAAAATCCACGCCGTTCTTATTCGTGATACTGGCTGTTCCCAGCGGGATGCCATCAATGATATAAAGTGGCTGACTATTCACCGTTGAATTAGGAAGACTTAAACTGGTGGCGCCGCGGATAGTAACGAATACCGAACCAGCAGGATCGGTGCTTGCCTGCGTAAAATTAACGCCGCTCATCCTGCCATCCAATGATTTTACAAAGTTTGAACTTCCCCCATTGGTAAGTTCCGCACCCTTTACATCGGCAACAGCATATCCCAATGATCGCTTCTGCCTGGAGATGCCAAGGGCTGTTACCACTACGTCGCTTAAGGCTTTTGCTTCCGTTTTCAGACTGATATTAATTTTCCTGTTACCATTAAGTCTCACCTGCTGCGCGGTAAAACCCACATAACTGAATTCCAATGTTGCATTCAGGCTGGGAACGGTAATGGTGTAAGCGCCGTTTCTGCGGCTTAAAGACATCGCTCCATTTTCGTTCACCTTTATAGTAACTCCTTCCAGCACGTTGCCTGTCTCATCCGTTACCACTCCAGATATGGCAGTATCCGCAACCATGAAGCTTGCAAATGATTCATTTTTCCCGGGGCTTTCCACTATTGCCTTTTCCTGTTTACTGGGGTAAAGCACAATCTGCCCGTTCACTTCTTTATAGCCAATCGAAAAAGGAGTAAGTATATCATCCAGGACTTCCTTTACCTTTTTATTTTGTGCTTTGTAAGAAATCTTATTATCTACATTAATGGAATTTGAACTGTAATTAAAAATAGCTTTGGTATGCTTTTCAATAATTTGAAATATCTTATACAATTCCATATTATTGATTTTTAAACTGATCGATTTCTCCAAAACCGATTGAGCCTTGCCATCATTTGCCAGCAGTGAGGAAGAAAAAATAGCAGCAATAATGATTTGGGCAATCGCGATGTTCATGACTACAAAGAATGACTTAATAAACAGCCGGGTTTTTTTCATAAAGGTCAAGTTTTGGTCGTTAATATTTTCAAGTTGTTGTTGAGTGTGCTATCGGCCAGCTGATAGCCGATAGCCGACGGCTGATAGTCCTTTCTTACCTACATCCATTCCCCGATACCAGTATTTTCGTTCCCTTCACCTCATATGTTGCTCCGATAGTAAGACATAGAATATTCAGTTTTTTCCACATGTCTTGTTTTGAAATATCTCCGGTGAACACACAGTTATAGATATTCTCATTATCTACAATTATTTCTATACCATACACAGTTTCTAACTGGGATAACACTTGCTTTAGATTCGTAGCTTTAGGGAAATAGAATGAGTCAATATCGGCAGTTATTTTTGAATTCCCGGCCAGCCCGGGATAATTCGGTAAAGGATTTATAGAATCTGCCAGGGTTGTCTCAAAATAATGCGACTTCTCATTATACATCGCTTTTTGATTGGGTATTACAATCACACTTTTTACCTCATCGCGGGAAGGATCACCCGAAAGAAAAAACTTGTTTTCAATTACCTGTACTTTCCCGGAGGTCACCGATACTTCAACCTTCCTGGTACTGCTGTTGGTTTTAATAGAAAAGGAGGTGCCAAGAACTCTTGTTACAATATTATTATAATACACAAAGAATGGTGCGTTCGGGTTTTTAGTAACCATAAAGAAAGCTTCGCCGGTCAGGTAAACTTCCCGCCTTCCGGTTACAAAGTGTAACGGGAAGCTGAGGGAAGAGTTAGATGATAATTTTACCCTACTCCCGTCTTCCAAAACCACCACAAAAGGACGGGATGTTTTATTAATTTTTTTAAGGCTGTTTTTAGGAATGAACGCTTCAAACGCACCATGTGACCTTTCTTTTACCGGTTTAAAATAAAAAATAGCAGCTCCGATAACAATAATCAAAAAAATGGCTGCAACAGAAAGTTGTCGAATCAGCCGCTTTCTTTTAGTGTTAATAAAAAGGGAATCCGTATTTTTTTCTGAAGCCAGTATCTTTTTTAGAATCTCATCTGATGCCGTGGAAGGCAGCTCAACATCGCCTAATTGGTCAGCGTTATAATCAGCATCGATCATCTCCGCTAATAGTTCTTCTATATTAACATCCGTGCTCATTTTGAACAACTCAATATGCTCACTGTAATTAATAGTCCCTTCCAGGTATTTCTTTAACAATTCCCGGCATCTCAATTTATCAAACATAACAGCTTTTATATTTCTGTGCGCGTTTGCGATCCGCAGACAAATACACCCTCCTTAATTAATACAAGAAAAATGAGTGATCGGAGTACAAGCGTAAAATATATAATTAAACAGAACATTTTTGATGCCTCCCTCCAAGCTTCCATTTTACATAACACAGTTTCCAGAAGTTCCCGTTTAAGCGTGATACCGGAAATTACGGTATTAATTATTTCATCAATAATCATCGTATCAGACATATCCCCAGGGCGTGCCGGTAAACCTCACCCTTTTTGATTTTAGCAAAAAATACTTAAAAATAAATTTCCGTAAGTACCTACTTACATATATATTTGTAAGGAAGTACTTACATATTATAAAAATGGAAACGAGAAGAGATGTTTTTCAGGCTATAGCTGACCCTACAAGAAGAGAGATCATAAACCTGATTGCCCACAAGTCGCTAAACCTAAATGCTATTGCAGAGAACTTTGATGTAAGCCGTCCCGCCATATCCCAACACATTAAAATTCTTACGGAGTGCGGTCTGGTAATTATTAAAAAACAGGGAAGAGAAAGATATTGTGAAGCTAGCCTGAAACAATTAAACCAGGTTTCGGATTGGATAGAACAATATAGAGAATTTTGGGAAGGGCGATTTGATGCGATCGATAATTTATTAAGTGAACTACAAACTAAAAAGAAAAAGCAACCTAAAAGAAAAAAATAAATTTAAAAATAAACAACATGACAAATCAAATTTATCCTTGCTTATGGTTTGATGGTCAGGCCAAAGCAGCAGCAGATTTTTACTGCACTGTATTCAGGAATTCAAAAATAACCAGTGACTCGCCTTTGGTTGTAAATTTTGAACTCAACGGGAAAAAATTTATGGGTCTTAATGGAGGCCCGATGTTCAAATTCAACGAAGCTGTTTCATTTGTGGTGGATTGCGAAACACAGGAAGAGATAGATGACTACTGGAACAAACTCACCGAAGGTGGAAGTGAAAGCCAGTGCGGCTGGCTTAAGGATAAGTTTGGAGTATCCTGGCAGATTGTTCCAACCATATTAGCCAAACTTTTAAACGATGCTGTAAGGGCGCCGAGAGTAATGCAGGCATTTATGCAAATGAAAAAATTTGACATTGAAAAATTGGTAAATGCATAGAAATATAGTTTAAAGTTTAATGTCTAAAGTTAAAAGTTAAATCTTAAATCTTAAATAATTGAAAAATCAAATAGTTGTTACCCGCATTTTTAATGCACCGGTAGAATTAGTATGGAAAATCTGGACGGATCCTGAACTGGTAATGCGCTGGTGGGGGCCGGATAAATTCACTTGTCCAACTGCGGATATTGATTTACGTGAGGGAGGTATATCGCTGGTTTGTATGAGAGCGCCGACAAATATGGGTGGCCGGGATATGTATAGCATTTGGAATTATAAGAAAATAATTCCTATGCAACATATTGAATTCGTCCAAAACTTATCTGACAAAACCGGAAACAAAATGGATCCTGTAAAGCTGGGAATGCCTTCCGATTTTCCCATAGATATACGAACTGTTGTAACCTTCAAAGACCTGGGAAATAATAAGACTGAAATGACAGTAACTGAATATGCAGATATGGGGCAAATGGCGAATTTTGCAAAAATGGGTTTGGAACAATGCGCTGATAAGATGGTTGCCATCTTCGCTTAAGGTCTTCAAAGAAGCTAAGGGACTGACTAAAAATGAGTCCAAAGGCCCGTAAGAGTGATCGCCTATCTTCCCCTCTTTGAAAAAGGAGGGAAGATAGCAATATCACTCTTTTATATAACATCCGCCAATAAACAGAATTATATCCAATGCCTGAATAAAATATAGGGCATTTGTAGGGGCAGGGCTTGCCCCCGCCCTGACTGCATACGAAACTGACCGTATATTTATGGGAGACGTCGA
>JBDSBP010000420.1:0-15846 GCA_039921525.1 Chitinophagaceae bacterium | reverse complement strand
TTGAGCATTCAAACGTCAGGTGAGATAACTTTAAAAAGTAGCATGATTAACTCCTTAATTATTACCAACTTGGGTTAAGTTATATAGTAGGTATGAGGAAAAACATCATTAATGAAATTAGATTGATATTTCACACTAATAATAATAGCTATTGCTCATACCTGTTACCTCATACCTTTTCTAAATAATTTCCAAGGTACTTACACTGTGAATTGGACCAACCTGGCGACCAAGCTGATAGCTGATAGCTGATAGCTGACGGCCATACCTCATACCTCATACCTCATACCTCATACCTCAAAAACCATATCCGGAATCTCACCTTCTATAATCACTACCCCGGCGGTTTTTGCCTTAATCTCTTCTACTGACACTCCTGGCGCCTTTTCAAGCAATTTAAATCCTCCCTGTACAACTTCTAATACAGCTAATTCGGTTACAATTTTCTTTACGCACTTAACCCCTGTAAGCGGTAGGGTACAGGCAGGTAGCAATTTGGATTCGCCTTTTGGATTGGTGTGCATCATGGCAATGATAATATTCTTGGCGCTTGCTACCAAATCCATGGCTCCGCCCATGCCCTTAACCATTTTACCCGGGATTTTCCAATTTGCTATATCTCCGTCCTGGCTCACCTCCATGGCTCCTAACACAGTAAGATCTACCTTACCCGCCCTGATCATTCCAAAGCTTTCAGCGCTATCAAAAAAAGATCCGCCAGGCAGAATGGTAACCGTCTCTTTTCCCGCATTAATCAGATCAGGATCAGCTTCTTCAACCGACGGATATTGCCCCATTCCCAGAATCCCATTCTCACTCTGAAGCATAATGCTAATGCCTGGAGGTATATAGTTGGCTACAAGGGTAGGAATACCAATTCCAAGATTTACATACATCCCATCTTTCAATTCCTGTGCAATTCGCCTGGCAATGCCATATTTATCAAGAGACATACTGGTTAATTATTTAATAAGGATTTCATGTACGCTGTCTGTAATTTTTTTTCAAGAGATCTTTCAAAGTATGATCCTAATGCAGCATTAAGTGTTTTTAAATGACTGAATTTATTCCGCAAAAATTCAATGGCATTTTTCACACCTGTATTTCCTGGCCCAAAATCATTAACCGCATTCTCCTCATTTTTTTCCTGGTCTTCCTGGATATCAGAAATATCGTCCATTAACAGAAAGGCAGGAACCAATGCATACCAATTTTCTAAATTTTTATTCGTTACCTCGTTATCCAAATCCAGGAAACATGTACTAAACAGGAAGGTGTCGCCCCTATTAAGTGCTTTGCTGGTTGTTCCAAGTTTTTTATAAGGCTTCAATTGTTGATCCCTAAAATACAACAGGAGGTCTATATACAAGTTATGGTTCTTGATCTTGTTACTCATTATATTCTTACAGTTTTCAACATGTTGTGAAAAACATATCTTCTCCATTTCATGCAGGGCCGCACTATCTAAAATGACTTCCATCAACCCAACATATTCCTCATTCAAAATATTGTCACGACTTATGCCGGATTTAAATTGCAGATCAAAAAAAAGAGGAATGAACAGGTATCCCGTTCCGTCAGCCACATAAAGCAGTTTTTTATTCCAGTAATGATTATTTACCGGTACTTGACGGTTTACAAAAAAAGCGGCGATATCTGCATCCACGCCAAGATTAAAGTGCAAGTGTTGCTTACTTGTAAACATGCTTAATAAATCAATTTCAATTAACCTGCTTACTATTTACAGTAAGTTTTTCTATCCGTTTTTGATATTCTTTACCCTCAAAGATGCGATGTACGTAAATACCCGCTACATGAATATGATCGGGATCCAGTTCACCGGGCTGTACAAGATGTTCGACTTCCGCGATCGTGATATTGCCGGCTTTAGCCATTGACGTTGAAAAATTACGCGTAGCTTTTCGGAAAACCAGATTACCCAATATGTCTCCCTTCCATGCTTTAACAAGCGCAAAATCAGCATGCAGCGCAAGCTCCATTAAATACTTTTTACCGTTGAACTCGCGTATTTCCTTTCCTTCAGCTATTTCAGTTCCATAACCTGCAGGCGTATAGAAAGCCGGAATACCCATTCCAGCCATTTGAATACGGGTGGCTAAGGTTCCCTGGGGAATTAGATCAACTTCCAGTTCCCCGCTTAACAGTTGTCTTTCAAACTCCGCATTTTCACCAACATAGGAACTCATCATTTTTTTTACCTGCCGGGTATTCAATAATAAACCAAGGCCAAAATTATCTATACCTGCATTGTTGGAGATACAGGTCAGATTTTTTACCCCTTTTTTTACCAGTGACGTGATACAATTCTCAGGAATGCCACACAGGCCAAAGCCACCCAACATAATTGTGCTCCCATCCTGCATATCATTGATGGCGTCATCAGCATTAGAAACTACTTTATTCATAAATTCATGTTAGGTGATTAAAAATACAATAACCTGAAAGGAAGGCGAGTGGCTATTTCGGTAATGAATCCTTGTGCAGGTAACTATTTTTGCGTTCGCGGGTACCCCTGGCCTCTAATGTATCAAACATAACCTTCATTAAATCGGGATGGCCCGAATAATAAGTAAGACTATTGGAAAATTGTTTTTCTGATATTTTGTGCAACTGAAATACTTTTTGATACAGTTGTATCCGTTCTTTTTTTGGATCTTTCCCTGTATCCCTGGCCAATCGCGCGGTGGCCAGTTCATCTACCTGGATCATATCCCATAAAATTTTAACCATCTGATTTTCCGGTAGTAGTGTCTTCCCGGAATTTTTACCGGAACATCCAATTATCAAACATATGGGTATTAGCCAGAATTGCCTTTTCATCGCAGTTCCTGTTTATAATTATTCGAATTGGTCACATCTAAAACAGCAAGCATTTCAAGCGCCCTGGAGCGTTCATCTGCCGGTGATTTTTTGAATATCTTAATAAATTCATTACTCTTACCCAGGAAGAAAAATTGCAGGATCATTGTATTGGGAGCATCTTTGTTTATGTTAGTTAACAGGTTCAGGGTATTCATGATTGCCGCCCTGGCCTGTGTTTCATTGTCATACATATTGTCCATGCCCAATCGGTAATAGCTATAAAAAACATCGTGAATTAACGCATAACGGCTATTAGTTAAATTCTCCATCAGCCAGTAGCGATTGCGCTGGCCGTCAAAGGCTTTCCATCCCTGTATATCCCGACCATCGGGCGCATTGTTCACTATATTTTGTGCCTTTTGAAAATAAGGATCACCGCCTCGTAACGAAAAAGAATCGAAATCCAATCCCAGGATTATATTTATGTAATAGGCAAAAACTGCCGTCAAATTAGAAGCGGAAGGGTCCGTTCCTGAAACCCTGTTTTCATTGAATTCTAAATTCTGATATTCTACATAACGAAAAGAAACATTTTCATCTATAAAATTAATTAATGGTGATTCATAGGAAGAATTATATATCGGCCTTGCGGCCTGGATAGTTAATGAAGATTGTATGGCATTATTATCGGCCTGGTTTATATTCAGCAAAAAATTGCAGACAATCCGTTCGGAGGGTTGAAAAGTTTCTTTTGTCCATTTACGCGAATTAACAAAGGTAACGAGTGCCGCCTGTAGGGTTTGAAATACCTTCTTATCTGTCTGGGAGCCCACCCGGCTTGCGTTAACGGTAACTTTTGCCTGTATCTCCTGCGCCTCAAGGATCTGCGCAAAAATCAAAAAGCAGGCACTGATAAAAAAAAATTTCTTACTCATATAACATCTTTACAATTCTATCTACAATATCTGCAGCCACCATTTTCTTATTTTTTCTTTCGAAGGCGATCTCGCTGCCATCCTTTTCAAAAATAGTGATCTTATTCGTATCGTGTCCAAAGCCAGCTCCTTCATCATTTAAGGAATTAAGAACAATCATATCCGCTCTTTTACCTGAAAGTTTTTGCAGTGCATAATCTTTCTCATTCCGGCTTTCTAATGCAAATCCTACAACGATTTGCCCATCCCTTTTCTTATGTCCCAGTGTATGTAAAATATCTTTGGTAGGGGTAAGTTCGAGTATAAGTGTTCCAGTAGCCTTTTTTATTTTTTCATGTGAAACTACAATAGGGGTATAATCAGCCACGGCCGCTGACATAACAGCAATATCGCATTCCTCAAACCGGGCGATAACGGAATCATACATTTCAGCCGCCGACTGAACCTTATGCACCCGTATTCCGCGCATATGCACATCTAAATTCGAAGGGCCCAAAACAAGGTCAACATCCGCCCCGCGTTTGGCCAATTCTTCCGAGATAGCTAGGCCCATCTTACCAGAGGAACGATTACCAATAAAACGAACCGGATCAATAGCCTCGTACGTAGGTCCCGCCGTAACCAGGGCTTTTTTACCAACAAGATCCCTTGCCGAAAAAAAATTGTCTGAAATATATTCGATAATCACTTCGGGTTCCGCCATCCTTCCTTCGCCAAACAAGCCGCTGGCTAACTCACCATTGTCTACCGGTATGATATTGTTGCCAAAGGACAGTAATTTTTCCAGGTTTTTTTTAGTGGTTGTATGATGCCACATATCTTCATCCATCGCGGGGGCCACTATTACCGGGCAGGTAGCCGAAAGGTAAGTGGCCAATAACAGATTATCACAAAAACCATTAGCCATTTTTGCCAGCGAATTGCAACTTAAAGGAGCGATTAACATAACATCGGCCCATCTCCCTAACATTACATGATTTGTCCAGGAATTCTCCTGGAAGAGCTCACTAAATACGGGGTTCTTCGAAAGCGTGGATAACGTAAGAGGAGAAACAAAATCCCTGGCTGCCGGTGTTACTATTACTTTTACTTCTGCACCAGCCTTAAGGAATTGACGGACGAGTAAAATTGATTTATAGGCTGCTATACTTCCGGTAATGCCTAATAATATCTTCTTATCCTTGAGCATGAATAAAATTATGTAATTAATTTACCTCATTCATAAATTCAGTAAAAAAGTAAAAGCGACAGCAAAGACTGTCGCTTTCATATTACAATAAGATCCTGATTTTAGCTGAATAAATTATCTTCATTCTTCCTGTGATAAATTTTATCTTCCATGAATTCCTGTGTTGCGAGTAAGGCTGGATTTGGCATTCTTTCATACGCTCTTGAAATTTCAATCTGCTCCTTGTTCTCATGAATTTCTTCCAGGCTATCTGTGTGACTGGCAAATTCTTCTAATTTATTGTGCAATTCTTCCTTTAAAGAGATATTGATCTGGTTGGCCCTTTTGGCAATTATCGCAATAGACTCATACAAATTCCCTGTCTTATTCTTAATATCGGTAAGATTTTTAGTCTCGGCCGTATTGCTGGTATTCGAACTAAGCTGCCTTCTTAACTTGCTCATTTTTTAAATCTTTAATATTAGTTTGAGATGAAACCAAAAATTTTTCTACATCCTTTTTCAAATCGCTATTCGGAAAACGATCTATGAAATCGTTACATTCAGTAATTACCTGTTCGTAGCGTTCCCCTTTTCTTTCTTCCACGCTAAGTGCCGCGTATTCATAATACGAACGGATAACCCTTAATTTATAAGAATCGCCTTTTTCAGACTCGGGGTAGTTATTCATTAAATTTGTAAAAGCGATAGCTGAAGCTTTATATTGACCAAGATTATAATAGAGCTCTGCATTTTTTGCTTCTTTTACTTCCAGCTTTACCCTTAATTTATCGATGATTTCCGTTGCCTCTTTTATCCTCGTTGACCCAGGGTGAGAGTTTATGAATATCTGCATCAACCCCATTGTCTTATGTGTATTTGTTTGATCGAGCTCAGCCTTGGGGGATTGTTTATAATAGCAATAAGCCCGCATATAATCCATCTCCTCTGCTCTTGAACTGGAAGGGAACACCTCTACAAATCCTTTAAACAAATTTTCAGCATTCATATAATCCCTTTGATAATAGCCGCAATATGCAAATTTGTAATATACATCTTCGAACCTGTCGGTTCCTTTAAAAATAGGGAAGAGTTCTTCGTACAATTGTTGCGCATAACTGTACCTTTTTTGATCAAAGTACTGGTTGGCCATCTTTAATTTATAATCATAGTCCGTGCTTTTCTGCACTTTGGCAAATTTTGAGCAAGATGAAAAGACCAACGATAATATTAACAGTGCGGGTAAAAATCTCATAAAAACGAGTAAAGTTAAGAGTTTTGCGCAAATATGAAGGGAAAATATTAGTTTACCCAATAGTGCTCGTTAATGAAAATATAAAACCCCCCATAAAGGAGGGCTTTATACTATTCGCTATTATTTAAATTATTTCGATCTTTTTCTAAGGCTCGGATGAGGAGCGGGCACAGAATTCGGTGTTTCATCAGTACCGGCTTCTCTAAGGTCAACTGTGTTGGCATCGCCCCCAGCTTCACCATATTTAAAGATAAACCTGTCGCTGCTAATACCTTCTTTTTCAACAAGGTAGTTAATAACCGTATTTACACGATCCCAGCTTAACTGTTGAACACTCTTGCTAGATTCTCCATAACCAACCACTGCTACTTTACAGTTTGGATTGTTGCGGATAGTTTCAGCAAGACTCGCTAATACTGCTTTGGCATCATTGCTTAAATTAGCAGATTTATTGGTAAAAGATATGCTCGGTAAGCTACCAATGTTACAGTTTTTAATTCCACCAGCTTTAATTAATGAATCAAGTGTCTGGCAACAAGCTGGTTCAGGGCATTTACCTACACCGTCTGCATCAACAGGCTGACATTGTGTTGGCGTAATCAGCTCCTTATCTTTATAATCAGGAACACCATCACCATCTGTATCGCGGCTCACACCATGAGAATCAACCGGGGTATTTTTGGGTGTGTTCGGCTCAAGATCGAATTGATCAGTTATACCATCACCATCCGCGTCATCCAGTATTGGTTTTGGAAACTTCATATGTTTCGGGGTATTCAACTCGCTGTAGGCATAATCCAGCGGATTGACCCAATACAATGGTTCGATACGTTTTGTAGCTTTGCCAAGATTTAAGTTCAAGCCTACAGTTAAATAATTGTAGAGATCATTTCTTGACGTAAGAACACGAGGAGCACCGCCACCAACACCTGTGTTCTGCCAACGTTGACCATCAGCAAGATCGGTGAAAGGCAAAATTACCCTGTCTTCTATAGCAAGGTTAACTTTCTTTGAAAGTTTAAATGCGATGCCTGCGCCAAAAGAAGCCGTCGTACCAAAAGGTTTGTCGCCAAATACTGATTTACCCGGTGTTTCACCAGCTGATTCGTAAGAATCATCCAAAAAATCTTTAATAGCTTTTTTAGTATCTTTCTTATTATCATACGTACCCTGAAGTGTTGCAAACTGGGTATATCTTGTGGTTCCATTTAAAGCATTCACCTTAACATCATATGTACTTACGCCTACACCTAATAAAGCATATACATTTACATTAGATTTCGCTTTATGAAACGCCAGGTTGGTTAAAGATATTATTGTTTCCAAGGACAGCTCCTGAACTTTAGTTTTGTAGTTGTCATAAATTAATCCTGTATACCCGGCTGCAACGAACGGTTTACTGAAGCCGCCATTTCTTGGAGCCCAGTTAATTCCTTTGGCAGTACCATACATATACTCAAGCCTTAGGGAAAAAACATACCCTAATGCTTTTCTGATATGGGCACCGAATCCAGCAGTCAAAGAAGCAGGAACATCACCAAAAATAGTAAAAGCACCACCTTTAATACCAACTTCCCACTGGTTTCTTGGTTTAGGAGGAAAAGGATAAGCATTGTTCCTGAATTCATTGAATTGTGGCAGATTCTTCGTTGAGTAGAAGGAAGAATCCAGAACATTGTAATTTGTTCCAACTTTGGCCGATCCATCCTGAGCGAAAGAGGCAGCTCCCAGAAGGCAGAGGATGCCGATAAAAAGAGAGTACTTTGTGTTTTCCATAATTAAATTTTGTATAAACGAAATTAAAAACCGTTATGCGATTTAAGTGCAAAAATATCATTTGGTAGTGATCTACCAAATTTATTTAAACACAAAGATGAATAATAACCTCATCAAAATCAATACCAAGACATGAAATATTTAAAATGTGTTGCTTATCTAATATATTTATTCATTTATATTTTGCGTTCTTAAGTGTAATTTGTTATTTATTCATAGTATGAAGATATCTCAGGCGATAATTAAAGAGGAACTGGAAATTTTTGAAGATAAATTCAGAGACTCAGTACGGAGTAAGGTTCCATTGTTAGACAGGATCATGAGTTTCATTGTAAAGCGTAAGGGAAAACAATTACGGCCCATGTTTGTGTTGCTTACTGCAAAGCTTTGCGGATCGATAAATGAATCAACTTACAGAGCAGCTTCTTTGGTCGAATTATTACATACGGCAACACTCGTACATGATGATGTTGTGGATGAATCTATGGAAAGAAGGGGATTTTTTTCTACTTATGCACTGTGGAAAGCGAAGGTATCCGTTTTGGTAGGTGATTATTTGTTAGCCAAGGGACTGTTACTTTCATTGGATAACAGTGATTTCAGGATTCTGCAGATTTTGTCGGAAGCAGTTCGACTTATGAGTGAAGGAGAGCTTCTGCAGATCGAAAAATCGCGTTCCCTTAATCTTAAGGAATCAATTTATTTCGAGATCATTAAAAACAAAACAGCTTCCCTACTGGCCTCTGCCTGTGCAGCCGGAGCGTATTCATCTACCCAAAATGAAGAAACTGCCTCTAAAATGCGGTCTTTTGGCGAAAATGTGGGCATCGCATTCCAAATAAAAGATGACCTTTTCGATTATGGAAATGAAGATATAGGCAAACCCACCGGTAATGATATCCAGGAAAAAAAGATGACCCTGCCACTTATCTACACCTTAAATAAGGTAGATTCTTCTACCAAAAGAAAACTGATTTATATTATAAAGAATGAAAACAAGAATAAACAAAAGGTAAAACAAGTGATACAAGAGGTGGTTATAGCAGGCGGTATACAATACGCCTCCGAAAAGATGTTCCAGTTCCGGGATGAGGCGCTAAGAATATTATATGAATTTCCCGATAACCAGGCCAGGCAGGGACTGGAAGAATTGGTTCGTTTTACTACCGACAGGAAATACTGAGGTTGGATTTGGATAGTGGGCTTGTGTTTAAGAAACCGAAGGGTTGAAATTGAGGGTTGAAAAATTATGAGGCACAACCTCGAATAGATGATATCTTCCTTTAAAATCACTGGTTTATATCATTTTCAGGGTTTATTCACCCTTAATTTCCGATTCTTTAATTTTAATTTTAAAAGGTACTTTTTTATAAAATAGCCGTGCAATGTCAGTGTTATGTTAGCTAAAATTTGACGCGTTGGCTATCAGCTTTCAGCTATCGGCTATCAGGAGGAAACTTATCACACATTGACCTGCTGATAGCTGAAAGCTGATGGCTGATAGCAAATGAATGCGTTATCTTACACCTGACATAACACCAGTAACTTACCTGTTAAACCTTGAAAGTATTCATGCAGAAGCGATGGCGCATATTACAAGCAGATACTATTAAAATAGCTGCTTTACAAAATGATTTAAAAATTAGTGAGGTTAGCTGTAAAATGCTGGTTTCGCGCGGAATAGAATCTCTGGAACAAGCCAGGGATTTTTTTCGGCCCCAGCTTTCGCAGTTACATAGTCCCTGGCTGATGAAAGATATGGAAAAGGCTGTAGACAGAATTGTGGAGGCCTTCTTAAAAAAGGAAAAGATCCTTGTTTTTGGAGATTATGACGTTGATGGTACCACTTCAGTTGCTGCTGTTTACCAGTTTCTTCAAAACATATACTGCAACTACTTTTTGGATTTCTATATCCCGCACCGGTATCATGAGGGTTATGGTATTAGTAAAAGAGGAATTGATTACGCTAAAAAAAATAATTTCTCCCTGGTTATATCCCTCGACTGCGGTATAAAATCTGTTGAACTGATCGGCTATGCAAAAGCGGTAGGGATCGATTTCATTGTATGCGACCATCATATGCCGGATAAGATTTTGCCCGCCGCCGTAGCTATACTGAATCCTAAACAACCAGACTGTCCCTATCCTTATAAAGAATTGTGCGGATGCGGAGTGGGTTTTAAATTGATGACAGCCCTCGCAGAACGCCTTAATATTAACAAAAATGAGGTTTTCAAATACCTGGATCTGGTAGCTACCGCTATTGCAGCAGATATTGTTCCTATAACAGGAGAAAACCGTATCCTGGCTTTCCATGGTCTAAAAAAAATAAATGAGAATCCCTGCGAAGGCATTAAAGCACTGGTTCAGCTAAGTGGAATACAAAAAAAGCTTCATATTACCAACGTGGTATTTGTAATTGCTCCCAGGGTTAATGCAGCAGGAAGAATGGACGATGCCCGGAAAGCAGTTCAGCTCTTCATTGAAAAAGATTTTACCAAAGCATTGGGCTTTGCGGCAATGCTTCACTCAGATAATACAAATCGTAAAGAAGCCGATGTTACCATTACCGGAGAGGCCATGGCCATTATAGCAAACGATGAAATATTAATAGCCAGGAAATCTACCGCAGTGTTTCGCCCTCACTGGCATAAAGGTGTGATAGGCATTGTGGCTTCCCGGCTCATTGAAAAATATTATCGGCCAACTGTTGTTCTTACCCAAAGTGGGGAAATAGTAGCGGGCAGTGCCCGAAGTGTGCATGGGTTCAATTTATATGAAGCTGTTCATGCATGCCGGGAACACTTGCTGGGCTACGGCGGCCATTTTGCCGCCGCCGGAATGACCTTATTACCCGAACAGGTAGAGGCATTTATCACCATGTTTGAAGAAGTGGTGGCTGCCACTATTACGCCTGAGTTATTAATACCCGAAATAATTATTGATTCGGAATTGCAGTTTAAAGGTATCACCCCTTCTTTTTATAATATTATTTGCCAGATGGAACCGTTTGGTCCGGGTAACACCAGACCGGTGTTTATAGCTAAACAATTAGTCGACTCGGGCTTTTCTAAAATTGTGAAGGATCATCATATCCGCTTTTGTTTACAACAGGATAATATTGTTTTTCGGGGTATCGGTTTTAATATGGCCGATAAATTCTGCCTGCTACAATCCAAAAAACCAGTGGATGTTGTTTTTACGCTTGACGAAAATGATTGGAACAATCAAAAACAACTCGAGATCAAAGTAATCGACTTTCAATTATCTGAATATTGAAGTTTTTGTATTACATAAAATATTTTTTTTACATAGCCCTTAACTGGAATCTCCGCCTTGCATTTTTTTCTATTTATAACGAAATAAAAGGAGAACACAAATACAGGATCAACACGGTTCGTTTAAATGATTTGCAAAAGCTGGTGGTAACGGGTGATAACCGGCATCATGCAGAAATGTACCAGGGAGCCGGATATTATCTATTGGAGAACGTCTTCACCCACCTTCAAAAACTACATGCACCCGATGGGTTTGTTGACCTGGGTTCAGGAAAGGGGCGCGTGTTAGTTGTAGCAGCACATTATGGTTTTAATAAAATTAAGGGCGTTGATTTTGCTATGGAACTTTGCCAGGAAGCGGAAAATAATTGCAGGCGAATAACTCAAGGATTTCCATGGGTAAATTGGAAGGTACTATGTGTCAATGCTGCCAGTTACCAATTTGAAAAGGATGATCATGTTTTCTTCTTTTTCAATCCTTTCAAAGAAACAGTGATGAACCAGGTAATAAGTAATATTATACTAAGCCAGAAAAATCATCCAAGGAAAATATTTGTAGTTTACATAAATCCACAGCTCAAAAAACTATTCATCAACGCAGGATTTAAAGAGGTATATAATATCAAAAGAATGCAGTTTGTAGAAGCCTGTATCTATGAAAAAAACCTGTGAGATCCTAAGACCCCACAGGTTGATATAATTTCTTCAGAACCTCAATATTTTAAGAAAACCAAAAGGCTTGGTTTATCATCCCTCTGTTACAGCAGTTTCTTTCTTCTCTCCTTCCATCAGCTCAACGCTGCGGTTTATGAAAGCTGTAAGATCGTTACCTTTTAACAAACCCTGCGAAAGCAGTGCAAGGTCGGCCAGGTTGCGAACCTGCTTTTGTTGTGTACCCCCTTCATTTTCCGACAGGATTTTCTGGAAAATAGGGTGATTTCCATTAACCGTAATCGTTACCTCATCAGGCATATTCGCATAGAAACTTCCCATAGGACCGCTAACAGACGACATATCTTTCATCCGGCGCATGAACTCAGGGCGGGTAGCCATAACCGGTGGTGTTTCCGGGCTCAGGCCTTTTACTTCAACGGTAACATTTAATGAAGGCACCTGTATGGTAAATAATTCTTTTAGTTTTGTTTCTTCCTCTTTATTCAACACACTGTCTGTTGCTTCCTGTTTGTCTATAAGGTTATCAGCGATATCAGAGTCAACACGAGTGAAATGAACGTTATCCCATTTTAATTCCATTTGGTTTATGAACGCTGCGTCAACCAGGGTTTCGGCCTTAACTACTTTGAAGCCCTTCTTTAAGGCAGCCTGAACATAAGCATCCTGCTGCACGGGATTGGTAGTGTAAAGGATTACCAGCTTACCTTCTTTATTTTTTTGTAACGTTTCGCTTGCAATCGTGTATTCATCGCGTGTATAGAATTTTGGAGTTTCGCCGGCTGCCAGCGCTTCTTCAAAAATGAAGAATTTGTTTGCCTTCTCCAGGAACTTATCATCGGTCATCATGCCGTACTTCACGAATAAGCCCAGGCTTTCCCATTTTTCTTCATAAGAGGCACGGTCTTTCGTAAATATTTCTTCGAGTTTGTCCGCCACTTTTTTAGTGATATGCGAATTGATCTTTTTTACGTTCGGATCACCCTGCAGGTAGCTTCGGCTCACATTTAAAGGAATATCCGGTGAGTCGATAACGCCATGTAACAGCATCAAAAATTCGGGCACAATATCTTTTACCTCATCTGTAACAAAAACCTGGTTGCTATATAACTGAATCTTATCTTTCTGTATTTCGTAACTCTGTTTGATTTTAGGGAAATACAGGATGCCCGTTAAATGAAACGGATAGTCAACATTCAGATGGATCCAGAATAATGGGGGTTCACCGAAAGGGTATAATTCTTTATAAAAATTCTGGTAGTCTTCCGTGGACAGTTCCGAAGGTTTCTTTGTCCAGGCCGGATGAGTATTATTGATCTGTTTTCCTTCCATGAAAACAGGAATAGGCAAAAACTTACAGAATTTTTCCAGGATATTTTTAATTCTTTCCGGCTCCAGGAACTCTTTGCTTTCCTCATTAACATACATCACAATGTCTGTGCCTCTTTGATCCTTTTCAGTTTCTTCCAGCGTAAATTCCGGGCTGCCATCACATTCCCATTTCATTGATTTCATATCCTCTTTATAGCTCTTCGTTACAATTTCTACTTTATCACTTACCATGAAAGAACTATAAAAACCCAGGCCAAAATGACCTATTATATTTGTTTCGTTTTGCCCTTTGTATTTATCCAGGAATTCTTCTGCACTACTGAAAGCCACCTGATTAATATATTTATCAACTTCTTCTGACGTCATACCTATTCCCTTATCAGAAATTGTTAGGGTCTTCTTTTCACTATCAATCTTTACTTCAATACTAATATCTCCCAATTCGCCCTTAGCCTCCCCAATGGACGATAATGTTTTTAATTTTTGGGTGGCGTCCACCGCGTTACTTACCAATTCCCGTATAAAAATTTCATGATCGCTGTAAAGAAATTTTTTGATGATGGGGAAGATGTTCTCCGTTTGTACACGTATATTACCAGTAGCCATAATAAATAGATATTTTGATGATTCAATGAAGGTTGCAATCCTGCCAAACAAACCGAATGCCAGAGCTCCATTACCGAACTATACCGGCAAAAATGACAGGTAAAAGCTCAAATCTCTCCTTGGGACTTGAATCAATAATTTTATATAAGTCATAAATGCAGAAGGAAATAACAGTAAGCCGGTTATTTCCTTCTAACGGTACCTGCACCTGCTCCAATTATTTCTTCATAAATCTTACAGTTTGATGTTCTGACACATTGCTGATTTTAAAAACATACAAACCTGGTTTCAATTTATTTAAAATCCGGTTCATTTCCTGGTTAATTTCCCCGATATTTCCATTGACTTGCAAAAGAACTTTTCCATCACTCATCATAACCTGCCCAACAAATTTGGTTGAAGCAGATTTTATATTTAAGAAATTTATTTTATTGCCCACCGGGTTGGGATAAATACGCAGGCTGTTATTTGCAGGTTCACTCATATTTACAGATACAATATCTGATAACTTTTGCCGGCCATCGATATCATATTGCTTTAGCCGATAATAGTTTACGCCAGGCATTGGAATTGAGTCAACGATTTGATAAAAACTGATACTGTTCGTAGTGCCTGCTCCCTTTATACTGCTAATAGCACTAAAATTCTTTCCATCCGCCGATCTCTCTACGGTAAATTGACTGTTATTCAGTTCCGAAGCAGTGGTCCAGCTGATTAAAACCCTTTTTCCCTTAGGCTCAGCACTAAAGCTCGTAAGTGTTACCGGAAGTGCTTCTAATAAACTAAAACGGGAATATATGGGCAAATGGTCAGAGGCCGTAGTGGCATTGTAACCCGAGATATAAGTCCTGGGATCCTCAATATCAGTAGACGATGAAATATAAGTACTCAATAATTCATTAGAAATGATAATGTGATCAATCAATGCAGTGCCGCTAATAAAGCTCACTCTTCCTGCCTGATCCAGAGGCAGTGTCAAGGCGTTGTAATTCGCATTATCATCTACAAAAATCTTATAGGGTGAAGTTGACCCAACGTTGATGGAACCTAATACCCGGTCGTTATAATCACCAACCAGGATGATATTGTCATTTTTGTAGTAAGCATCCAGTGAATCCTTCAGCACCTTTATATCATATAGTCGCCGCCTGTAACTTTCTGCGTCCGAAGCAGATTTTGCATGGATATCAATCAGCCTGATCTTTTTCGTAACACCATTGATAGTTGCATTGAAGGTGGCTATGAAAGGAAGCCTTCCGGAAGCCCAAAAACTCGAAGGCGTACCTGTTGGATAATCATCCATCGCATGAGAAGTACCATTACTAACAGAATCGTATAAACCCACGAACATCGCCCTGCTATCAATCAACTGCATGGTAGTGGTATTATAAATAAACCCTACTTTTTGCGGCGGGAAGTTTGGATCAGGAGGAATAAAAGAATAAGACCACCTGTCTGAAACTACAGCAGCATAATTCGGCATTTGTGCTATCAGCGTAGCCAGGGCAGCATCATTCGACATCTCCTCAATTCCAACCACGTCTAGGTTCAGACGCTGCAAAACAGTTGCGATGTTGTTTATTTGCGTGGTTATCTTTTGCGGGGTTGGATTATTTGTCGGATTGGATCCAAAAAAACTAAGGTTGTAGGCGCCTGCGTCAAAGGTTTCCGCCTTTGGATAGGATGATCCGGTTAAGGTTAGGAAATTGGAATCCAACCCCGTACCAATAAAGTTGATCTTTCCTTCCCATTTCAAAGCCTTGGAAGAAGGTGAAAACCGCGCATATACGGTGGTGCCGCTTTCGGCTGTTGCCTGATCCAGAGTAATGGATGAAGTAAAAACCGTGTTGTTGGTAGAAAGCTGGTACCCTGCCGGGACAGTTATAGTAATACCGCCGTAACCGATAGACTGAACGGCTATTACCTGTGAGGTCGAGCTATTCCCTGAGGTAATTTCTCCAAAGTTTTGCGCTCCTGGACTTACAGATAAAAGTTTAGAACG
>JBDSBP010000419.1:0-9115 GCA_039921525.1 Chitinophagaceae bacterium | reverse complement strand
TCAGTCGCCTCAACGCGGCAGAATTGGGCCCTGATAAAATACGCGTTAACGTAGTTAACCCCGATGCCGTCATATCAGACAGTAAAATATGGGCCGGCGCCTGGGCGGAAGGACGGGCTAAAGCATACGGAATTACCGTTGCAGAACTACCCGCATACTATGCTAAAAGAACCTTATTGAACGAAATCATATTACCCGAAGACATTGCTAATGCCTGCTTTGCATTCGTGGGAGGATTATTGAACAAATCAACCGGCAATGTGCTGAATGTGGATGGAGGAGTGGCAATGGCATTCGTCAGGTAGTTCAAATTTCAAAGTTTAATGTTTAAAGTCGGGTACAAAAGTTCCTGCTTTAAACATAGTAAGCATTTCCACATTTTAGAGCTGTTCAACTGTTATCTAACTTTAGACGTTGAACCTTAAACTTTAAACTTTAAACTTTTCTACTGTGCGCGTTGCTTTTAAAATGAAACTTCATCCCGGTAAAACGGAAGAATATAAAAAGAGGCATGATGAAATATGGCCCGACCTAAAAGTTTTACTCAAGGGTGCGGGTGTAGAAGATTATTCTATTTTCCTGGATGAAGAAACAAATGATTTATTTGGTGTGTTAAACATAGCAGACCAACAAAAAATGAAAGACCTTTCGAAGCACGCGGTTATGAAAAAGTGGTGGGCATACATGCGGGATATCATGGACAGCAATCCGGATAATTCACCTGTAAGCATCCCGTTAAAAGAGATTTTTTATATAGAATAACTTCGGATCTGGAATTTTATATTTATCTAACAATTGAGCAAACTGATAGCTGAAGGCTAATAGCTGACAGCAGATCGCCAACAACTCACAAACACTCAACAATGCAGATTGAAAAATATAAGATAGAGGCGCATAATGAATCTTTATTAAAGGCGCATCGGCGCAGGTTCGAAAATGCCGCTGCAGATATAAAAGGATTAGAAGATGTAATTCAAAAATTAATAGATTTCCAGGTAGCCATCCCGAGTTGGGCACTGGGTACAGGTGGCACCCGTTTTGGCCGTTTCTCCGGCGGTGGCGAACCTCGCAACCTGGAAGAAAAAATGGAAGATATCGGCCTGCTTCATTCTCTAAACAAATCGGGCGGGGCTATTTCTTTACATATTCCATGGGACATTCCCCGCAACATAGCGTCCGTAAAGGCTCTGGCCGCCCAGTTCGACCTGCGGTTTGATGCCATGAATTCTAACACTTTTCAGGACCAGCCCGGACAAACGCATAGTTATAAATTTGGTTCTTTACAACATGTTAGTAAAGCCGTTCGCAAGCAGGCTGTGGAACACAATATTGACGTTATCAGGCATGGCGTTAACCTCGGTTCCGAATCATTAACAGTTTGGCTGGCAGATGGTTCTTGTTTTCCCGGTCAATTGAATTTCCGCAAGGCTTTCCAGAACACTTTGGAGGGATTGCAGGAAATATATGCTGCATTGCCTGAAAACTGGAAAATTTTTGTAGAGTATAAAGCCTTCGAACCCAATTTCTATTCCACCACGGTAGGAGATTGGGGGCAATCATTATTGTATACCAGTAAACTCGGCCCCAAAGCTTATTCGCTGGTTGACCTTGGACATCATTTACCGAACGCGAATATAGAGCAGATTGTGTCATTGCTGCTTATGGAAGGTAAGCTGGGCGGTTTTCATTTTAATGATTCAAAATACGGCGATGATGATCTCACCGTTGGCAGCATCAAGCCTTACCAGTTATTCCTTATTTTTAATGAACTGGTAGAAGGCATGGATGTCAAAGGCATGAGCCATACAACTGATCTTGGCTGGATGATCGATGCTTCACACAATGTTAAGGATCCGTTGGAAGACCTTTTACAGTCTGTAGAGGCAATTATGTTATCATACGCCCAGGCGCTTATCGTTGACCGGAAGGCGTTAGTTACCGCGCAGGAAAACAGTGATGTAACCGGCGCACAGGAGATTTTACAGAATGCATTCAGAACTGATATGCGTGCGATTGTAGCTGAAGCTCGTTTGCGTGCGTCCGGTGCCCTTCAACCGTTATCCCTGTACCGTGAATTAAAAGTGCGGGAGAATTTAATTAAAGAAAGAGGATTGAAAACCATAGCTACCGGCTTGTAATATGGATCCATTAAACGTAATATTGATTTTTGATGTTGGCAGAACCAACAAAAAGCTGATATTATTTGATGAACAATACCGGCTTGTACTCGAGAAATCATTACAGCTGCCGGAAACCATTGATGATGACGGGTATCCCTGCGAGGATATTAATTTGCTTAGCAAATGGATACAACGCTCTTTCGTAGAAATTTCATCGAACCCTGAATATGAAATAAGGGCCGTAAGTTTTTCGGGTTATGGTGCCAGCATGGTGCACCTGGATGAATATTTTAAACCGGTAACTCCTTTATACAGTTATCTCAAGCCTTACCCGGAAAATCTTAAAAAGCAGTTCTACGATGAATACGGTGGTGAGTTACTCGTTTCTAAACAAACTTCCTCACCGGTTTTAGGTAATCTGAATTCGGGGCTGCAATTATACCGGTTGAAATATGAAAAGCCGGAAATATACAACCGGATAAAGTACACCCTACACCTTCCACAGTATATCAGTTTCCTTATTACCGCCACGGTGTGTGCCGATATTACCAGCATCGGCTGTCATACTAAATTGTGGGATTTTTCCCGCCAGGATTACCATGAATGGGTATATAAAGAAGGCCTGGATGGGAAACTGGCGCCCATTTATAATGGCGACGACGTAATAAGGATTACTATTGGTGGCAGACAAATTCCGGTAGGTGTTGGATTACACGATAGTTCTGCCGCGCTTATTCCGTACCTGGCAAACTTTCACGAACCATTTATTTTACTGTCAACGGGTACATGGTGTATAAGCCTGAACCCTTTTAATCAGTCGCCACTTACTGCAGAGGAGTTGCAGAAAGATTGTCTTTGTTACCTCACGTACGAGGGAAGGCCGGTAAAAGCCTCCAGGCTTTTTGCAGGGCATGAACATGAAGTACAAACCAAAAGGTTGGCGGAACATTTTCAAACCGTAAACGATCACTACACCACCATCGCATTTAACCGGGATATTATTTCAAAGATTAGGTTACAACAGCCACGGGTAGCCGCAGAAATAAAAGAGAGCATCCTCGAAAAGTCGCTTTTTGGCGAACGGGATCTCTCAACCTTTGATTCCTATGAAGAAGCATATCATCAACTCATATTCGACCTTATTACACAACAAGAAGCCGCCACCGGGCTGGTATTAAATAATGGCCAGGTAAAAAGAATTTTTGTAGACGGTGGATTCAGTAAGAATCCTATCTTTATGCATCTGCTGGCAGCTGCATTTCCCGATATTGAAGTTTTTGCAGCTTCAGTGGCCCAGGCTACCGCCATGGGCGCCGCTTTAGCCATTCACAAACATTGGAATACCAAATCATTGCCGGGTGATATCATTGATTTAAAATATTATTCGGCGATACAAGACGTAGAAGTATGACAGTAGGGCTTTTTATACCTTGTTATGTTGACCAGTTTTATCCGAAAGCAGCTATAGCCACTCTTCAAATATTACGGAAGCAGGGAGTTGATGTTGTATACCCGCTGCATCAAACCTGCTGTGGTCAGCCAATGGCCAATTCAGGGTTTGAACACATTACCCATGGTTGCGATTCACTGTTTGTAAAAAATTTTTCGCAGTTCGATTACATCGTATCTCCTTCCGGCAGCTGCGTGCTGCATATCAAAGAACATTTACACGATGAAAATCATCCATCGGAAGCGGTAGCCATTAGAAATAAAATTTACGAGCTGGTGGAGTTTTTAACGGATGTGGTGAAAGTTGAATCTATCAAAGCAACATTCAATCATAAAGTTGGAGTACATCAAAGTTGCCATGGCCAGCGGGGATTAAAACTCTCGCAGATGAGTGAACTGGTAGCGCCGCAATTTTCAAAACCCCTTCATTTATTGAATATGGTGGAAGGAATTGAAATTATAGATCTTGACCGCCAGGATGAATGCTGCGGTTTCGGTGGAACTTTTTGTGTTGCGGAAGAAGCAGTATCTGTCAAGATGGGTAAAGACAGGGTAACGGATCATTTGAAACACGGCGCCGAATATATTACCGGTGCAGATATGAGTTGCCTGATGCATATGGAAGGAATTTTAAAACGGCGCAAGAGCACGGTTAAAGTTTTGCATATTGCGGAGATTTTGAATGCTGGGTAAATCCGGCTTTGGAAGTCTTTTAGACCCAACTTCCGAAGTCTTTAAAACCTGACTTCCGAAGTCTTTAAGACTTCGAAAGTCTTATTGGAGGATGATATTTATATGGAGGTTCCTACATGCCAGACTTTCGAAGTCTACAAGACTTCGGAAGTCAGTTCAAAAACTTCTGTTAGATGAATTGAATAGGTTCTTAATAGCTGAAAGCTGACAGCTTATAGTCAAAGCCCAAAAATATTTCTATGTCCCACTCTCCTGCTGATCATGCGGAATTATCTGAAAAGTTCAATGAAGATGAACCAAGGGTAGACTGGCATGACCAGACCCTTTGGTGGATTCGTAAAAAAAGAGATATAGCTGCGAACAGCCTGCCGGAATGGGAGTCTTTACGTGAGGCAGCTTCCCAGATAAAAAATAATGTCCTCTCTAATCTTTCCGAGTATCTTCTTCAGTTTGAAGAAATGGCGCAAAAAAATGGAATTATCATTCATTGGGCCGTTGATGCTGCAGAGCATAATGAGATTATCTATTCTATATTACAAAAGCACGGCGTAGAGAGAATGATAAAGAGTAAATCGATGCTCACGGAAGAATGTCATCTCAATGATTTTCTGAAAGAAAAAGGCATCGAAGTAATTGATACCGACCTGGGAGAACGAATAGTACAATTGGCGGGCGAAGTACCCAGTCATATAGTGTTGCCCTGTATTCATAAAAAGAAAGAAGAGATAGGCGCAATATTTCATGAGCACCTGGGAACTACCGAAGGCGCTTCTGATCCGCAATATTTGACAGGTGTTGCGCGGGAACACTTACGGGAGAAATTTCTTACACGTCGCATAGCCCTCACCGGTGTTAACTTTGCTATTGCTGAAACGGGCGAATTTGTAGTGTGCACGAATGAAGGCAATGCAGATATGGGGGCTCACCTTGCAGATGTACATATTGCCTGCATGGGTATGGAGAAAATTATTCCGCAAAGAAAACATCTGGGCGTTTTCCTGCGTTTGCTGACCCGCAGCGCTACCGGCCAGCCGATTACCACCTATTCCAGTCACTTTAAGAAACCAAGGAAAGGAAAAGAAATACATATTGTATTTGTTGATAACGGCAGAAGCAAACAATTAGGAAGGCCTGATTTCCGAAACTCACTTAAATGCATCCGTTGCGGAGCCTGTATGAATACCTGCCCGGTTTATCGCCGTAGTGGCGGACATAGTTATCATACTGCCATATCAGGTCCTATTGGTTCTATACTGGCCCCTAATCTTGACATGAAGAAGTATGCCGATCTTCCTTTTGCCTCAACATTATGTGGTTCATGTTCTAACGTGTGTCCCGTAAAGATTGATATACATCAACAGTTGTATAAATGGCGGCAGGTATTGGTGCAGGAGGGGTATGTTCCATCAGCCAAAAAGGCAGGCATTAATGTAATGAACTGGACCTTATCTCATCCGGCTGTTTTTAATATTGCCGGAAAGGCAGGACGTTGGGCGATGCAGCATATTCCTTTCGTGGTAAATAATAAATTAAACCCCTGGTATAAACAACGCGATATGCCGGAGGCCCCCGATCAATCATTTAATGAATGGTACCGGAAAAATAATAAGAAGGATGAATAGCAGGGAAACGATTTTATCTGAAATACGTAAAAGTCAGCCGGAGAGCAGTGAACTGCCCGATATTGAAGTCTTTAAGAAAGAATCATCGGGATTGTTGGAAAAATATATTTCCGTGCTTGCATCAATAGGCGGCAAATCCTTTATGGTGAAGGATTTTGAAGAGGTTCAGGCTCTGGTAAAAAACTTTTTTCCAGACGCTAAGCGAATAGTAACTACCACTGAAGATTTAAAAGGCCTTGCTGGAATCGATCTTTCCGGGGATCCTCGCCTGTTGGAAGATATCGATCTTGCAATCTTAAAAACAAACCTGGGTGTTGCTGAAAACGCTGCTGTGTGGATCACAGAAGATATTATGAGAGAACGTGTGCTTCCCTTTATCTGCCAGTATCTTGCTGTAGTGATATCCAAAGAAGATATAGTGGCCACCATGCACGAGGCCTATGAAAAAATTGGTAATGCCGATTATGGTTTCGGAACTTTTATTGCCGGGCCTTCTAAAACAGCAGATATTGAACAGTCGCTAGTGTTGGGAGCTCATGGCCCTAAAGGGATGACGGTGTTTATAATAGATGCTGCGGTTTAATTGCAACAAAGAAATAAAGATGTTGGCTATCAGCTATCAGGAAAAAAATGCGAGAAGTAATTTCCTCCTGAAAGCTGATAGCTGAAGGCTGATAGCCAAAGCGTCATTTTAAGCTTCCCTAAGCAACTACCACTTCTTTATCATCTCTCTTACATTCTTTGCGCTCAATGCAACTTCAGGGGTATTGTTAAGCCAGTTGTATTCATACTCAGCAGAAATCACGCCTTTAAATTTTTGTCTTTTCAATTCCTTCAACACGGCTTCAATATTGGAAACACCGGTACCCCAGGGAACATCATGCGCATCTCTTGCCTTTACATTCAGGTCCTTTAAGTGTAATCCTTTTATATGACCTTCCAATTTTTTAAGGCACTCTACAGGATCGAGACCGGAGCGCACCCAGTGGCCGATGTCTGCGCATGCGCCAATTCTGGGACTTTGCCCTTTCATAACTTTTAATACGGTATCAGGATGCCAGTAATGCGATGGTTTTGGATGGTCATGAATGGCAATATTTATCTTGTACTTGTCACACAATTTTGATAACAGGGGGATATCAGTTTCCTTAGGTTCGGAAGTAATATTCTGCATTCCCATAGCTTTAGCAAATTGAAATAACTGCTCCCATTCTTCGGCGCTGTTGGCATTTACCACGCCGAACGCCACCATCTTGATACCCTTATCTTTTAATTTTTTGAGGATCTGTTCTCTTTTGGCAGGCTCCATTTTATAATCCATCTTGCCTTCGATATCACCGCCGATCGTTTGACCGGGAAATCCCTCTACATATTTCAAACCGCAGCTATCAATTTTATCCAGCGCTTCCAGGAAAGTAAACCTGTTGAAAGTATAAGCTTGTGACCCTAGTTCCCATCCGAGTTTTTCTTCAGGATGTTGTGCAAATAATAACTGACCAGAAACAATCAATAATAAAACAGCAAGCAAATTTTTAGTTATAAATTTCATAAGCAAAGTTGTTTAACGTGTAAAGTTCCATTTAAAGTTGATTCGACAAAATAGTTTAATATTCCTGGCGGACTTTATTTTATTTATTGATCACCCCTCAAAGCTCAAAGTTCATCCCTCAAAACTACTTCCGGCTATAATTCGGAGCTTCTTTGGTAATCTCGATATCATGCGCATGGCTTTCGCGCATTCCGGCATTGGTAATTTTTATAAAACTGGCTTTCTTTAAAGTGGCAAGATCTTTTGCTCCGCAGTAGCCCATGCCTGCTCTCAGCCCTCCCGTATATTGTTGCACCACTTCTTTAAGACTTCCTTTAAATGCCACACGGCCCTCGATGCCTTCCGGTACCAGTTTTTTAATATCATCTTCCACATCCTGGAAATAACGGTCTTTGCTTCCCTGCGTCATGGCGCCTATCGAACCCATACCACGGTATTCTTTGAATTTTCTTCCTTCATAAATGATAGTGTTACCCGGGCTTTCCTCCACTCCGGCAAATACACTACCCATCATTACCGTATCCGCACCTGCTGCCAATGCCTTAACCATATCGCCGGTATAACGGATACCGCCATCCGCAATTAAAGGAACATTCATTCCGGCCAATACAGAAGACGCTTCCATAACGGCAGTAATCTGTGGAACACCTGCACCCGCCACTATACGCGTGGTGCAAATTGAACCCGGGCCTATACCAACTTTAACTGCGTCGGCACCTGCATCGGCCAGGGCTTTTGCGCCTGAAGCCGTTCCTACGTTACCGGCAATTACCTGTAGGTGTTTGAAATTCTTTTTGATGCTTTTTAATCCGTCAATAACACCTTTGGTATGGCCGTGGGCACTATCAAGACATACCACATCCACACCAATATTTTGCAACGCCGCTGCGCGATCCAGCATGTCGTTGGTGATGCCCAGTGCTGCACCTACACGTAAACGGCCAAAGTCATCTTTCACAGCATCCGGATGGCTCCTGACCTGCAGGATATCCCGGTAGGTTATCAGGCCAACCAGCGTACGATCTTTTTTTACCACCGGTAATTTTTCCACTTTATATTGGCGAAGAATTTTTTCCGCTTTCTTAAGATCGGTTCCTTCGGGCGCCAGTACCAGGTTGTCTTTAGTCATTACTTCCTGTACTTTCCGGTTTTTGTCCGTTTCAAAACGCAGGTCACGATTGGTGAGAATGCCTACCAATTTATTATTAGTATCAACAATAGGGATACCGCCAATATTATTTTCTTTCATCAATTTAAGCGCATCGCCAATTGTGGCCTCTATGTGAAGCGTAATAGGATCGATGATCAAACCACTTTCGCTTCGTTTAACTTTCCGTACTTCTTCCACCTGCTTTTCAATGCTCATGTTCTTGTGTAAGATGCCCATCCCGCCTTCCCGAGCAAGAGCAATAGCCAGGTTGGCCTCTGTAACGGTATCCATTGCCGAGGAGATCATTGGTATGTTCAGGCTAATTTCCCTGGTAAGTTTTGTCTGCGTATTTACTTCCCTCGGTAATACCTGGGAATACGCCGGCGTTAATAACACATCGTCAAATGTTAGTCCTTCACCTGAAATTTTATTTAAGTATTGTATCTTATGAGAGGGAGTAATTCTTGTTGCCATGTGCAAAGATAGGGGAGCGGTGAAATGGTTCAAAATTTTTTATAAGATATGTAGTTTC
>JBDSBP010000418.1:0-4417 GCA_039921525.1 Chitinophagaceae bacterium | reverse complement strand
TTTAGCTGATAGCTGATAGCTGATAGCTGATAGCTGATAGCTGATAGCTGATAGCTGATAGCTGATAGCTGATAGCTGATAGCTGATAGCTGATAGCTGATAGCTGATAGCCGTTTTAAAAATAATTAACAGGCTTATGAAAATTGGAATTGTTTGTTATCCTACTTTCGGGGGCAGTGGCGTGTTAGCGACCGAATTGGGCAAAGCGCTGGCCACCAAAGGCCATCAGGTTCATTTTATCACGTATCAGCAACCTGTTCGCTTAAATGTATTTAATGCGAATATATTTTATCATGAGGTTAGGGTGCCTACTTACCCGCTTTTTGATTACCCGCCTTACGAAACGGCCCTGGCAAGTATGATGGTTGATGTTATTGCGAATAATAACCTCGACCTTTTGCATGTGCACTATGCCATTCCACATGCTTCCGCGGCTTATATGGCTAAAAAAATACTGGAAAAGAGCGGGAAGAATATACCGGTGATAACTACTTTGCATGGAACAGATATTACACTGGTTGGCAAAGACAAGACTTATGCGCCGGTAGTTACCTTTTCCATCAATGAAAGTGATGCCATTACCGCGGTATCGTATAATCTTCGTGATGAAACGTACCGCTCCTTCAAAATAGAAAAAGAAATAGAAGTGATCCACAACTTTGTGGATGTGGAGCGTTTTCAGAAAAAGCCCATTGATGCATTCCGGCGCGTAATCGCCCCTGATGGTGAATTCATTTTATTGCACGCTTCCAACTTTCGGAAAATAAAACGGGTAGAAGATGTGGTACGGATATTTGCAGGAATACATGAACAAATCCCAAGTAAACTATTGTTTGTAGGTGATGGCCCCGAACGATCCGGAGCCGAAAGCCTGGCAAGGGAACTGGGAGTATATAATGATACCCGATTTGTAGGCAAGCAGGAACAAATGGAAGAAATACTCGCTATTGCCGATATGTTTTTACTCACCTCAGAATATGAGAGTTTCGGATTGGCAGCGTTAGAAGCAATGGCTGCTGGAGTTCCTGTAATCAGTACAAACGGAGGTGGCCTTCCCGAAATTAATGTACCCGGTGTTACCGGTTTCCTCAGTAATGTGGGCGATATAAAAGATATGACTATGCATGCATTGGATATCCTTAGAAATGAAGAAACCTTAAAACAATTTAAAATTAATTCGCTTGAGCATGCCAGGAAATTTGATATTCACAACATCATTCCCAAATACGAAGCGCTTTATAACAGGTTCCTATAGAACAGGTATGAGGTATGAGGAAACTACTACGATTTAACTATTAATAATTAATAATTAAAAATTAACCATTAACAATTAACCATTAACAATTAACAATTATTTCCTCAACCATAGCTCCGGGTTCAGGTCACTTTTTTCATTGGATATGAGGAATTCAAGTTCACCATCACCGTCACCCTTATCAGCCACATGTCCGATAACCTGACCTCTCTTTACCTGCTGGCCCTTGGAAACGGAAGCAGAAGATAAATTACTGTAGGTAGTAAAATATTTTCCATGTTTAAGAATAATGCCCTGCACTTCCCCGATATTTAAAATTAAAGAAACCTCTCCCTCAAAAACCGCTTTAACACTTTTACCTGCATCTGTCTCTATGGTTATCCCGTGATTATTATACGTAATTTTTTCCAGGCCTTCTACCTTTTGTATTCCAAAATGCATTGATATTTTTCCAGATTCAATTGGCCAGGGAAGACTGCCGCGGTTTTTTTCAAAGTCAACAGACAAGGCTTTTGATTCCGGATCTGCATCAAAAACGCTCATTGTTTTATTCTCTTTAGCTTCGCGTTTTACATCTGGTTCAGCAGCAGCCGATGTGTTGGTTTTGGGGGAAGCAGCAGGTTTAATCTTGTTTGCGTTGGCCAGGTCTTCCGCCTGCTTCTTCTTTGCCGCGGTAGCCGCTTCTTTCACTGCAGCTTCCCTTGCCCGACGAATAGCCGCAGTAATGGCTAAACCGAGTTTCTGATCCTGCTTACTTTTTGCCGCCATCTCAGCTATCAGTTCTTTTTCCCTTGATTTCAATTTAGATACTACCGCATCTTTCTCTTTCTTTTCTACTTCCAGTACCTGCCGTTGTTTATTCTCTTCAACCAAAACCACTGTCTTCTTTACTTTATTCTCGTTAAGCCCGGTAATTTTTTGCTCGAGCAGTACCTGGGTGTTCTTTATATTTGTTGCCTGTTCCTCCCGGTAATTGCGGTAAGATCGTAAATAAGCCACTCTTTTTAAGGCGTCATTAAAATTGCTGGAAGAGAAAATAAAGTTGAGGAAATCGTAGTTACTCCTGTTTTTATAAGCGTAGAGCACACTTTTTTCATACTGCATTTTAAGCGTATCCAGTTCTTTTTTCAGTTTATTAATATCATGGTACGAAGTATTGATATCACCCTGTATCAATGCCATCTGTTGGTTGATATTATCGATCTCGGACTGGCGCAGTCGAAGCCGTTTTTGAATGAGAGACAATTGACCTAACGTCTCCTTCTTGTTTTTTTTTGTTTCATTCAATGATGCTTTCACATCATCTATTTCTTTTTGAATGGCTGCACGTTGTTTTTCCAGATCTGATTTAGTGGCCTGACCAAACACACATGACACAGTAAGAAGAAAGGTTGCAAGAAAAAAAACAAATCTTGTCATTATAAAAAGTTTTAAATTGGCTGTCAGTTATTGGCTATCAGCTATCAGCTATCAGCTTGTTTAACTGACTTCAGATTCCTATCTTATAATCCTTATATTAAATGCAGATTTCTCTGTTTATTACTCAGTCACCTGCAAAGCTGATAGCTGATGGCTGAAAGCCAATACTCGCTTCATGGCGCTGTCATAAAATATATACAACGTCTAATTACGTTTATAATTTTTTGGAATGGTAAAAGGTAAGCTTAAGGTTTCGTTAAAGCTGTATTGTTTAATGTTCATGTCAATATCAAGCTTGGATTTTTCTGCTACGGTAATTTTACGGCCTGTTGAAAATAACATACCGTTCTTGTTTTCATAATCCGAATATGTAAGATCGCAGGTACGATTACGTGTTAGATTAATATCATCCAGCTTGCTATGTTGTAATAGAAAATCGTTACTTCCCAATGTCATAAGATGTTTAAAAAATTTGCCGCTGGTTGATAATAATATGGATGATTCATTCTTCTTAAAGGAAACTATATTGCTGTCCAGGTAAATGGGATTACCAACTATAAGATCCTGCACCGTGGAAAAATCAAAAGGTAGTTGGGTAAGCTCCTGCAGGTAACCGAGGGAGCGGAATTGTACAAGCTTATCTTTTTTATTCTGCACTATCACGCTGTCACGTGTGATCAATACACGGAATGCCTCATAACTGAAAACGGTGGCATTGATGGAGATCCATATAGCGCTGTCTTTCACCATTCTCACGAACACGGTAAGATCAGGACCCTTGCCCTCTTTATCGGTGTAATCAACTTTCATTTTTGCGGAGAAGGTCTTAAAATCTATTTTCCTGCTCTTAACCTTATCAAACACTTCATGAACGAATTTTATAGAATCGGCTTTGGAATCATTAACGATTACTGCCCTGGCGGTGTCTTTTCGGGCTATGGCCGTTTGAATTTTTTTAGTGGGCCGGCAACGGGTGGCTATCATCAACACAATACAAACCAGCAAAGGGAGCGTGTACTTCATATTTTTTTATTTTCCGGTATGTCCAAAACCTCCCTCGTTTCGGGTAGTGGAGGCAACTTCTTTAACAGGTTCCCATTGTATCATCTCAACAGTATGAATAATCATTTGTGCAATCCGGTCACCCGGTTGGATGATATGCTCTTCATTAGACAAGTTTACAAGAATCACTTTTATTTCTCCCCGGTAATCTGAATCTATAGTGCCTGGTGAATTAAGGCAGGTAATCCCATACTTAATAGCCAGGCCGCTCCTGGGGCGCACCTGCGCTTCATAACCTAATGGCAACTCAATAAATAAACCTGTCGGCACCAACATTCTTTGCAAAGGGCTTAAGGCCATAGCTTCTTTTATATCTGCCATAATATCCATGCCAGCAGAGCCTTCAGTAGCATATTGCGGAAGCGGATTTGATGATTGATTGATTACTTTAACCTTGATTTTTGGCATGAAGCAAATGTAATTGTTAATGGTTAATTGTTAATTGTTAATTGTTAATTGTTAATTCTACTTTGACAAGTCATGAAGTGTTCTGCTGCATCCCTGTGGAGAAGGCACGGAGTTTCTCGGAGGGCCTCCGTGTATCTCCGTGAACCCTCCGTGCATCTCTGTGTAACAAATATATCTCGCAGCCTTAAAGAATGTTCGCAACAGAACGGTTACTTGTCCGTAATTGAAAAATTACCTATTCGCAAGTTGTTCTATAGAGTAGATTAACGGGCT
>JBDSBP010000417.1:0-4261 GCA_039921525.1 Chitinophagaceae bacterium | reverse complement strand
CTTTGCATCGGAAAAATCTGGTTTGGAATGTTCCATCGAACCGTCAAATATTTTGAATGTTCCTTCCACTTCCGACACTACCATATGGGTAACCGAAAATTTTACATTCGAATGTGCTTTATCAACGGTCCACTTGGTAACATCCCGTGGGACGTTAAAAAATTGTCCAGGTAAGATTTTAACCGGGTTAGTTTCATTTGTCGAAGGAGAAAACGAACTGGTGGCTATAGCGGCGGTTATTGCTACTGCAGCATAAAGTGATTTAAGAGGCATAATAAATAGTTTTAATGTTTAAACATTAATGAAGGTAACGCTTTTATTTAAATTACAAACATCTGCCGGGCGGAAGCCGAAAAAGATAACATTTTATGCAATGATAATCCTTATTAATTACTACGGGATTTTGCACGTATCGTTCCAACTGCCTATTATTATCCTTGAAATCTGAATGAAGGCGATTACTTTTGAGATTAAATTCAGAAATTTTGTAAACAGCTATGTCAGATATAAAACTTTCTCAATTATCAGAAACGCTGATAGGCTCGGAAATCGTAAAGCTCGGTGGTGAGATAAGGGAAAAAATAAGGAACGGGGAAAAAATTTATAATTTCACGATTGGCGATTTTGACCCTTCTATTTTTCCAATACCTAAGGAATTAGAAAACGAGATTATTGAGGCCTATCGCCGGCATTTTACCAATTATCCTGCAGCGGAGGGTAATCTCGATCTCAGGGAAGCAATCTCCCATTTTATAAAGGATCGTGAAGATCTCGTGTATACAATTAGAGAAATACTGGTTGCTTCAGGCGGGCGGCCATTGATTTATTCCATATTCCGTGCTATTTGCGATAAAGGCGACAAGATAATCTATGCGGTGCCTTCATGGAACAATAACCACTATGTTCATTTTGTGGAAGGCGAACACCTGGTTATTAATACCTATGTTGAGAATTATTTTATGCCAGTGGCTGACGATATTCGTCCGCATATAAAAGGTGCCTGCCTTCTGGCGCTTTGCTCTCCTCAAAACCCGACAGGTACCACTTTTAGCAAGCAAGAACTGGAGCGTATTTGCGATATGGTTCTGGAAGAAAATAACAGCCGTGCTCCCGGAGAGAAGAAATTATACATAATGTACGACCAGATGTACTGGCATTTAACGTATGGTGAGATCCGGCATTACAACCCTGTAAGCCTGAGGCCGGAGATGCGCCCATACACCATTTTCGTTGATGCCATCAGCAAAGTGTTTGCTGCTACTGGCGTTAGGGTGGGCTGGGCTTTTGGGCCTTCTGCCATTATAGATAAAATGAAGGCATTGCTTACGCATCTGGGTGCCTGGGCACCAATGGCAGAGCAAAAGGCCGTCGCCAGATTCCTGTTACAAAATGAAAGTATTGATAAATACCTCAAGCATTTCAAGGGCGAGATAGAAGAGAGGTTGCGCCGTATTTATGAAGGCTTTGAACAATTAAAAAAAGAGGGTTTCCCTGTAAATGCGATAGCGCCGCAAGCAGCCATTTATCTTACCGTACAGATAGCCCTGGTTAATAAAAAAACACAAGAGGGAAAATTGATTGAAAACCAGGAAGAGGTGACAAATTATATATTAAGCGAGGCAAAATTAGCATTGGTGCCATTTTATTGTTTTGGAACACCGCACAGTTCGAATTGGTACCGGTTAAGCGTAGGTACCTGCAAAAAAGAAGAGATTGATGAGATGATCAATAAATTGAGACAGGCCCTTCAAAAACTATCTTAGAAGTATTGAAAGTTATTCTTGACGCAGCTTAAAATTAATTTTTATTACAAATGAACTGGAAGGGCTTAAGTTTTTCCTGGTTAATTACCTGGATTATTTTTTTTCGCTGATGGTAGATTTTGTATTTATTGATGTCCACAATTTCATACGCAATACAGTAATTATCTATTGTTTCTATGAAGTGAAGTAATTCATTGAGTTTCTCTAATTCATTTTCAATGGCTTGTTCATTTCTGAACTCGTCTTTCAATAGCACAAGCAAATCGCGATTTCTAGTTTTCATTAACTTGGTTCTTTTAATATCCCGAAAAACCCTTATGTACTCCGCAGCCGCAGCCTTTCTTGGACCCTCCCATTCGACCACTGCTACTACAACTAACTAAGGCAACACTAACAAAAAACAATAGAAAAAATAAATACCAATATTTTATTTTCATAGAATGGTTTGTCTAAATTAACTATTTTAATACAAAATTAATATATCATTTGACTTCGATAGAAAAATTTAACATAAACTCACAAATAAATACTATAGTGTTAGTTGCCCCGCTTGATTGGGGATTAGGGCATGCGACAAGGTGTATACCAATAATAAAACACTTAAGATCAATTGGTTGTGAAGTAGTTATTGCTGCATCGGGTCTACAGCAAGCACTTCTGGTGCAAGAATTTCCAAAGCTTCGATGCATACCGCTGGCTGGATATGGGCTTAAATTTAGTTCAAAAAAGTGGAAAACTTTTTTAAAGATTATATGGCAGATACCAAAAATATTAGTAAAAATCAAGCGTGAAAATGAATGGTTAACTGATTTTTTAGCCAATAATAAGATCGATGCCATTATTTCTGATAATCGGTATGGCTTGTACAACACAAATATCTTTTCAATATTTATTACCCATCAATTAACGATTAAAACGCCGTTTGGGAAATTTTTCGAAAGCAGGGTTCGGAAATTAAATTATTGGTTTATCCAAAAATTCTCCGAATGCTGGGTTCCTGATTTTGAGGGAAATATTAATATGGGAGGCGAACTGTCTCATCCTATCAACATGCCTCTATTACCGGTAAAATTCCTGGGGAGAGTATCCCGAATCGATGAAAAGCAACCATCTATAAAAGGCATTGAGTTATTAATTATTCTTTCAGGTCCCGAGCCGCAGCGCACTATTTTTGAGAATATTCTGCTGAATCAATTAAAAGGGTATTTTAAGCCTGTTGTTTTGGTAAGAGGTCTGCCAGGAGAAAAAGAAACCCATATCAGCCCTGTTAAAAATCTTTGTATATACAACCACCTGGACACTGATATACTTGCTAATTTGATTTGCAGTGCCACCTATATTATTAGTCGTTCAGGCTACAGTACCATTATGGATCTAACAGGGTTACAAAAAAAATGCATTCTCGTTCCCACACCCGGACAAACGGAGCAGGAATATCTTGCCCATTACCTATCTTCCAGGAATATCTGTTTAAGTTTTCACCAAAGCAGTTTTTCTCTTAGTGAGGCCATCCTGATAGCGAGTGATACAAAGTTCGTGCACTTTACAAATGCAGGGGAAGGTCAATATAAAAAGGTCGTTTCGGATTTTATCGACGCCTTACAGCGGCGAAAAGCGAATTAGCCATTGATTGTTACTCCGAGATTCCACCTTTTAATTTTGGATAGTTAAAAAACCAGAATTCCTTCTGGGCATTTTCAAAATCTTCCCATTTACCGGCGTGAATTTTAACAGCAAATATGCCACAGGTGGGCATATCGTCTATTCTGTGCGTAGTAAGAGAGTTCGCAAAATCAGTAACTGCAGGATTGTGAGAGAAAATTGCAACGGTGCTGTAGTCGTCATCCAGCGTTGACGATACCTGGTAAAGGACAGATGATGAAACATTGTATAATTCGGGGATAAAAATGATGTCGTCTTTGCTACGCTGGAATTCATGAACAAATAATTGCGCTGTTTTCTTTGCTCTTTTTGCAGGGCTGGAAATAAAAGCATCTATTTTTATTTTTTCTTTGATGAGTCTTTTAGCCATTTCAGGAGCATCAGTTTTACCCCGCTCATTGAGTGGCCGGTCGAAATCATCTGCGGAAGTTATATCCCAACTGCTTTTAGCATGCCGAACGATAAGTAATGATTTCATTGTTCAGGTATGAGGTATGAGGTATCAGGTTTGAGGTATGAGGTTTGAGGTATCAGGTTTGAGCAAACAGCCATTGGTTATGACTGCTCAACGATGCAAACATAAATTCTATTGATGAAAATTTGAAAGTTTTTTGCAGCTTCTTTTCTTCCTTATACATCAAACCTTTTATATAAACTACAGCCAATAACCTGAGTTATAATCTATGGGCTGCCTAAATTTATGGGCGTTTGTAGGGGCAGGGCTTGCCCCCGCCCTGACTGCATACGAATCTGCCCGTATATTTATGGGAGACGTCGACAAGATACCCCACGTATCCGGTGTAACAGGGCTGGGGCAAGCCCTGCCCCTACAAACG
>JBDSBP010000416.1:0-6124 GCA_039921525.1 Chitinophagaceae bacterium | reverse complement strand
TTTTTCGTATTCCTATTTCCTTGGTACGTTGCTCAGCGGTGAATGTGGCCAGGCCAAAAAGTCCGAGGCAGGCAACGAATATAGTTAGACCGGCGAAGATGCCCAGGATGGTGCCGGTTTTTTGTTCTGACTGGTAGATGTTTTTAAAACGTTCATCGAGGAAAGAATAAGAAAAGGGCGCTTCTGAAGTTAATTTTTTCCAGCGATTGTCCATTTCTGTTAGTAAACCAGGCAGGTCTTTTGTTTTTGTTTTTACAATCAGGGTGCCGGAATTTTGACCGATTACCATTAGTAAGGGGGAGATGAGTTCATGCAGCGATTTAAAATGAAAGTCCTTTACTACACCTATTACTTTGTATGTTTTCATGTCGAAGTTACTGGAGTGGGTTATGCTGTGGCCGGGCGCGTTCATTCCCCATCCAAATGCTTTCGCAGCAGTTTCATTAATAATGATGCCGGATGAATCAGTGGCAAAATCCCTGGAAAAATTTCGCCCCGTTACCATCTCCATCCCCAATGTAGGGATATAATCATAATCAACATCGTACCGGAGCGTCTTATACATTTGAGTGGGATTGTCATCAGGATTCACAAAGAAATTATTATTATAAGAAGGACCTGCAGGAAGATAACCGGAAGCACTCACGCTTACAACCCGGGGATCCTGCAAGAGTTGCTGGCGGAAAATTTCTTCCTTTTTACCTAACATCCAGGTATCAGGTAGCACCAGCACCTGTTCCTTATCATAACCCAATTTTTTATGCTGGATATATCCAAGTTGTTGTTGCACTACAGTAGTACTAATGATGAGGATGATAGAAATAAAAAATTGGAAAACTACCAGGCCGCTACGTAAACCGCTGGTTTTTTTACTGGTAGTAAAACGTGCTTTTAAAACTGCCACAGGGTTAAAAGATGAAAGGAAGAAAGCAGGATAGCTTCCTGCAAGCAGTCCCGTAATGAGAGCCACTAATATTAATAGCGGCATTACATAGGTATGGGACAGCAGTTGGAGCGTGAGCGTTTTATCAGCAAGGGAATTAAATACGGGCAAAGCCAGGTAAACAAGCCCTACAGCGAGTATCAATGAAATGGTAGAAACGAGGATAGATTCTACCAGGAACTGCTTTACAAGTTCCTGCTTTAATGAGCCCAGTACTTTGCGGATGCCCACTTCGCGCGATCGGCGGGACGCCCCGGCGGTAGAGAGATTCATAAAATTAATGCAGGCGATAAAAAGCATAAAAATAGCGATCGCGGCGAAAATATAAACATACCGGATATCGCCAGGTGTACCAAGGTCATATGCAAAATTGGAATGAAGGTGGATATCGGTTAACGGTTGCAGGTACAGTCCTATATCATTACCTTTTTTATGATATTGATCCAGGCTCATGCCCATTTCCTGGAGAAACTGAGGACCTATATATTTTTCCACGAACTTCGGCAGTTTGGCTTCAAGGGTTTTATAATTATAACCGGATGGCAGCACCAGGTAGGTATAGAATTCTGAAACCATCCATGAATTATTCCTGGCTTCGTCAAGGCTGGACATGGAAGCAAACAGGTCAAAATGAAAGTGCGAGTTTTCAGGCACATCATCAACGAGGCCGGTAATTTTACAGGTTGTATTTCCATCTATGAAGGTGAGTACCTTGCCAATAGGATCTTTATCACCAAAATATTTATGTGCAAGGGTTTTAGATACCACGATGGAGTTTGGCTGGGACAAGGCTGTTTTCGGATCTCCTTTAAGAAAAGGTATAGAGAAAACCTGGAAAAAATTGGAGTCAACAAATGCAAATGAATTGTCCCTGAAGGTTTGTTCTCCATACATGATTCGCGGCCTGCCATAATAACGGATGCGTGTTGCTTCCAGCACTTCGGGATAATCTTTCTTCAGCGTTTGGGCAGTTGGCGGCATCACGTTTGGCTCGTTCATCTTTTGTCCCTGAACGGTTCCGCGGAAAATTACGCGCACCGTACGGTCAGCCTTTTCATTAAAACGATCATAACTCAATTCATCTTGTACAAAAAGCATGATAATCAGGCAGGTGGCAAGACCTATTGCCAGACCAGATATGTTTATAATGGAGAAAGCCTTGTTTCTTACCAGGCTTCGAAATGCAATTTTTAAATGGTTTTTGAACATATTTATTTTTAGCCCGGCCGGGACCGTTTTATCAAATGCGAAAAATTAATTCTTCCGGAGAGTGCTACCAAGAAAATGCCAGATTACTAGCTCATTATGAGTCAACCAGTTAACAGGAGTTCTATTTTTCAAATGCACGGTTTTGATACGATTACTGTACGTTCTTATTATTTCTGCATTGAATCTACTTATGATATTTTACCTGGTTAAGATAGCCGTTCATTGAGTGATTTCATTTAAAGTAAAACTCCCGCCATTCTGAAGGCCAGGAGTTTCAATGGTTAATCACTGCCTACGAAACTGTCAGAATATTTATGGGAGAAGTCGACAAAATACCACAGGTTTCCGGTGTAACAGGGCGGGGGCAAGCCCTGCCCCTACAAACGCCGCACATCAAAAATATTATTTACACGGGTGATATCGGCGCCGCTGATCGAAGACTCACACCATTCATCATTTCCCTTTCGCGTAACTGTTTTTCCCTTTTGCGTTGAAGATATCATTTTTTGTTTCTGAGGTTTACAAAAATTATTCTGTTCATGTGCCAATTCCAGAAACTATATAATGATGAAAACGGATATGTGGTACGCTGCAATAAATGCAGTTATTACCAGGTTCTATTTGCTGGTACCATGCTTTCCATCAACCGGGAAGAATTTGAAAAATTCCAATTGCAGATATCTAACCAAAAACAACAAGATGATCCTGTAGACCAACAGGTAAAAAATATGGTTCTGCCAACGACGCGGCCCGGTGTGCACCTGGTGCTTTCGCCAGGCGAATTAAACCAGTTAAAACAGATGATGGAATATGCCGAAACCGAGATAAAAACCCTGGCTTTGTTAGATCTTTTTCGAGAATATAGATAGATTACCGCAACAATACGGTGGTGCCTTTTTTTGTATAAACAACACCATCTACGCCCAGTCCTTCCAATACCCAAACAAAAGCCTGAGACGCCTGTGCAACCCCTTTATAAGTACCATCCCATCCCGGCCGGTCCGTTAAACTTACATATATTAACTGGCCCCAGCGATTATATACTTTAAAATAATGAACCTGTTTAATACCTCTTAATAACGGATGCAGATAATCGTTGCTTCCGTCATGATTTGGAGTAAATGCGTTGGGTACATAAACTTCCACCTGCTTAACGATTTTTACCTGTTGAGTATCAGTAGTAATACATCCGGCGTTGGTTTTTATTTCTATCGTATAAAGCTGTTCTGCCGGCCCCTTAAACACAGGATTAAAACTGTTGCGGGTATCTAATTCAATACCAGGACTCCATAATACATTCTCGCCTATTTTCCGTGCTTCCAGGGGTAGTGGTAAATTAATAACAGCATATTCCACAGGGTAACTGATAGCTTGCCTTGGCTTTTCTATAACCATCACACGCCTTATTGTATTATAAGGTAGCGGGCACTGGGGTGTGTTAACAGATAAACTGATGGAATAGGTTCCTGCCACGGCATAGGATTGTTCCGGTGGTATCCGGCCATTTGCCACTTGTCCATTGCCCAGGGTCCAGATGTAATTAACCGGGGAGCCGATGGTGTCTGCTGTATTGTTGATAATTTTTGTCGGTAAATTTATACAAACAGAACTAACATTAAAATCGGCAACGGCATTTTGATAAATTACTATGTCCAACATACCACTATCCGCACATATTGAACTGCTGTTCACCTGCATTTTCACTTTGTAGGTACCAGCTTTTTTATACGTATACGCGATATCCCTGGAAGATAAAAAGTTACCATCTCCCATCTGCCATGTATACTGCATAGCTCCTATTGCGTTGATACTGGTATTGGTAAAAACATACTGGTTCCCTACCAGGCATTGGTTTGTGTTATCGGGAGGGATAAATCCCGCAACCGGTATGGAAGATATAGTTATCTGCTGGCTGGTAGTTGTTACACTACAGCCTTCCCTGTTAAAAAGCATAGCATAGTATTCCCCGGTCTCGGTTACCTTATATTCATTTTGATGGGCCTGGTTTATAAGCTTACGGTCTTTGAACCATTGAATGCTATCTGTTTGTTGCACTCTTAATATGGAACTATCACCTCTGCCCGAACAATAATTGGCCTTGCCGATCAACTTGATGGAATTATCTATGATGCTGGCCTTCACCAGCACGACGTCAGTGCTGATGCATCCTCCACCATCGTGATTGGTAGTAACAGTATAAGAAGTCGTTACATCAGGGCTCGCGTAAGGATTGGCAATGTTAGGATTACTTAATCCCGCAGCAGGGCTCCATTTGTAAACAAGACCCAACTTGGGTGGTGTACCTATTGGCACCGGGTTGTGATTACATGAAATGGTATCAGTTCCGGCATTGGCAACAACGGTTAACGTATCAATTAGTTGGGCGTACAAGGTTTGCGGACAGCCGTAACCATTGTAAGGAATTAATTTTATTGCAACAGTTGTTCCCGTTGCGGGTGGGGGCCTTAAAGTAAGCACCTGTTGCGTGCCCATAATCTGGGTTAAACTTTTATCGTACCAGGTATAACCCTGGTACCCGTAAGGGGCCACAACATTTATAGCGGTATCGTCCGGGCAATAAGTAGCTCCTACAAATGTGCCACTGCACTCCGAGTTAACATCAATATAAGCGTATCCAAAATGCCGCCTGAAAGTACAATCAGCTGTTTTAAAAAACATCCGGATGGTTTTGCCTGCGTTGCCCGCTAAGTTAACGGAAACTGCTGTCCAGTCTTTCGTCTGTACGGGGGTTGTACTGCCAGGATTAGGTGATATAACAAAACCGGGAAGAGTAGAACCGTACGGGAAAAAACTAAAGGAAGCACAACTGATAACTATATTGTCAGTAACATTGGTAACCTCTATTTCCATTCTCGGTTGTTCATTCTGCTGGTGATTGGGATCCTGGAACACCACTGCATAATGATAAATAAGTGTATAGGCATTTTCATTGGCTGGAATGGTAAATTCATAAGAAATACCCTCGGCTTCTCCGCCGCCAGAGGTATTGCCTAACTTGATAGAATGTCCACTGCCATTAGGGCAATTTACCGGGAAGCCACCAAAAGGATCCATACCGTTAGCGGGATTTGCCGTATACATTGTTTGCCTGTCTGGAGCTGGTCCACCTGATGGGTTGAGACTAATTACATTTTGACTGCCAACCGCGGCCACAGAACCGGTATAACAGGTCCACCCGTTAAAAGTTCCCGTCTCAAAATCGATGTTGGGTGGGCAGTTTTGGGCATTGGCTTTAATACAACCTAAGCTTAATAAGGAGACAAATAGTAACAATGAGTATCCGTAAAACCAAAATTTGTTTTTATGAAAGATTAAGAAATTTGGCACAGGGCTGATTTGTGTACTAAAGATAAAGTATAATTAGATTGATTCATACTAATCCTGACAGGTTTTGCAGCTTCACGTATTTTCACGTTTCTGCCGTTTAATTAAGTCTTTAACAAGCGCATCGCAGGAAACATTCAGGTATTTTTGCAGGATGGAAGTTAGCAAAGATATAAGCTCAAAACAATATTTTATACTCATCCTTATCCTTGGAACACTTACTGCTTTGAGTCCTTTTTCCGTAGATATGTATTTACCTGGTTTCCCCGCCATTGCCGCTGATCTCCATACTACTACGGCACAGGTTTCACTCTCATTATCCGGGTTCTTTATCGGCATTTCAGCGGGGCAAATATTATATGGTCCTTTATTGGACCGCTTTGGCAGGAAAAAGCCGTTATACATAGGACTGGCAGTTTATATCCTGGCCTCCCTGGGATGTGTTTTGGTAACATCTATTGAAATGCTGATTTTATTAAGATTTGTACAGGCCATTGGAAGTTGTGTAGCGGGAGTGGTTGCCATTGTTATGGTTCGGGATCTTTTCCCGGTACAGGATAATGCCAAAGTGTTCTCCCTGCTGATGCTGGTGTTAGGTACTTCTCCCCTGATTGCTCCAACCATTGG
>JBDSBP010000415.1:0-39231 GCA_039921525.1 Chitinophagaceae bacterium | reverse complement strand
CGATGCAAAGATTGAGTTTAGTGTAGACGTGAGTTCTATTAATACCGACAATGAAAGAAGAGACGGCCACTTAAAAACCGATGATTTTTTCAATGCTGAAAAATTTCCACAGATGAAATTTGTAAGTACTTCATTTACTCCTGCCGGAGATAAAAAGTACAAATTGGCAGGAAATCTAACCATAAGGGATGTGACGAAACCAGCTACTTTCGATGTAACTTATGGTGGAACCATTACAGATAAAGGTGTTGTAAAATCAGGTTTTAAAGCCAAATCTACCATCAATCGCTTTGACTATAATTTAAAATGGAGCAATGTAACGGAAGCCGGCGGATTAGTGGCAAGTAAAGAAGTGGATATTACTGTAAATTTGGAGCTGAAGAAAAGCTAGTGTTTAGGATAAGTGTAAGATGACGCTTTGGCTATCAGATATCAGCAGGTAAATCTGTGATAAGCAAGATTTTAATTACGAATTACGAATTACGTTGAAGACATCCTGTAATTCGTAATTGGAGAGAAGGTTCTGGAGAGGTTTTCCTCCTGGTAGCCGATAGCAAAAGAGTCATTTTAGAGTTGACATAACACTAGTTTAATATAGATCAGTTGTTAACCATGGTCCTGCGAGGTCATGGTTTTTTTATTTCTGAAGGTAACTGTCGGTTCCCTGCTTCGTACGTTACGGAAGTCGCCCTCCGCATTTTAGCATGTACTTAACCACCTGCTGCCTTAAATTCAATATATTCGCTTCTTAAAATCTCGCAAACAGGATATGAAACGATTATTGTTTTTAATGTGCCTGGTGCTAATCAGTTGTTGCGCTGTTGCCCAGGCTGGCTACCAGATTTTAGTTACTATCAAGCCTGTAAAAAACCAACTGGTTTACCTGGGATACTATTATGGCAAATTAAAAGCATTGGCTGATTCCTCGATGCTAAACAATAATGGCACTGCAATATTTTCAGGAAAACAAAAACTCCCCGGGGGAATATATTTCCTTGTATCCGCCCGTAAAGAAATTCTTTTTGAACTTTTATTAGACAAGCAACAACACTTTTCCGTTACAGCCGACACAGCCCATCTACCCAATAGTATTCAATTCACAGGTTCGGAAGATAACTCCATGTTCCAAATTTATTCAAAACAAATTGCTACAGATGGAACGGGAATCAACAACTTATTAAAAGAGCTTCACACAGCCGGCTCTAAGGCAGATTCCAACAGGATATCTGAAAAAATTCAATTGCTGAATAAACAAATGCAGGAGTATCGCAATGAACTTGCGAAAAAATATCCGGCATCATTACTGGCTGCATTGTTCAGATCTATGAAAGAACCCATTGTGCCCTCAGCGGAAAAACATCCTGGCCAAAAATATGATTCGTTGTTTGCGTACAATTATTATAAACAGCATTATTGGGACGGTTTTTCGTTTACTGATGACCGTTTGCTACGTACACCCATTTTTGAACCTCGCCTGGAAAAATATTACAAGGAACTGGTTGTGCCGGATCCCGATTCTATTAAAAAAGAAATTGATGTTATGTTGCTTAAATCAAAGAGCAACAAAGAAATGTATAAGTACCTGCTCACAAATTTTGTTCAGAAATACATCAACCCAGAGTTTATGGGACAGGACGCGGTTTTTGTTCACTTGTTTGAAAAATATATTAATAACATCCCCGAAGTAGACTGGTTTACCGAAAAATATAAGAAGTATATGTTTGAAAGGGCGTACAGCCTGATGGCCAATCTCATTGGTCAGCCTGCTTCAAACCTCGAAATGACTGATACTTCAGGTGTGTCAATGCCCTTATATGGTATTGAAGCGCCCTACACGGTAATTTGCTTCTGGGACCCCACCTGCAGTCATTGTAAGGAAATGGTACCACGACTGGATTCGATGTTTCAGAATAAATGGAAAGCACGTGGAGTGAAGGTATATGGAGTAATGGTAGATGGAGGCAAGGAGGCCTGGTTACAATACATCCGCGAAAATAATCTGAAAGACTGGATACATGTGTATGAAACAGCGGATCAGAGGGAAATCATTACCGCTGCAGGAAAGCCGAGTTATAAACAGTTGTACGACGTTTACCAGACACCGGTGCTATACCTTTTGGATAAGGAAAAAAGAATCATCGCAAAAAAACTTACTTATCAGCAAATTGATGAAGTGATTATGTTGAAAATGAAAAAAATCTAACTAAATAGCGGGAGGCTTCTATTATCGGCATTAGTTTTTAAAAGGAATATAATACATTGCCCGAACTTTCATGTGTGCATTGTTAAAACGCTTACAAGGGTTTAGTTTTTAATTAACCAACTGAAGATGAAAATTTTCAAGCTATTAATCTACACTTTATTCTTCTTTTTAAACATATGCGGCCAGGCACAAAATATTTTTAGCTATGGTAACAGTACCGTAAGTAAAGAAGAGTTCCTGAAGGCCTTCCAAAAAAATAATGCCGACAAGCATCCGTCTGCCCAGGCTTATAACGAATATCTGGAACTCTATATCCGTTTTAAACTTAAGGTAAAAGCCGCTTACGATCTGAAAATGGATACCCTGACGAATCAGAAGGCAGAATTAAATGATTTCCGTAACCAGGTCGCTGTATCCTATTTAAACGATGAAACAAGCTTTCAAAACCTGGTTCAGGAAGCTTTTACACGCAGCCAGAAAGATATTCATCTCGCTCATATTTTTATTGCACTTGACTCTGCCGGCGGCACTACACCGGCAAACAGTGACTCGAAAGATACTACAAGGGCATGGAAAATTGCACTGACCATATATAATCAATTACAAAAGGGAGCTGATTTTGCAAAGCTTGCATCATCGTACTCCTCAGACGCTTCCGCTCAAAGCAATGGAGGAGATATCGGGTACATCACACTATTCACCCTGCCATACGTACTGGAGAACCTGGCCTATTCTACACCGGTAGGAACGTTTTCAAAACCATTCCTTAGCAGGACTGGTTATCATATTTTCAAAAATATTAGAGAGCGTAAAGCCGCAGGCAAAATGAAAGCTGCCCAACTGGTATTTGTTTTCTCCCCAGATACCCTTAGCAAGCCAAAATCAATGACTAAACAAAAAGCTGATTCTGTTTACAAGTTGCTATCGCAGGGAGCTTCGTTTAATGAAATGGTTGACCGCTTTAGTGATGACATTAACGCCAAAGCCACACATGGTGAAATGCCTGAATTCGGAGTCGGCAGTTTTGATTCTCAATTCGAAATACTTCTTTTTGCTCTGGATAAAAATGGCGCTTTCACTCAGCCCATCCTCACACCCGGAGGTTATTATATCATAAAGCGATTAGGTCAATCTCCTGTAAATAGTGATCCGCAGAACGATTCAGCAATGAACGTACTCCGTCAACTGGTACGGAACGACTCACGCATGGAGGTCGCACGAAGAGCTTTATTGCAGAAAATGTACAAATTAACGGGTTTCAAAAAAACCGCATTACCTGAGAGTACCCTATTGTCATTTACTGAAAATTCGTTTGGTAATAAAAAGACTATTCCCCTACCCGGCATTAGCAATAAAACAATTGTATTCTCTTTCCCTAAGCAAAAAGCAGATGTTGACGACTTCATAAAATTTGTACAAAACGGAAGATATATTCAAAATGGGAAATTGGTTCCAGCAGCGCTGACTCAATTTGAAGAAACTACGGTGCAGGAATATTACCGCATTCATTTGGATGAATATAATGCTGATTTTGCCGCGCAGTTAAAAGAATTCAAAGAGGGCAATTTGTTATTTGAGATCATGCAGCACAATATATGGGATAAAGCCTCTGCTGATTCGTCAGGTTTAAAAACCTTTTATGAAAACAATAAAAACAAATATTGGTGGAACGCCAGCGCCGATGCCATTATCTTCAGCTCTGCCGATTCTGCCACCGCTGTTGACTTAAAAGGCAATCTGGAAAAGAATCTAACAGGGTGGAGAGATATAGTGACCTCCTACCAGGCCAGGGCCCAGGCTGATTCCGGGAGGTTTGAATTAGCCCAGTTACCCTTGCGCCAACAAACGCCTGCTCCTAACCTACTCACTAAGCCATTAAGGATTTCCGATGACAGCTCTACTTCGTTTATCCATATCATTAAATTATACCCTGAAAAGCAACCCAGGAACTTTGAAGACGCAAAAGGATTTGTTTTGAACGACTATCAGGATTACCTGGAAAATAAATGGATAGCCCATTTAAAAAAGAAGTACGCTGTGAAAATTAATGAGCCTGTTTTTCAATCTCTGCTAAAATCCCCCTGACTTTTATTATATATGTTTTTATAAAGCGCCGGCAGAAAATATGGCGTTGGATTCCTGCTCCGGTAAGAGCGGTTGGTGCTGGCTCCAGAAGCTTAGAGGATTATTTTAAGGAATTGTCATTTAATACCTATTGTTTTTCATTTTCGTCGTTCAACACCAACCCCTCCTGCCATAGCAGAATACAAAACCTGTATGGATAACCTGATTAAAATATATTTCCCTTGGGAGTATGGAGCATCCTTTTTAAGTTATTTAAAGGGTGATATGGGCCAACCTGGTAACCAAAGCCGATAGCTGATAGCTGACGGCTGACAGCTCTCACACCTCACACCAATTCCTTCACCACGTTCCAGATCACTTTCGATTTCCCCAACGTATAATAATGCAAGACCGGTACACCGAATTTTTTCAACTCCCTGCTTTGTTGTATCAGCCATTCCGTGCCTATTTTCTCCACGTCATCATCTGTTTTACATTTTGTGATGGCATTGGAAAGATCACTGGGAATGTCAACATGAAAAATTTTGGGCAACATGGTCAGTTGCTTTTTGTTAGTAATCGGCTTTAATCCCGGTATAATGGGAACGGTAATACCATGATCCCGGCAGTCTTTTACAAATTCGAAAAACTTTTGGTTATTAAAAAACATCTGGGTCATGATATATTCTGCCCCTGCATCTACTTTTGCTTTCAGATATGCTATATCCGTTTCCAGGTTAGGTGACTCAAAATGCTTTTCCGGGTAACCTGCAATACCAATGCAAAAATCAGTTTTACCACCATTTTTAATATCTTCTTCTATATAAATTCCGTGATTGAGGTTAGCCGTTTGCTTCAAGAGGTCTATTGCATAACGGTTTCCATCAGCTTCCGGTTCAAAAAAAGCTTCGTTTTTAGCTGCATCGCCTCTTAAAACCAGCACGTTGTTTATTCCCAGGAAATGCAGATCTATCAATGCATCCTCTGTTTCCCGTTTGGAGAATCCACCGCAGATAAGGTGTGGCACTGCATCTACCTTGTAATGGTTCATAATGGCAGCGCAAATACCCACAGTACCGGGCCTTTTTCGAATTTCTACTTTTTCAAAAGTACCATCCACCTTCTTCTTAAACATTGTCTCACTTCTATGGTACGTAACATTTATGAAAGAAGGTTTAAATTCCATCAGGGGATCCAAATGATCATATATGGCGGCTACGGTTTTGCCTTTTAATGGGGGCAAAACTTCAAAGGATACCAATGCTTCTTTTGACCCGTTTATGTGCTCTATAACTTTCATTGCTTGCTAAATAATCTGCAAACATAAGCAAGGAGTAATACATAATCAAAAGCTATCTATCAGCCATTGGCAGTCAGCTATCGGCTATCAGCCATCGGCTATCGGCTATCAGCTCTGCTATCAGTTTTCAACTATCATGGAGTTTATCGCCGATTTGCAGATGGTTGATACCTGATAGCCGATGGCTGATAGCCGACAGTTGATAGCCAATAGGCTTTAACACAGCTATCAAAAACGGGTAAGCACAATTGACCTACTTTTGTTTTCTAAAAAGTAATATATTGAGTCTTACTATTCATACAAAAGACCTCGTAAAAAGTTATCGTAACAGAACAGTAGTCAATCATGTTTCCGTAAAAGTGAGCCAGGGAGAGATAGTAGGTTTACTCGGACCAAATGGTGCCGGTAAAACTACTACCTTCTATATGGTGGTTGGATTGATAAAGCCAGACGAGGGCGAAGTGTTCCTGAATGAAGATGAAATAACCAGTATGCCTATGTACAAACGTTCCCAGCAGGGGATCGGTTATTTACCACAGGAAGCTTCCGTATTCAGAAAGCTATCGGTAGAAGATAATATCATGGCTGTACTTGAAATGAGAAAAATTTCAAAAAAACAACGAAAAGAGAAACTGGAGGAATTACTTGATGAATTTCATTTACATCATGTACGTAAAAATAACGGCGACAGCCTGAGCGGGGGAGAAAGGCGACGGACAGAAATTGCACGTGCACTGGCGGTTGATCCTAAATTTATATTGCTGGACGAGCCATTTGCAGGAGTTGATCCCATAGCCGTAGAAGATATCCAGGCAGTAGTAGCCCGCCTGAAATATCGAAATATTGGAATATTGATTACAGACCATAATGTAAATGAAACCCTATCAATCTGCGACAGAGCTTATCTTTTGATTGAGGGAAAGATCTTCAAACACGGAACGGCAGAGGAACTGTCTTCCGATGAACACGTTCGGCGTTTATATTTGGGAAGGAATTTTGAGTTAAAGCGGAAGGATTATTTACTGGATCAGGGCAAAAACAATGGAAGGCCTACTGTAAATAATCTTATCCAGTCAATAGAGAAAGTTCTTTCGATGTATGAAAAAATGACCCCGGAAGAAAAAGAAAGCAGTTTTTCACTAAGCTCTGAAAATCTAGATAGTGCGGAAGAAATAGGTGTGTACGATTACGCGAAAACGTTATCTGAATTACAGGATACGCTGCGCCTTTATGCAAAAGAATCCCGGAATGAAGAACTATTAGAGAAAAGCAATACCCTGTTCCAACAAAAAGAAAGCATCGCATCCGACCTTGCCCAGATGCTGCAACTATTAAAAGACACAAAAAACCAGTAGCCATAAATTTCATGTATAGCATGTAATAATAACTTTTTATAGTAGTCATTTTTTAACTTACTTATATTGCATACATGAAACTTTTAAGCCCTGCCATATCACACCTTGCACGATTGCGTTTCTGGGTAATTGATCAGTGGGCAAGCGGCCCGGTGGCAGCACAACGGGAAGTTCTTCAGGAACTCGTAACGGCGGCTCAATACACAGAATTCGGGCGTGCTTACAAATTCAACAGGTTATTTTCCATAAAAGCCTTCAAAAAAGCTGTACCAGTACAGGAGTACGACGATCTGAAGCCTTATATCTTGCGCATGATGAACGGGGAAGAGAACCTTCTTTGGAACACACCGGTGAAATGGTTTGCCAAAAGCAGCGGCACCACTAGCGAAAAAAGTAAATTTATACCAATAAGCGAAGAAAGCCTGGAAGCTTGTCATTACCAGGCTGCCAAAGATGTACTTACGCTTTACTATAAATCATTTCCTGAATCAGACCTGTTAACCGGTAAGGGCCTGGTGGTTGGCGGAAGTCACCAGGTAAGCCAGTTAAACGAAGACGTAAGTTACGGCGATCTGAGCGCCGTTCTACTTCAAAATACACCCTTCTGGGCGCATTGGATAAAAACACCCGAATTGAGTGTTGCCTTGATGGATGAATGGGAAGAGAAGATAGAACGCCTGGCTCAAAGTACTATTTCTGAAGACGTTACCTCCATTTCAGGCGTGCCCACCTGGACACTGGTATTAATTAAACGCATCCTTGAAATAACCGGTAAACCTACTTTAAAAGAAGTTTGGCCCAACCTGGAACTATACCTTCACGGAGGTGTTTCATTTGTTCCCTATAAAGAACAATTCAGGAAACTAATAGGCTCCGATATCCATTATCTCGAAATGTATAATGCCAGCGAAGGTTTTTTCGCGGCCCAGGACGATCCAACGGAAGACGGCTTACTCTTATTTACCCAACATGGCACCTTCTATGAATTCATGCCTATCGAGGAATACGGGAAGCAGTTTCCGGAAACTATTGGTCTTTCCGATGTGGAATTAAATAAAAATTATGCTTTAATAATTTCTACCAACGGAGGGTTATGGAGATATATCGTGGGTGATACTATCCGGTTCACTTCCTTACATCCCTTTAAAATTAAAGTGAGTGGCAGATTGAAACACTATATAAATGCATTTGGCGAAGAATTAATAGTAGACAACAGTGACAATGCCATTTCTATTGCCTGCAGCAAAACCGGTGCTATCGTGAATGATTACACAGCCGCCCCCATTTACTTCAGCGATAACAGCAATGGTGCTCACGAATGGCTAATTGAATTTGAAAAACAACCTGCAGACATGCAACAATTTGTGCAAGCATTGGATGCCGCTCTTAAATCATTGAACAGTGATTATGAAGCCAAACGGTACAAGGATATTGCACTTCGCTTTCCTATTGTGCATTCGTTGAATAAAGCTGTGTTTACCGAGTGGTTGCGAAAAAAAGGGAAATTGGGAGGGCAGCATAAGATACCTCGCCTGAGTAATGAAAGAATTTACGTAGATGAAATCCTGGAAATCGCGAGGACAATTATTAATGGTTCATTGTTAATGGTTAATGGTTAATGGTTAATTATAAGCCTTTTGACCATTCATTAAGAAAAAATCTTTCAAACTTATTGAATACTATAATATTCATTTGTTAAATTGATAAATGTATTTAACATCTACTAACCATTAACCATTAACCATTAACTCCCTTCCATTGAAATTACTTGATAACAAAACAGTTCTTATAACCGGTGCCAGTCGCGGTATTGGTGAAGGAATTGCACTGAAGCTAGCAGAACACGGCGCCCATATTGCTTTTACATACGTTAGCAGTGAGGAAAAAGCCAAAGCCCTGGAAGAAAAAATTCGGGGCTTTGGTGTAAAAGCCACCGCATTTAAAAGCAATGCCGGTATTTATAAAGAATGCGAAGTACTCGTGAGCGATGTACTCAAGGATTTTGGCGGCATTGATATCTGTGTTAACAACGCCGGTATTTCAAAAGACAACTTATTGTTGCGCATGTCTCCTGAACAATGGGATGATGTATTGAAGATAAACCTCACCAGTGTCTATAATATCACCAAACAGGTAATCCGCCCTATGATGAAAGCCAGAAGTGGCAGTATCATAAACATGAGTTCTATCATAGGGATCAGGGGAAATGCGGGTCAAAGTAGTTATGCGGCCAGTAAAGCGGGAATTATAGGATTCACCAAGTCTATCGCGCTTGAACTAGGTAGCCGTAATATCCGATGCAACGCTATTGCTCCCGGCTTTGTTGAAACAGACATGACCGACTATTTGAAAGACGGGGAACTGTCCAAATCCTTCCTGGAAAAAATTCCTTTAGGCAGGTTCGGATCTACTGAGGAGATTGCCAATGTAACATTATTCCTCGCCAGCCATTTGAGTTCATATGTTACGGGGCAGGTAATAAGTGTTTGCGGAGGATTAAACATTTAAAAATACAGACATTGCCTAATTGTCCGCCTTAGATATCCTTTTAAGACAATTCATAATCATAATTATTTATTTTATTTATTAACATTTCTGATATCTTTTCTTTTGAGTTTGGTATGATGTTATTACTAATATGTTAAATATCAATGGATGAGTTGTTTTTAAAAAAATGCGGAGGTATTTTTGCGACACTATATGCTTGGAAAGAAAATTATACATCTTATATTGATTTTTACCTTATCCCTTCAACTGTTTCCTACCAATCAGGCCGGCAGGTTTTTTATACCCGATTTATCAGATAATAAACAAAGTGACTTACCAGGAGCTGCGGCAAACCAGCTACGCCAGTTTGTTGAAGAAGAACACAAGGATATTCATATTGAACATAAGTGGGTAATCATCCCTTTTATTCATATCAGTAACATCAGATTACATTTTTCCGTATCCTTACCCACACCGCACCCAGGAGCAATTCCAACGCCTCCTCCTAATCATTTTGCATAATCTTATCATGTAACAAATGGCAATTTGCCAAATCCCGATATGAAGTTGATGCGTAGTTTTAACTAGCCAATCAACAAATTAAATCGGTTACTATGAATTAGTTTCAAGAAGATATTACCTTTTTGAGATGATGATTACGTATGCGACACTTGTAAAAAAAGTAAAATGAAAAGAAGAATTAAAACCCTGGGAGCTGACATCTCTGCTTCCTTAGTAATATTCCTGATTGCAATACCTTTATGTTTAGGTATAGCTATAGGGTCAGGCGCTCCTGTATTTGCAGGAATTATTGGAGGTATTGTTGGCGGTATAATTATAGGATCTCTGAGTGGATCCCAGTTAAGTGTTAGCGGTCCTGCTGCCGGTTTAACCGTTTTTGTGGCCACTGCTATAACAAATCTTCCATCCTTTGAGGCATTTTTGCTGGCTGTTTTACTGGCAGGTGTATTCCAGGTTATTTTAGGATTTTTAAAGGCAGGGATTGCAGGTGATTATATTCCTTTTAGTGTTATATCAGGGATGTTGGCTTCCTTGGGATTGATCCTGATCTTAAAACAGATACCATATATTTTAGGCTATCACGGCGACTTTGAAGGCAATGAATCATTTGCACAAAGTGATCACGAAAACACTTTCAGTGAAATTATTAACGCTGTAAAGGGAAGTGCACCGCTGGCAATTATCATTGGTGTGATATCTCTTCTGATCCAAATTTTATGGGACAAGGTGTTGATCAGGAAATCACACGTATTTAAAAAAATTCCCGCACCAATTGTCGTAGTACTTTTAGCCATTGTAATAAATATTTTTTTTATAAATCAGCAACATCCCTGGGCCTTAAAAAATAATCACCTGGTTATTATTCCTAATTCCGAATCATTGAATGGATTTCTCTCTTATTTTAAATTTGCTGATTTTAGTTTCATCACATTACCCGCTGTATGGACCACCGCTCTCACACTGGCATTGGTAGCCAGCCTGGAAACATTGTTGAGCATAGAAGCAGCGGATGAGTTGGATCCATTTAACCGTGTAACGCCCCCTAACAGGGAACTTAAAGCTCAGGGTATTGGTAACATCGTGTCAGGATTAATTGGCGGTTTACCATTGACCTCAGTTATAGTAAGAACTTCCGCTAATATTCACGCAGGAGCAAAGACTAAAAGGTCTGTTATTATGCATGGAGTCCTGATATTAGTAACGGTCGCTTTTATTCCGGGACTTCTTAACTATATTCCATTATCTGCGCTTGCAGCAGTTTTAATTTATACGGGGTTTAAATTAGCTAAACCAGCCATTTTTATTAAATTTTATAAAAAAGGATTTGACCAGTTCACGCCTTTTGTTATAACCGTATTGGCAATCATTCTGACCGATCTTTTGTTAGGTATTGTGATCGGTTTAGCAGCTGGGGTGTTTTTTGTTTTGCGCAGCAATTTTAGAACATCTGTTTTTGTTACCAGGGATAAAAATAATTATCTCTTCCGTCTCAGAAAAGATGTTTCCTTTCTAAACAAGCCTATATTAAAAAGCAAACTGGAAAAGGTGCCGGCAGATTCTTATGTTTTAATAGACACCATGCGTGCAGACTTTATTGATAGTGATGTTATAGAAGTTATGAATGATTTTATGAGACATGCTCACTTGAAAAATATCAGGGTGGAGATTAAGAGAAGTGCTCATAAACCCATAAAACAATTAATGGAGAACAGTAAACCATCTCCTGTAGAATCAATAAGTAAAACAGAAGTGCATACAGAAATTCATAACAATGTACCGGCCATTTAACAACTGGTATTAGCTGGCTGTTTAAATGAGGCATGTGTTGATAATTCATGCAGTTTTGTGGACATACAAACAATAAGAAATTACTAATAAACTCAAAATGACAACATTCGAAAAATTACTTCTTGAAAATAAAGCATGGGCAAGTGAAATGCTTGAAAATGATCCCGGGTTCTTTAAACGTTTATCGAACCTGCAGGAGCCTGAATTTCTTTGGATAGGCTGCAGCGACAGTCGTGTACCTGCCAATCAAATTACTGGAACTCAGCCAGGTGAAATATTTGTACATCGTAACATTGCCAATTTGGTGGTAAACACAGATATGAATATGCTAAGTGTTCTGCAATATGCCGTAGAGGTATTAAAAGTAAAACATGTAATTGTCTGCGGCCATTATGGTTGTGGTGGTGTTAAAGCAGCAATGAATCAACATCATTATGGAATCATAAATCACTGGCTTAAAAATATCAAAGATGTTTATCGATTTCACCGGGAAGAAGTAGATGTATTTCCAACTGACGAAGAAAAACTAAACAAATTAATAGAATTGAATGTGAAAGAACAGGTTTTTAATCTTTCTAAAACATCTATCATTCAGTCTGCCTGGAAATATGACAAGCGACCACACCTGCACGGCTGGGTTTATGGATTGAAGGACGGAATAATAAGCCCCGTCATAGATATCGCCCCCGGCGCCGCCATCGATGAACTGTATGAGTATGATAACCTGTGATGAGGTGGGAGGTATGAGGTATGAGGTATGTGGTATGAGGTATGAGGTATGAAAACTTCGAAGGAGAGACATTGGTTTGCAGACAGTCTATAATACCATGCTACCCCTTGGGGGTTAATTCACGCCTCGTAATATTTTCTAATCATATCACCCTTCAGGGTTTTCAAACCTCACACCTTTTATATAACATAAATTTGCACATTTAAAATGAATGAATTACAAATTTTAAAGTTATTAAATTGGTGATGTCGGCCCAAACTGGGTTAGGCAGCTGATAGCTGATGGCTGACGGCTTTACTCATACCTCATACCTGATACCTGATACCTCATTCCTTCGGTTTTCTCACCCTGTTTTTAAAAGCGATGATAGCATTCCTGGTAAACTCGCTCAAGACAAGCTTTCCACTGATAGCCGCTTTTTCCCTGAGCAGTTCATCCCAATGTTCGGTGCCTCTCCATAACATCTTTTTCATTTCTTTCATTGATTCGGGATTGGCATGAACCAGCGTATTCGCAAGCCGTTCGATAGACTCATCCATGCTTTCAGTACCTGGATGCACTTCAGCAAACAACCCCTTACGTTTTGCCCAGTCTGCATTGCGCCACATGCTGGCATCAATAGCCAGCTGACCGAAAGCAGCATTGCCTATCTTTCTTTCTACTACCGGACCTACTACAAAAGGCCCAAGCCCAATGGAAAGCTCGCTTAATTTAACCTGAACATTATCGCTGGCAATGCAATAATCAACAGCTGCCGCCAGTCCTACCCCACCTCCTACGCAGTTACCATGAATGCGGCCAATTATAAACTTCGGACACTTTCTCATGGCATTAAAAACATTCGCAAAACCACGGAAAAAATCCTGGCCCTGGCCAGCAGTTTTTATAGCAAGTAGTTCATTAAAATATGCTCCGGCACAAAAGGCGCTTTCGCCACCTGAGCGTAATATAATAACCTTTGTTTTGTCATCATTACCTGCAGAATGAATTTCCTGTTCGAGATCAGCTAAAATTTTGCCCGGCAGAGAATTGCTTTGCGGGTGAAAGAATTCGATAGTTGTAACGCCAGGATGTGTTTCAACTTTAACATAGCCATCATTTAATTCATGTATCATGTTGCTGATTATTTTATTTGACAAAAGCAAAGACTATAACACCGGGTACTGCCAGATAGCGGGCATCACCTTTTCAGCGATATTCAATTGAACATGCTCTCTCAAAGTTAGGAAGTCTTTATTCATCTCCCCGATATTACCTGATTTACTAAAGTCCGTTAACAACTTGTTATGAAGCCAGTAAGCGAATGTATAGCCAGATAAAAGGAGTAGCTAATATCAGGGAATCGAACCGGTCGAGGAAGCCGCCGTGGCCGGGCATCAGGTGCCCGCTGTCTTTTACGTTGGCCATGCGTTTAAGCTTGCTTTCGAGCAAATCTCCTATTGTACCTATTACTGCTGCAATAGAAGATATCATTAATAGATGCTTCCAATAGATAAGCTGATGAAATACCAGGGTAATAAGTGAAACACAAAGCAAAACACCCCCTATTGTTCCTTCCCAGGTTTTTTTTGGAGATATTTTTGAGAATGGCGTTTTGCCAATCCAGGAGCCCACCAGGTAGGCCATTGTATCATTGGCCCACAGGCAAAGAACGCTAAGCAACGGAATCAGCCATGGTTTATCAACGATGCCAGGTGACTGGTCGGCATTAAGCAAATCTGTATTTCTTAAATCCATCATCAATCCCCAGCTCAGGGATATATAAACAATGCCCAACATGGAATAACCAATATTTTTCAAGATTACTTCCCTTGAAAAAAGCAGTTCAATTATCGGCAATACAAACACGAATATTAATCCCAGCCACCAGCCAATAGCATGTAAGGAAAGGCTGCCAAGGTTATAAGAGTTGTTGGTGAAGTAAAGCATAAAACACCAGCCGGCCATCATTACACCGTATTTATGAAAAGACGTAACCTGGGTGTAGTCGGTATCAATTAATGCCACCAGTTTCTGGTATTCGAGCCAGCATCCAAAATGAATAATGGAAAACAGTAAAAAAAAGCTCCAGTTATTTAGCAACAATCCCATCATCATCACTATCACAAAAACGGCTGAAGTAAGAGCTCTCGTTTTAAGTGTCTGCAGGTTGAATGCCATTCAATGTTTTTTATGATATTAGGCAATAAATTGATCTCGCGGGCCTATATGAAAATCATCATCCGTATCATATACTTCGGCAAAACGTGTTTGGGAAATTTTAACCATCCACCACATAATTACAGCAACTATTATAGTGCTGGCCGTAACCATTAATACAGATAAGTTCTGGTCTTTTTCATCAAAAAAATGTGGATTATAATATACCATAATTACCTGCACGGCATTGTTAATAAAATGAGCCAGGATACCGGGCCATAGACTTCCACTGTACCAATATAAAGCTCCTAAAACGATACCAAGTACCAACCTGGGGAAAAAGCCAAGGAACTGTCCATGTAAAGCAGAAAAGAGTATTGCTGTAAAGATGGTGCCAATCCACGGACGTTTGGTTAATAGTATTAATAATCGTTGCAATACACCCCTAAAAAAAACTTCTTCCGCAATAGCCGGCAATACTCCAAGCATGAACAGCATAATAGCCAGATCGGTGGGTGATTTCATATCAAGAAAGGTGCGTATCAAATTATTGTTTTGTGCTTCAGAATCTCGTATCAATTTTTCTGTTGCCTGGAAACTTTTGGGCAAATGCATATTCTGATTTATCTCGCTTAGCCATGCTACCATGGGAAAAGATGCAACTATTACTACTATTGCCAGCAATAAAAATATCTTAGGCACGGGATTTTTAAATCCAATATAGGGAAGTGGATTTGTATCCGACATCTGTGCAAATATCAGGGAAGGAACAAGAAACCATGCAATGGAGATAATGACCTGGAGTGATTTCAACGCCGAAACCAGGGTTGGATTTGTAAGATCCATAGCTTTAAATTCAGCAGGAGAAATATTATAGAAATTAGAAACAGCAAAAACCGCGAGAATACTTACAATAAAATTAATACCAATTGTTAAAAGTCCGAAAATCAGCAATTGCATCCAGCCCGGCTTGTACTTCAGAAGTGTGTTCATACAACAACTTGTAACTTTATTTAAATTAGTATGTAAATTTGCGCCTTGATAAAGATCGGCAATATACAACTTCCTGAATTCCCATTACTACTGGCTCCCATGGAGGATGTTAGTGATCCCCCCTTCCGTTCCGTGTGTAAAGACAACGGAGCAGACTTGATGTATACCGAGTTTATTTCGTCGGAAGGGTTAATAAGAAATGCTATAAAAAGCCGGCAGAAGTTAGACATTTTTGATAGTGAACGGCCCGTTGGTATTCAGATATTCGGGGGCGATGAAGACAGCTTGTCTCTTGCTGCAAAAATAGTGGACAGCACAAATCCTGACCTGCTGGATATCAATTATGGCTGTCCCGTAAAGAAGGTCGCCTGCCGCGGCGCGGGAGCTGGTGTTCTAAAGGACATTCCGTTAATGATACGTTTAACAGAAGCAGTAATTAAAAGCACGCGTTTACCGGTTACGGTCAAAACCAGGCTTGGCTGGGACGATCAAACTAAAAATATTGAAGAGGTGGCAGAGCGCCTTCAGGATATCGGCATTGCCGCCCTTAGTATTCATGGACGCACGCGCACCCAAATGTATAAAGGTGAGGCGGACTGGTCACTTATTGGAAAAGTAAAAAACAATCCCCGTATTCACATCCCTATTTTTGGTAATGGCGACATTGATTCGCCTGAAAAAGCCTTAGTATATAAAAATCGTTATGGCGTGGATGGCATTATGATAGGGAGAGCAGCCATCGGTTATCCCTGGATTTTTAAGGAAATAAAGCATTTCCTGCAAACGGGTTCCCGTTTACCTGCGCCCTCCCTGGAAGAAAGAGTGCTTGTTTGCAAAAAACATCTGCATCATTCCGTGCATTGGAAAGGCCCTATCACCGGCATTCACGAAATGCGCCGCCATTACGCCAATTATTTAAAAGGACTTCCCAATATCAAGGAATACCGTAATAAATTGGTGACGTTAAATACAAAAGAAGAAATTGATGAAGTTTTAGAAACGATAAATAATTACTACGCGGGGTTTGAATTTGAAAAAACCGCCATTATTTTAGTGAATTATCACGAAAAATGCGCCGTTTAGATCGTCTCAGATTAAGAGTATTTGAATAAGAAGGCTCACACTATTGTTCATTTATCACTGGCTGAATCTGACTTGAAAATAAATCGGAGTTTCGATTGATGTTAACACTACTTCTTTTACAGCTTGTAAGAAAGCTAACAAGTGTATGGAAGATTTCATTTTCATTAAACAGCTAAGCAGAATCTATCTGAATAAATTTTTGAATAAACGCAACTTGCCTTTGAACGATGGGTATTTGATGGATGGATCAAACCACACAGGTGTTTTCATAACAGATTTTGCGTGTGTAAACGTTTCAAACGAAAATTTACCATGATAAGCACCCATGCCGCTATTACCTACTCCACCGAACGGAAGGTTATGATTACCAAATTGCCAGACACTATTATTTATGCATCCGCTTCCAAAATGAAGTTTCCTGATCCATTTTTTTTCAACCTGGGAATTGTTTGTAAACAAATAAAAAGCCAATGGATTCGGGTTTTGTTGAACAATTGAAAATGCTTCGTCGAAAGAGTCATACCCAAAAACAGGTAATATTGGTCCGAAAATTTCTTCCTTCATTAATGGTGAATCTAATAATACCTCATCCATTATACTGGGTGCTATAAAAAGAGTATCCCTATTATGCTGACCCCCATAAAGCAATTTCCCCTGATCCAGGTAACTTATCAATTTATCGAATCGCCTTGTATTGATTATTTTTCCATAATCATAACTGCTTGAAGCATCGTTCGTATAAAATTTACTGATAGATTTTTTTAGATACGAAATAAATTTCTCCTTCACATCCTTATGTACCAGCACATAATCAGGTGCAATACACGTTTGTCCTGCATTTGTATATTTACCCAATGCAACCCGGCGTGCCGCAACCTCCAGGTTGGCGTCATTTTCAATGATCACAGGACTTTTTCCACCCAATTCTAACGTTACCGGTATAAGGTCAGCGGCCGCCATTTGATAAATGGATTTTCCAACAGGAATACTACCCGTATAAAATACATGATCAAATCGAAAGGCTTTCATCATGGCTGGTATTAAATCTGCTCCATCTCCCTGTATCACTCGTACGTATGCGGGAGGAAACGTTTCGATCAGTATTTTTTCAATTATTGCTGCCGTTGCGGGCGCAAGTTCCGAAGGTTTTACCACGGCGCAATTACCTCCGCATATCGCACCTACCAGGGGAATTAAAGACAATTGCAGTGGGTAATTCCAGGGCGCAATTATTAATACTACTCCCAGCGGATCACGGTATATTTTACTGGATGAAGGCAGGTTTACCAGGTTTGTGGAAGCAGATTTTGGTTTCATCCAGCTATGCAGGTTTTCAAGACTTGTGTTTAATTCCGCAATTAATAATCCTGTTTCTGTAGCATACGCTTCTTCCGGGCTTTTTTTCATATCGGAATAAAGTGCCGTGCTGATCTCGTTCGTGTATTTTAATACCGCTTCTTTTAAATTTAATAACTGCTTTTTACGAAATGCGTATGGCGACATTGTTCCGCTATCAAAAAAGGCACGCATGGATTGCAAGACTGCCTGTAACTGTTGCATCTGGGGGTTGATTTAATTACAAGATAGCAAATAGGTATGAGGTATGAGGAATAGAAATCTGCTGTTAAGAAACAACTAACTTCAGTTCACTCAAACCTCATACCTCATACCTCAAACCTCATACTCCAAACCTCACACCTTCTTCGTAATTTCACCCCGCAATGTCAGACGAATTTTTTATGCAGCAGGCACTAAAAGAGGCTTCCAGGGCTTTTGAAGAAGGCGAGATTCCAGTGGGTGCCATTATTGTAATGAATGATAAAATCATTGCCCGGGGTTACAACCAGGTAGAAAAACTGACCGATAGCACAGCACATGCTGAAATCATAACATTAACTACAGCTTTTAATTATTTAGGTAGTAAATACATTCCAAATGCTCGCATATATATTACCGTTGAACCATGCCTGATGTGCGCAGGCGCCCTCTTCTGGAGCAAAATCGGCGCGATCATTTATGGTGCTTCCGATCAGAAAAACGGGTACGCCAAAACCACCGGAGCAAACTGGCCCTTTCATCCAAAAACGACATTGGTAACAGGGATATTAAAAGAAGAATCCGCAAGTCTGATGCAGGAATTTTTCAGAGCCAGGCGAGACCACCGATACGAATGATAAATCACAATTAAATCATAATGTTTCCTTCATTTTAATCCTTCAATCACTTATATCAGCATTGGTAATTTTTTTTTAATTAAAATTTACACGATGACTTTTTTAACTTTTAGATTGTAAATTTGTTATCCTTAATCAGTTATTAAAAAAACAATAAAATTAATATCTATGGCATTTACACTACCTGCATTACCATATGCACCTGAGGCTTTGGAACCTCATATTGATACGGCTACCATGCAAATCCATCACGGTAAACACCATCAGGCATATGTTGATAATCTAAACAAAGCCATTGCCGGGTCTGAAAACGAAAACAAGTCATTGGAACAGCTGGTAGCAAATGCCGGTAAAATAAGCCCGGCCGTTCGCAATAACGGCGGAGGTCATTGGAATCATACTTTTTTTTGGGAATCATTGACTGCAAATGGCTTAGGTAGTCCGAATGGCAAACTTGGAGCATCTATTGACGCTGAATTCGGTTCTTTTGATCAATTTAAAGAAAAAATGGCCCAGGCTGGGATGACACGTTTTGGAAGCGGCTGGGCCTGGCTTATTGAACAGGATGGCAAACTAGTAATAAGTTCAACTCCTAACCAGGATAACCCATTGATGGATGTTGCAGAAGTAAAAGGAACGCCCATTTTAGGCATCGATGTTTGGGAACATGCGTATTATCTTAAATATCAAAATCGCCGTGCCGATTACCTTGCCGCCTTCTGGAATGTGGTAAATTGGGACGTGGCAGGAAAGCGCTACGAAGATGCTTTATGACATCTTCCTCATTTCTAAAAGGAAAAGTTTTGGACGCTGATCAGATATCACTATTGAAAAATATCTTTTTTACAATCCCGGTATTTCAACCACCGGGATTTTTTAACGGCCATATCCAAATCGGATAAGTAATCACTAAACATTTAAAAAAGTTTCATGAAAGCATTTAAGGTTGCATTCTCCTTTTTAATCGTTGCCGCTTTTACAGCCTGCTCCGGAGCCGGTAAAAAGGTACTGATCATGGCCAGTGGCAAAATAACAGTTGATAAGACAGAGCAGAAAAACATTAAGCTTGAGCCCGGCAACACCCATACTGAAAAAGAACTCATTCTTACCGGGGACAAAGAAACCTTAACTGTTCAAAATGGCGGCAGCTCTAAAACGTATGAAGTTAATGAACCGGGCAATTATGTTTTAAATCTCAAGCCCGATACATTGGTTGGAGGCCAGGTGAAATACGGAACAGGAAACAGAACGTCTAATTTAACCGGTGAGGATGTGGATCTTATTATCGACAGTACGCAAAAATTGATCGCAGGTCAAAATGCAAGTGATGAAACGAAAACTTATTTTATTTTGCCGTTTACGCTAAAGAAGATAAGTGCAAATAGTGAGTCGAGGATTGTTGGTCCTTATAATGGAATTCCCGGTTCTGTAGATGCCGGAAGCTCTGGAAAAGCGCCCGAATTATATAAGCTGTTTACCAACAAACAAAAAAGAGAAGCGCTGAATGCTTTGATTAATGAAAGGAAAAAATAAGAGGTAGGTGTTGTCGATTGATAATTAATCTTGAGTAATTGACGAGGCAATGTTGTTTGAATGTTACAGAACCTGAAAATTACTCCAAGCGCTTCAACTCCCTAATTAACCATTAAAAATTAACCATTAACAATTATCAAGGTACCGGATCATGCCCGTGCCCTCCCCATGGATTACAACGCACAATTCGCTTAAGGGTAAGCCATCCACCTTTTATCAATCCATATTTTCTAAGAGCTTCAATGCCGTATTGCGAACATGTAGGCGTATAGCGGCAGCTTGGGCCGAGCCAGGGTGAGATGATTAACTGGTACGCTCTGATCAACCATATGAAAGGGAGGCTAATTAATTGACGCAGGCTTCTCATTAACCAGATTTATAAGACGTTGTAAAGATATTCCTATCTTTCCTGAAATAAGGGTGTAAAGCGGCAGTTCTTTGCCGTTATAAATAAAGAAGATGGCCAGTTGAAGTTCTTTTTCCAGGAGTGCTTCCTGTAATTGATTTTTTTGCAACCGATAGGCTTCCCGGCTGAGCCGCTTGATGCGGTTTCTATCTACCGCCTTTTTAAAGTTTTTTACGGAAACACCAAAACCTGCCTGCAATGGAATGGTAGTGGATTTGACATACAGATAAAAAACACGGAAGGGGAAAATGGCAAAAGAGTTACCGCTTTTGAACACTTGTTCAATAAGTTTCCGGCTTTTTAGCCGTTCCATTTTCCCTAGTGTAAATGTCCTTTTAATAAAACTTGTTTAAAATATTTCCGGATTATTCGTCAAACAAAAACAGCCCCGGAAATCGGAGCTATTTAGATAATATAACTTGACTGCTTTAGATCTTTATTATTTTAAGGCCGATTCACTGGAAACTGTTAATTTTCTTCGTCCTTTTGCTCGACGGCTCGCCAATACTTTCCTGCCATTGGCACTTTGCATACGTTTTCGAAAACCGTGAACAGATTTACGACGACGTGTATGTGGTTGAAATGTACGTTTCATTTTTTTTTAATTTTAAATACTACCAATTTTCAATACAATTTCCGCTTGAAGACGAATCAATTAAACTACACAACAGGCCACCATACCCACTGCGCCGTGAAAGGGAGGGCAAAGGTATGGTAAAACCGCACTCCACCCAACAGATTCTCATAAAAATCAGCAGTTTATTGATAGCCAATGGAGAAGTAACCTGCACTCAGCTGCGCCGACTTGGAGGTTCCCAAATCAATTGCCTTGAAATCAAAGTTTCCCTTTATCCTTTTTGTGAGGCTATTATGTTCAATTATTGTTAGCTTCCCGGTAAGAGAAGTGAAAAAAGTAGTTGTATTTGGCGCATACACACCAACATAAATGCCTGCCAGTGCATCGAGGTTATAAGTGCCAGGAACAATAGTAGCCGGAAATGATAACGCCACTATTCTTGTAAGATCCCGTTCGGAAGCATTAACAATTAAATCAGAGCCGGAACTAATTGCTGTAAGGCTTTTCGCCGTCCAATCAACATTATCGATCTTAACGTGAAATGTATCTGTGAGGCTGGCTGGAGGTAATGTTACGGAATAAGGCAATTTTGTGAAAACACCCTCTGTGACTATTTTTTGCTTACTATCAAAATCACGGTACAACTTAAAATGGAATGTCCCTGAAATAGTTTTATTCACTTTATCTATCGAAGTTACAATTACAACACCCCCTGCCTTTGAAGTGTCGGTGCCCTCTTCGGTTGTACAAGACAAACCTCCCAAGTCGCTACTATCTGATAATGCCGCAAAATGAAAACTCATCTGATCCAAAATATATGTGCCGGGAACAGAATCATTTAGAGTAATAGATAATGATTTATTATCTGGGCTTAAACCATTAATACTAATATAACCACCGAGGATACTGGCTCTGGCATCTTTGCTGGCTGTCCATTGCGAACCGTTAATTTTCATTTTTAATTCTCCACTTACTATGGTAACGCTTCCATTGCCCAATTCGATACTTATTTCTTTCTGGCAGGAAGTTACGAGCATTGTAAAAAGTATTATAGCAAAAAGAGGGAGAGTTCTAAACATACATGCTCATTTGAATAGTAGGGATTATAGTTAGCATTGAAAGAGATCTTAGCAATAATAAGAAATAATTATTGTAAGAGTGTGGGTTTATAAAAACCGATTTCAATCGTCAAATATTGGTCAATTACATGGAAACCTGTTCTGAATGAACTTCCTTCCCAAAAAAGATCGTCGAAAGATTATTAAACTCTGCCGTTGAATCTGTAGTATAAAATTGCTGATGGCTATTTTTGCTGCACTTTTCTTCCATTTCCGGATGTCGCTGTAAGTAATCTGCCAGACTTTTTGCCACTATCTCACCTTGAGAAATAAGCGTAACCCGCGGAGGCAAAAATCGACGTATTTTATCTTTTAATAAAGGATAATGTGTGCAAGCCAGCAGCAGGGTATCAATATTTTCTGAACGGGAAAAAATATTCTGCATATGCTTTTTCACAAAATAGTCGGCACCATCACTGGTATGCTCATTATTCTCCACCAACGGAACCCACATAGGGCAGGCTTCCTGGAAAACGGTAATAGCCGGAAAAAACTTTTCAATTTCGAGGATATACGATTCGGAAAGCACCGTACCCGGTGTAGCAAGTATACCAACGTTACCGGTTTGAGTGTAGTTGCCAATAATTTCAGAAGTGGGCCGGATAACTCCGAGAACCCTGTTGAATCGATTGATTTTTGGGAGATCGTTCTGTTGAATAGTGCGTAATGCTTTTGCGGAGGCTGTATTACAGGCAAGAATGACAAGAGGACAGCCTTTTTGAAATAACCATCGAACACATTCCAGCGTATACTTATAAACTGTTTCAAAAGACCTTGTTCCGTAAGGAGCCCGTGCATTATCACCCAGGTATAAATAATCGTATTCCGGCAAGCTGGTCACAATTTCTTTTAATATCGTTAGACCGCCGTATCCTGAATCAAAAACGCCAATAGGCCGAGATAGAAACATAAAAAATTTATAACAATTATGTTGGGATACGAAGCCTCCCCTTTACAAAAAAACCCGGAGTAATGATATCATTGCTCCAGGTTAGACTTATAAATTGCTGATATAACCGGATTATTTCAGGTTCAATTTCTTTTTAATCAGGGGAAGAAGGTCATCAGTTGTAGGAACTACTAACAAAGCTTCCCTGTTGAAAACGTGCGTATATCCATTATCCTTAGCTACCTGTTGAATAATATCCAACGTTTTTTTCTGAAGCGGTGCTAACAATTCCTGCTGTTTGTCTTCCAGTTGTTTTTGCGCTTCCTGGCTATAATTCATTATTCTTGAGTATAGATCCTGTAATTTTTTCCTTTCTGCTTCCTTAACTACCGGAGTAAGTTTAGTGGAATCATCATTAAACTTCTTAGCTTTTGTTTCCAATTCTTCCTGGTAATCTTTACCATTCTTATCTAAAACTTCACGAAACTGATTTAAAAGTGAATCGGCTTTTTTTGCTTCCGGAAGACTCTGTAATAATTCTCCAGTATTTACGTAACCAATTTTCATCTGGGCTTTTGTTTGGGTGCTTGTTATTAAAAGGCCAGAAACGAGCAATACAATTGTAAAAATCTTTTTGATGTAGTTCATGATTGTTTTTTTTGTAACCCCATAATGCACCGGAATGTGCTTTATGTATTCAAGTTGTTTTTTTTATAGTTGAAATAGTAGTCTGCGAAGTTTGCTACAGCTCTCCCTTTAGCAATTATTTAACACCCAATTCTTTTAGAACATCTTCGCTCTTGTCAAGTTTTGGGTCGGCAAAGATAACGGTAATTCCTTCACTTTTATCCAAAATAAAATCATATAAACGTGCTACAGCAATTTTTTGAATAGCATTATAAACTTTATCCTGTACTGGTTTTACCAGTTCCTGCCTTCTTTTAAACAGATCGCCTTCGAAGCCGAATCTCTTGCGTTGTAATTCACGTACTTCCTTCTCGCGAAGAAATAATTCATCTTCTCTTTTCTTCTTTAGTTCCTCGCTTAACATTACCTGTTCCGCCTCATAATCCTTATACATTTTATCTAAAGATGCCTGTTTATCATCTATTTCTTTTTGCCATTGTATACTGAACTGATCAAGCTTTTGCTGTGCCTGTTTGTAATCAGGCATTTTTTCCAGGATATATTTAGTATCCACAATTGCATACCGTTGAGCCTTTGTTACAAGAACAACCGTTGAAAATAAAATAACAAGAAGCAATATTTTTTTCATTCAGAAAATTATTAGTAATTAATTATTAATTGTTAATAAGCGTAAAAATCAGCAATGAATTATAATGAGCTCATACATCAAATTTCAATGTTCATAGCGGTTATTCAGGTTCAAATCCTAACATAAAGGTAAACCTGGATGCGTCTTTCAGCGTTCCACCCGGTTTTAAACGGTCAAATCCAATTCCATAGTCGAAGCCCAGCAATCCGAACATGGGCAGAAAGAATCTGGCACCAACACCAGCGCTTCTGCGTAAACGGAAAGGATTATAATCTTTATAATCGTACCATCCATTGGCAGCTTCAAAGAAAGTTAACCCATAAATGGTGCTGCTTGGGTTGGTACTAAATGGATAGCGCAATTCTAATGTATATTTATTAAAAATAGTAAAGAACTTCGACGCTTGTTGTTGATCAGGATTAACTTTTGGATCAGAATTATCATAAACCGGGTAACCACGATGTGCGATGATATCATACCCCAGAATTCCAAAGTTATTGGTAAGACCCGCATCACCAACCTGGAAGCGCTCAAACGGTGAGTAATCCAGCTTGCTGTTATACCTTCCCATAAATCCAAACTTAGCTGCGGCTTTCAGCACAAACTGCCTGCTTTTATCGGCGCCCATTGGTTTTCCAATTGGTACATACCATTCCCCATTCACACGCCATTTGTGAAACTCGGGAAATCTATATGGATTGGTAGAGGTTACAATCGATGGGTCAATTAATGAATAGGGGGGGGTAAGCTGGGCACTTACCATAAAGTTTGATCCGCTTTTCGGGAAAATAGGCTGATCAATCGATGAACGGCTTAGAGCAAATTTCAGACTTATATTAGTAGCCGTCAGATCGCTTAAACCTGGAAAGAGATTGGGATAATTCCTCAATTTATATTGAGTAAGATTTAAAGAAGACACCAGGGTGAAATAGTCATCGGGCCATTTCAACTGTTTACCCAGTGCAATAGAAACACCCAGGGTTTTAAGATAAGCGGTGTCACCTGCTTTCTTGCTATAAGTTCCCGTATAAGGATCGTATGCATTGGAATATTTAGTGCTATATAAACTTACCGTGAACGAATTTCTTTTTTTGCCTCCTAACCAGGGCTCCGTAAAGGAAAAATTATAGGAGCGGAATGCCCGTCCGTTACTCTGAACACGAAGGCTTAGCTTTTGTCCATCACCTGTTGGTAAAGGATCCCACGACGCCTTGTTAAATATATTCCTGATAGAAAAGTTATTAAAGGAAACCCCTAATGTTCCGGTTAAGCCAATGCCACCGCCCCATCCGGCAGATAGTTCCAATTGGTCAGAGGATTTTTCTTCGACTGTATAATTGATATCCACGGTTCCATCATCCTGGTTCGGCACAGGATCGATCCCAATTTTTTCCTGGTTAAAATAGCCCAGGTTGGCTATTTCACGGTTTGAACGGATCAATTCCTGCCGACTGAACTTTTCACCGGGAACAGTTCTAATTTCACGCCGGATCACATATTCTTTGGTTTTATCATTTCCACTGATATTTACATTTTTAATGGTAGCCTGTGGTCCTTCCGTTATGCGGATTTCGTGGTCGATAGTATCGTTGTACACGGCAGTTTCCACCGGTTCAATGCGAAAGAAAAGGTAACCATCATCCTGGTATAAGCCGCTGATATCGCCTCCTTCCTGGGTCATTTCTTTACCCAGTTTCTTATTGAGGGTTCCCAGATTATATATATCCCCCTTCCTTATACCCAATATCAAGGTGAGAAGAGAGTCACTGTATTTTGTATTACCCCGCCAGCTCATGTTCCCGAAATAGTACCTTCGTCCTTCATTTACCTTTAAATCAACATTCAGGTTTCCTTTTTTGGTATAGTACTGTGTATCTGCCTGAATAGAGGCATCCCTATATCCCAATGAGTTATAGTAGCTTAACACTTTTTCTTTGTCTTCCAGGTATTTCTTTTCATTGAATTTAGCAGAGCTGAAGAGCTTAAACCGGAACCAGGGATCAAGGTATTCCTTCGTTTTTGTAAAGGAGAGGAAACCCCATTCTTTCAAATATTCGTTTAATGTTACATGCTTGGTATCCCCATAAACGCTCTTATCCTCTGTTGGGAACAAGGTAAATTTGGTCATTTCCTTGGTGCCCTTCATTTGTTTCTTCAGCTTGCTTTCACCAACAGTTTGGTTACCAAAAAAATGGAGTTCGTTTATACGGACTTTTTTCCCTTTATCGATGACAAAGATCAGATTCTCCGAATTAACAAGGCTGCGATCCGGCTCTTCATTAATTTTTACGGTAACACCTTTAAAACCTTTTTCACTATAGAATTTCTCAATATTTTCCTGTGCAATCATCTTCATGTTCGCATTAATCACTCGTCCCGGTACCAGCCCAGCCTTTTTGGTCAGGTCTTCATTCTCTGACTTTTTGGCCCCCCTATATATGACTTTGGAGAGTCGGGGCCTGCCAGTAACATGTATTTCAATATAAAGGTCGCGACCTACCAGTTTATTATAGTAAATCTGCACATTGGAAAACAGGTTCTGTTTCCATAAATTAATAATAGCCTTGCTGAAATTATCGCCACCGGGAATCTGCACTTTGTCTCCTACCGTGAGCCCGGAGATAGAGGATAATAAGGATGCGTCGAGACTCTGATTACCAGTAATGGCTATACCCGCGATAATATATTCTTTGGGAGTTTTAGCAGAAGCCATTGCCAATAACTCAGGATCAATAGAGGTGGGTTTAGTAGTATCAGTTTGCTGAGCATTAGCCGCAGTAACCACTGACAAAGAGAAAAACAAAACCACTACTATACCAGGAAATCTTCTTTGCATCCAGTTAGTTTTTTTCTTGTGTTATAATCAACTTTTGAAGGTCATGACAGCTAATGCCATTTGCATTATTCATATAAAAGCTAGTTTTGATTTGGCAAATTAACGGGAATAATTAAAACTGTTTGTTAAATGATGCGTTTTAACAACGCTTTACGAGCTTGATGTTAGTTCTTCTTCCTGGATTTGTTCACTCGTTTTTCCAAACCGTCTTTCCCGGCTTTGAAAATTCACAATGGCTTCGTATAAATTTTCCTTCCTGAAATCAGGCCAGCGCGTGGCGGTAAAATATAATTCTGCATAAGCAAGCTGGTACAACAAAAAATTACTAATGCGATATTCTCCGCTGGTTCTTATCATTAATTCCGGATCGGGGAATGCACTGGTACAAAGATTTTGCGACAGGGTTTCCTGGGTTATAGATCCAGGTTCCAACTCACCTGCTTTAACTTTTTCGGCTATCAATTTTACAGCATTTACTAATTCCCAACGGCTGCTGTAACTCAATGCCATCACCAGGTTTAACCCAGTATTAGATTTCGTAAGTTCAAGAGCTTCCAGCATCTCACCCCTGGCGTATTCCGGCAACATATTCATATCGCCGATCACGTGCAACCTTATATTATTTTTATTAAGCGTCTCAACTTCTTTTCGAATAGTTTCTACCAGTAACTCCATCAAACCGGTAACTTCATATTCCGGGCGATCCCAGTTCTCTGTGGAGAAAGCATATAAAGTCAGATATTGGATACCCAGTTCCGCACATCCTTCCACGATATTGCGGACACTTTCCACGCCGTGAAAATGACCAAACAAGCGATCCTGTCCTTGTTCTTTAGCCCAACGGCCATTGCCATCCATTATTATAGCAATATGACGCGGTAATTGTTGCAGATCTATTTTCGCTTTTAGCGAATCCATGAATATGTAATTTCGGGGAGGCAAAAGTACATAAAAGATCGGGAAACCATTGAAAATAAAAGCTGACAGCTTTTAGCTTGCGGGGCTTCATTCCAGGAAATATTTCTGCCCTGTTGATTTTCTTGCTTTGCACGAAAGACTCTTACCCGGCCTTATTGCATATTTATCAATTTGTTCAGGCTTGACCTGGATGTTAATTATGCTACCTTCATCTGCCTTGGCAAGATTAGGCAAAGCTTCCGAATCCAAAGCATTTTGCAGTTCCAATGTAATCGGCACATAACCTTTGGGTGCCCCGCTGTTGCCAACTGATTTCACAATTCCCTGTATAAATGCCCAATTTTCTATAATGTTTACCATGTTTTATTATTTTGTAGGATAGTAAAAAGACATACGGGCTAAACCGTGATGCCTATACTATAAATCATGAATAATTATGCTCCTCTCTTTATGCAGACTCTTCTTCCTCCCTATTATGAGCCCTGGTTTTATTCGTGTTCTTACCGGTTTGTATATCTTTCTGAGTTTCCATTACACCTTTTTCTGAAAGTTTTGCTACCGATTTTCCGGCACATTTCACTTTAAGATCCGCGTGCATTATTGCTGCCGGACCAGATATATTGGTAACTGAAACACAGGTATCAGATCCTGCATATGATTTTGAGCTGGGTTTAGATGTGCTTGTAAGACTTTTGTTGGAAGTCGAACCCGGATAACAATCACCGGCATCACCACGGTTAAGGCTACGTTCAAGGTCTTTTTTAGCATCTGCCTGTAATAGAGCCACCTTATAATGAACCTCAGCCGTATTTCCAGGCACTGCATCGTCAATATGCCAGATCAGCAATCCGCTATTAGGCAAATATTTATCGAATAGAATTTTTTGACGATTCTCTACAAGGAAATATTCCTTGCTTGAGGTTGCCCCATCTTTCCAAAGCCGGTATGCTTTATAACCTGATTTTACATCTTCGATTGGCACTTTGGTTTTATTGGCAGTTTGATTTACAACGGTTATCCAACCTTGCTGTGCCTTACACCAGGCGCTTGGATGAGCAGGTGTCAGTCCGTTATTATTCCAGCTACCTGCTGCCATCAGGCACCAGTTACCAATTCCTTCACTCGAATTATCCGTATCATAAAGGTCGGGAAAACCAAAAAGCAGGTGGCCTAATTCATGAGCGCACACCCCTAATTTACAATCTTCGGGAACAGTTAAATAAGCGTATATTTTAGTAGAACCATCGGCGGTATAAGCCCCCGGATCTAACACCCATTTGTGCGACCAGATATCATTTGCGCTACCGCTTACTTCTCCCCCGGTTCCTGCATGCACTACAATAAATGCGTCTACAAATCCATCATGATCATTATCATAATTGGCAAAATTTACTTTTGGATTAGCGGCAACGGCTGCATCTTTAGCCAAGGTTCGAGCATTGGGCAAAGCGGAACCGGTACCCGAAGCTCCGTGGGCATATTGAGCCATGGTTTTAGGCATCCTGTAAGGTCCCACTACCTGCCCCTGAATATCAATAGATCCGTGTGTCACCTCCCTGTAATATTCTCGCACGCTTCCTGTGGGTACTTTGCCAAGGGAAAAAAACAGGTCTTCATAATGCTTTTTGGTGGTGGCTATTACTTTATCAGAAAAATCAACCAATACTATTATTATTCTTACGGTTCCTTTTAAGGGAACCTTATTGGCAGCTGCGCTTCGTGCCAGATCAGCAGACGTTCCAACCGGGAACGTAGTGCCAGGATAAATGAGTCCATCGTTAAATCCTACTGGTTTATAGTCGGTCCCCAATCTTATTTTGTTATTCAAAATGCTATTTTGGGTGATAGCTTTCAATTTTTTTATTTCCGCATCCAGCCTTTTCTTTAGTTCCGGGCTGGGAGCAATTAAACACCGGTGACCGTCATCTGTTTGCCGGGCGGCTTCGCGTATTGCCAAGAAATTCTCAAGAAGTTGGGCATTTTTACCTTTTTTCATTTTAAAATATTTTTCAGATAATGTAAGTATAAAAAAATTTGTTGTATTTATAATGCGCTTAGTTTATTGATCCTCCCAGCGTATGCTGGTCTTTCTGCCATCTCCTTTCGTTCAAAAGAAGACCAAGGAGTTTTTACATTGTGCCTGCTCAAACGTCGCTAAAAATCAAATAAATTCGTCCAATCAATACTAAACAATTTAGTACAAATTAACTAAATTTATTAGCATTTCAAAAATTTATAGCCGATATGCTGTTGATATCCCGAAAACTAAAAACGATCATTTTAGTCAATTAAGTTGAAATACGAAGTCTAAGGACATACCTATATCATTCAGAATAGTATAAAAAATAGTTGCGTGCTACTTTTGGCAGCAGTATTCACATTAAAAGGGAGATTCTCACAAAATACGTAGCTCTCGATATAATGATTAATGATCATTATGGTTACAAAGTACAAAGAATTTGGGGGATGTACTGTTTAAAGTCAGCCATTAAAGTTTAGCATTAAATTGCCAATAGAGCAGCAAATTACCAAGTGTTAGCAAAGATGTTGGGAAATCGATCCTATTACACAAGAGAAGCTGTAATATTCTAATCAGCTTTCGGGCAGCGATAAGAAGTAAGGTTAAAAGACAATGTAACTTCGGCCATTACATATTGATCTTTTTGTTTTGGATACCCCCTTTGACGGGCGGTACCGTTTACAAAGCCGATTGGTTCACCGGTTTCGTAGGAGCGATCCTGAAGAAGTTCGGCAATGGAAGCTGAGCCATCGGGAAGTTTTGGAAAAATGGCAGGATCAACAAAAGTGCTGCTTACGTCATCCAGGTAATCTGTGTTGGTAAACCGGTACACGACTTCAAAACCGATATTGGTGCGCGGAGTAAGATTGTATTTGACACCTACGCCAAATGGAACACATAAGGCCATGGTACTATAAGGGCCGCGGTCAGGATATTGAGTATAACCCTGCCCTTCCGTTCCTAAAGGACGGAGGAAAACTTTCTGAGATGCCAGATAAGCATAAGGATCGTAACTAAAAACTCCAGCTCCTAATGTAATATATGGAGTAAACCTGTTATAGGGATCTCCTGGCACAAATTTGAAGAAATTGAAATCGCCCTGAACAGCCAGCTCCCAAATATTACTATTAAAACTAAGATTGCGTCTTTGCTGAAATTCATTAGTTGAATAAACATCTGAATATCCTAACTGTGCATAATGTGCTGATACTCTCAACCCTATATAATTACCAAATTGCTTGCGGAAGAAAATGCCGACAGCAGGTTTTGGCCTGTTTACCCTTGCCCTGGTATTTAAATCGCCAAAATAGTGCGCTGCCCCGGCAGATATTCCAAACTCACCTTCCTGTACTGTGCTTTGATATTGTGCGTTTACAGTACTAATAGTTACCAATACACCCACCGTATATAGTAGCAAATATTTATTCATCATCTTAAAAAAATAAGGTTAAATATTAGGTCTAACGAATTTCCAACTTTTTTCTTGTGTAAAGGTCGATTAATTTCTTGTATCCAAACCCCACGACAATTTTGTGCGCAAAGTTTGCAAAAAATTGTTTTCATTGAGCCTCACCAGGCTGAATGTAAATGTTTCTCTTTTTATGGCCAATTGCACCTGTTTTTCCACCACTTCCTTCCTTGAATCCAGGGTACAAATAAAATTGTCTGTCCTTCCTTCTACCTCAAAAGAAATAATATTATTATCGGGAATAACAATGGGTCGAATATTCAAATTATGCGGAGCTACCGGGGTAATCACAAAACTTCCCGACTCAGGAAACACTACTGGGCCATTACAACTTAATGAATAACCTGTTGACCCGGTGGGTGTGGCAACAATCAAGCCATCGGCCCAATAGGTGTTTAAAAATTCACCATTAAGGTAGGTATGAATTTTTATCATGGGTGAAGTGTCTGTCTTATGAATAGCAAATTCATTCAAGGCGTAAGGAACTTCACCGAACAGGGGTCGGTTAGCATCCAGATGCACTAATGAGCGTTTATCAATGATAAAGTTTCTATTTACCAGTGCGGTTATAGCAACGGCCAGTTCCGCCTTTCCGATGCTGGCCAGAAATCCCAGTCTACCGAAATTTATCCCCATTACCGGAATATTCTTATCACGTACCAGGGTAACCGTATCTAACAGAGTTCCATCCCCCCCAAGACTTATTACAAAATCAATCGAATCGTCCAGATCGGCAGAAACAGCGAATGTAGAAATATCCTTATTAAGATGTATGGCGGAAATGATCTGTTCAAAAAATGGCTGGAAAATGACCGGTGCTATTTTTTGCCTGAATAATTCATCAAAAAAATGTTGCATTTCTATTCTGTAATCCAAATCAACTACACGGCTGTAGATGGCTACTTTCATTTATTTATTTTTTTATTTATGACCAGCCGGTGATAGCAGCCAGCGCTTGCAGGTTTGATTTCGACACTCGCCTCCAATTTTTTTTACTGTTGCGAGAATGTTGTGTAGATAAACTTTGCATTGATGATTTCACCTGTTTGGAATGAAAGCTCCAGACAGTTAAAAATCATTTTTAAAATGTAAAAATAAACCGTTTTGACCCAATTGATTGAAACTGTATTCGAAACGAACTACCACATCATATAATGTGACAAAATCTATTCCTGCCCCAGCAGTATATAACATTTTGTTCACCAGAGAGTTCTGCGGGAAATTCTTATTGTATGAATATCCCATATCTCCGTAAGCCTTGGCATATACGCGGAAAGGAATTTTATCATGCGATTTCGAAAATGAAAAGGGAATACTGAAATTCAGAATCTTCCTGCGAAAGGTATTTCGTACCATAAGGGCCGCTACCCCATCAACAACATATTTTTCGAGGCCCCTTAAATAAAGATCCCCGTATCCATACAAACGCTGATTATAATATGGCTGATCAAACGGTAACTTGAGAACTCCGTAAGCCTGCAGGCCGTAAAAAGTTTGATTAGCGATCTCCCATCCGCGGGTACCCTTGGCGTTAATTTGCCAGAGATTCATGTCTGCATTGATCCCTTTTCTAATTACGCCCGCATCTCCAATAAAACCTTTTAAGGGATAGGCAACATAGTCAATATTGTTATAATCGATGGTATAGCTTAGTTCCGGATAAGAAATAAAACGTTTGCCGTTGTTGAAATATTTTGGATTTAAAATGGCTACGGCTGCATCAATACGGTTGGTATTGTAACTTATCCGAAAAGAATGTTTTGTTCTGATAGCAGGCCGGTACGTATAACTTGCAGACACAATAAATTGCTCGTTCAAAACCTGACCCCTAAATAAACCCGAGTCTGCCGGATCAAAAGCTTTTGATGCCGGTATGAATTTTTGTTCGTTGTTAATAGTATTATGATTTATCTCCTTCGCAGTGGCATAAGACAAATAGACGCCATATCCATGTTTTAACGATTTGTCTGCATTCGGCTGATCATAAGAAAATTGAAGTTGCCGGGTATACCCCGTTATAAACCATGCTTTCAGTTTGTCATTTCTACCTGTAAAATTATAATAAGAAAGTTTGGCGCCATAATTAGCCCGTTGCAGGTCGTACCCTTGTTTAGCCCATTCAGATAAGTTTCTGTCTGCCAGTTTAAAGTACGGTATAGGAAACAAATACCATCTTTCCTTCACATCAATCTGCACTTCTACCAGGTAACCTTTAAAACTTTTTAATGATACCACTACATCGTTAAACAAACGGGTGTTTATAAGTTGCCGCCGTGCCTGGTCAAACTTATCGACCAGTACATTAAGGGCAATTGAATCACCGGTTTTGAATGGGAGTTCGCGTTCAATAATATAGGGCTTGGTTTTTTTATCGCCGTTTATTGTTATTCCGCTTATGATAAAAAGGCTTCTGGGAGGTAAAGAATCCCTATGTGAAAGTGAGTCTTTGTTTAATCTAAGGGGAAATACAGCTCTTGATTCAACAATTCCTAATTGTGCGTATAGCGAACAATGTACAAAAATGCCAATAACTGTTACCAGGTAATATTTCTTCCCCCAATAGTGCATGAATCGTTGCTTCTTAGAAATAAATTTATGTGATTAACAGTGACCTGGGATGAAAACTACCTGTATTTGTTAAATGTTTAAGTAGTTCATAAGGTGATCATAATTAGTTTTTAACTCATTTTCATATAATTCTTCCCCAAAATAATATTTTACATGATAATCGTACCGTTGAAAGGTAGCGACAATATCTGAAATCTCGAGTTTGTTAATTTTAATTGTAACGAATAAAACGCCGAGATTATTGTCAAAATGAGTATTTAACTGGGTGATGTGGGTGTCGTTTGTTTCAACCAGTTTGCTTATTTGTGAGAAAGAAAATTCACGTTTTTCCAATTCAAGAACTATGATACCGCCATGTTCTTCCATTCCGTAAAGTCCGCTAACGGCTTTTAGCAGATCGGCAGTAGTTATGGCTCCTACCCAGTTAATATCTATGTCTACCACCGGGGTAACACTTAAATTGAACTCGTTGGTTAAACGAACTGCCTCAACAAGGTGCATATTGGCATTAACAGACAAGTTTAAAAAGTCTGGCTGTAATTTTTCGAGCAGTGTGCTATCGTCTTCAATATTTAATAGCTGACCTTCATTAACAAGGCCCAGGTATTTTTCTTCCGTTATAACCGGTAAATGGCTCAGGTGATAGTCCGCCATAAGCTGTAACGCCTGAAAAACAGTATCTGCCAGGGAGAGTGTTGGAACTGAAGCGGAAATTAGGTCCTTATTTAACACGGGTTTTCGGAATTTAACTAGTAAGACGTCAAAACTCAAGCCACTGCTGCAGACTCATTCAGTTTTGTTAAAAATTTATGTAAAATGCTATTAAATTCATCGGGTCTTTCCATCATGGGAGCATGGCCGCATTTATCAATGAAATATAATTCACTATTGGGAATTAGTTTATTAAACTCTCGCCCAACAAATGGGGGCGTAATGGTATCGTTATTACCCCAAACTAATAATGTAGGTTGTTTGATTTGGTTAAGCTCTTCGCCCAAATTCGTTCTTATGGCGCTTTTAGCCAAGGCAATAATCTTAATAACTTTGATGCGACTGTTTACAATTTCATATACTTCGTCCACCAGTTCCTTTGAAGCAATTTCAGGATTATAAAAAGTTAGCTGGGTTTTCTTTTTAATGTACTCATAATCGCCCCTTTTCGGATAAGTATCGCCCATTCCATTCTCAAAAAGGCCGGAACTACCTGTAAGAATCAAGGATTTTATACGTTCAGGATGCCTAAGCACATGCAATAATCCTACATGCCCGCCCAGCGAATTACCCAGTAAATGGATATTTTTGTAATTTCTTGATTCAATAAACCGGAAAACAAATTTTTCCAACCCTCCCACAGACGTATGTAAAATATCAAGTTCAAACAAAGGAAGTATGGGCACTATAACCTTATAGCGCTTGCTGAAAAAATCAACCAAATCCTTGAAGTTGCTCAACGCACCAAATAAACCGTGAAGTAATAGCAGCGGTTCTCCCTCCCCCTCTTCAATAAATTTGAACTTATCCTGTTGTTTGATTTCGTAATTCATCCTTTATTATTAAAAAACTATTTCATTTGTTTGCTAAAATAATTGATTTGGAGCAAAAATCATTTCCAGGAAATTCAATACTTGTCCATTTGTACAAAGTAAATGAATAAATTCGTGACTTATAATACTCAATATACACTTAAAATGAATTATTTAGAGGGAAAATTTCATCTCAAAGAACTCCACATGACCGTACCATCAAACAATAAACACTTTATAATTGATGTAAAGTTCATGGTATCTTAATTCAGTAAATATTAAATAACCTCATTAATTTTTCCCACTACTTACCGTTCCAAAAAAAGCTTCCAACTCATGGAACATATCTTTAAAAAAGGGTAATACCCTTCCTAAAGTATCAATAGCTTTCGGACCCAGGGGTTGAATAAAATGATACGTATTCGAGTGATTTATAGTTTCCACGGAAAGAATGTGCACTTTTTCGCAATAAAATAAAACCACGCTAAATATTATGGTATACAAAAAAACATATAAAATAATACCACCAAGCCTGTTAAGCCAGCCTAACAGTACGAGTTCGAGTGTTTTTTGAATAGCTGCAGCAGCCATGCGTACTAATAAAACAGCGGCTAAAAATACCAGTATGAAAGAGATAACCGGCAGCCATTTGGTGGAAATGTTCACCGAATGCTTAAGGTATTCGGCTACTACAGTGGAAAGTTTGATGGCGGCGGCTAAGCCTACCAGTAGGGCTATAACAGAAAATATGGCAATCACTAATCCATTGGTATAGCCCTTTATTAAGGCCATAATAATAAGTACAGCAAATAAAATATCTATGATCATCAAGATTCTTAAAATGTTTGCGGGTAATCATTAACCGGCCAATAATTCTTTTACCATAGCACTAATCGTTTTGCCGTCTGCCAGTCCAGCCAATTGTTTGCTGGCAATACCCATAACCTTCCCAAGATCCGCGGGCGAACTTGCTCCCACCGTCTTTATGATATTAGAAAGGTGTTGTTTAAGTTCTTCTGCACCTAGTTGCTTTGGTAAAAACCTTTCAATAACTTCAATTTCGTCCTGTTCAATTTTTGCAAGGTCAGCGCGATTTTGTTGCTGGTAGATGCTTAGCGCATCCTTTCGCTGTTTAACCAGTTTCTGCAGCATCTTCACTTCATCGTCCTCTTTCAATTCGCCGCCAGCGCCCTCTGAAGTTTTTGCCAGGAGGATGGCCGCTTTGATAGCCCTTACAGTTCTGAGCGTAATTTCATCTTTAGCAAGCATTGCCGTTTTTATTTCAGCATTGATGGTTTGTTCTAAGGCCATGAGTAAGTTTTTTATGTTTGATAATGGCTGTCGGCTATCAGCTATCAGCTTTCAGCCAAGAGCAAACTTAATTAGATATAATAATGAATTTTGTTAACTTTAAAGTGTATAGCTGATAGCCGATACCCGATAGCTCATAACCCACAACTCACACCTTATTTACTTTCAACTGCTCCTCTCTGAACCTGGTATAAAAAACTTTTGCAAACTGTTTCATTTCATCCACCAGTTCAGTATGTTTAGTGGCCCGGTTGTAAGTATCGGCCATGGTCATAAAAGTTTGATAAAAAAAATCTCCCATTTCATCCACCATCATGTCACTGGTCCAAAGGTCAATACGCAGGGCCGATTTATCAGCACTATCCCAGAAGGCCAGCATCATGGCTTTTGCTCTTTGAGTCATATCCGCCGTACTATCGCTAGCCTGCCAATTAATCTGAACAGGAACCTTGTCCTCATCCAGTAATACATCTATCGTAATTGTTGATTTTTGCATAATTTTATGTTGGCGCGAAGTTACTGCGATTTACTTTGTAATGTTTTCTTCAAAAAATTCAGACAGGCCTCCACCATATCATTTTTCTCGTAAAGGGAAACCTGCTTTTTTGCCGCCTCCACAAAACCCGACCGCAGCTTTTCATCTTTATATACCAGTTGCATACTTTTAGCAAACCCGGCTATATCATTGGTTTCAGGGTACATTACTGCATTACCTCCCCATTCGCGACATACTGGAGCCGGGGTGGTTATTACCGGCACGCCCGCTTTCATGGCTTGTAGTATATTAACCGGGAAAGGATCATATAACGCCGGGTAAACAAAAGCATATGCACCACTGATCATTCGTTGAACATCTTCTTTTGACTGATCAATTAATAGGTGTACATCATTACGATATTTGTAAGTGCTCAATTTTTTAGAAAATTGCACCGTCGATGACGATTTATTTCCAACAAGTAATAATTTCATATTAGACTGCTGCCATTTCTTAAACAATGTAAACGCTTTTAATAAACCTATCAGGTCATAACGTTCGTGTATATCCCCGGCAAAAACAAAATATTCCACTCCTCCTGCGAATTCAATTTTTATCATTTCTTTTTCTGTCCACTTCAATTCCGCGATCTCCGTTGCCTGGTGTCGAAGCAACTTAATTTTATTTGCAGATGCAGGCGATTGCTTTTGGATAGCCTGCTTATCGTGCTTTGAAAATGTTATTACATTATCAGCATTCTTTATAGCCCGGTTTAATAAGGTAATAATTTTTTTATTTTTTTTAACATGCGTCGTATCCTGTAACAAAGTATTGCTATGAATCAAAAACAGGCAGGAAGGTATTGCAGCTTTTTTGAAATATGCATTATCCGCAGTTACAAACAGGTCAGCTTTTGAACCAGCTAATTCTTTTGGCAATATATGTTTATACCATATTTCTTTCCCCAACCATTTAAAAAGATTCCTGTTGACGTACCGAAAACGCACATTTACCGGTAAATCAATAATGTTATGGGAAGACTCCGGAGCCAAAAAAATAAATGAATGACCAGTATGCCGGCGGGCCATTTCCATCATAATTTCTATCAAAAGAATATTCGAAGAAGGTAAATGGGCCCCGGGTAGTATGTGTAGGTCTAGTAGTATGCGCATAGCGGAATGCAAATATAGCTTTCGGCAATCAGCAATCAGCTTTCAGCTTTGTCTTTTACAACCTTCAATACAAGGATTTTTGCGATCCGGGAGATAATTAGTAAAAATTAAGGTATCTTGCAACACTCGATAGCCGATAGCCGATAGCCGATAGCCGATAGCCGATAGCCGATAGCCGATAGCCGATAGCCGATAGCCGATAGCCGATAGCCGATAGCCGATAGCCGATAGCCGACAGCCGACAGCCGACAGCCGACAGCCGACAGCCGACAGCCGACAGCCGATAGCCGACAGCCGACAGCC
>JBDSBP010000414.1:0-3564 GCA_039921525.1 Chitinophagaceae bacterium | reverse complement strand
AGGTGGAAATAGATATGCATTCAAAAGGAATGGATCAAACTATGATCGATAATGCGGTAGGCTCTGGTATGCCTGTAGTGATTTCGCCCAAGTACTGGGCAGAACATATGGGAATGCCCTATCACCAGGCTGACATACGGGAACTGGAAATCCCAAAGCCGGGACAGAAAGCCTCCGCCCTCATGAACCTAAGCGCAGGATCACGCAGTTTCCTGCGCTATGGTTATGGGGATCTGTTGACTGAAGATCGTCCTTATAAAATAATACATCGCATATGGCCCGGCACACAACGCCTGCTGTTATGGGGCGATCCTGTTACAGCCGCGGCACATTCCAGGGCATTCAGCTTTTGCGGCAGCGCCGGCGTAGAACTGATGGAACCGTTGTCATTCAAAGGCCGCAGGGGATCTGGTATTGCGGGTGACCGTTGTGGTTATGCAGACGCAACGCTAAAACCTCGCTGGGATTGGGAAAAATATTTATACACGCTTAGAATATTCGGGCGATTACAATATAATCCGGATACAGAACCGGATGTATGGCGCCGTTACCTGAAGAAGCAATTCGGCTCTGCCGCTATAGCATCAGAGCAGGCATTGGCCAATGCCACGCGTATTCTGCCGATTGTTTTAACCACGCATGGAACCTCCGCTGGCAATAACACCTATTGGCCGGAAATTTATACAAATCATCCCATTGCTGATCCTTCCATTAAACATCCGTATACCGACACCCCTGCGCCCAGGATGTTTGGGAATGTGAGTCCGCTTGATCCTCAATTATTTTCAAGAATAAATGACTTCGCGACAGAATTATTAAAGGGTGAACGCAGTGGAAAATATACGCCCATTGAAACGGCACAATGGCTAGAAGATTATGCGGAGGCAGCAGCTAAAAACCTGTCACAGGTGAAAGTTTCTTCCGAAAACAAAAATACACCCGAATTCAGGCGTATGATCATCGACGTTACACTGCAAATCGGGCTCGGCAAATTCTTTGGCGCCAAGTTCCGTTCAGGGGTGCTTTACGGGATCTTCGAACAAAGTGGCGACCGTACTGCCTTGCAGGAATCGTTGAAAGCCTATCAACGGGCACGCAGCTATTGGGAGGTTTTAGCAACTGGTGTTAAAGATATTTACAAACCTGATATTTCTATTGGCGAAAGAGCGCACCTTCGCGGCCATTGGCTCGATCGCTTGCCTGCAATAGACCAGGATATAAGTTTTATTGCAAAAAAACTGGAACAGACGCCAGCCATAAACGTTGCTTTCAATGAGCGAGTGAGCAAGCGATTGCTGAAGCATTAGGTAGGCCTCACCGGGTGGCTTCGGTTGGGCATCACAGTAAGCCTGATAAATTTGTGTCCGGCAAGCCTTTGGAACTTTCCGTTTCATTTGACAAAACGCCTGCTTCTGCCATATTATATTTCAGGCGCGTCAACCAGGGAGAGCGATATAAAACAGCAGAGATGAAGAAGGATGGTAAAAATTTTAAAGCTGCCATCCCGGGACAGTATTGTGATACGAAGTATCCGATTGAATATTATTTTGAATTGAGAGACAATGGGGATTCAGCTTGGTTGTTTCCGGGGTTTAATGGTGGTTTGAAGAATCAGTCGTATTTTACGGTGAGGCAGGTGTAAACCCGGTGGGGAGTGCAAGCGCCACCTTTTCCTCCTTATTCAAAGTGGATGTTGAAGAACGATGCGAAGCACGTTCTGCAACGCGGGTGGTTATCACAGAGTGCAGCTGACAAACGGTTTTCAAGCCTTCTGCATTTCACATCAATAGGTAACAACCTGTTTCAACCACCCCCGTTCAATTACGTGCTTCGCATCGTAATTGAACGTCCCCTCCTTGAAAAACGAGGGGAAGATAGTTCAATCAACCCGTTTCGTTCTTGGGACTTATCGTTGGTAAGGCATCATTTTTAAATTGAAATAAATGGACAACTATGAATAAAATTATTCTCCGTTTTCTTATCATCAACATCATACTGGTTATGTGTGCTGGCAGTTATGCAACTCAAAACCCAACCATCTCCATCATCACTGATAAAACCCCCGGCCTTTCCGTCTCTCACGGTCTCACCAAATTAATCGATGCCCTCTCTGCAAAGAATATAAACATTGAAAAGCCCGCATCTATAAAAGAAGCAAAAGGCAAATGGATCATTGTCATGGGACTAGCATCTGGTGAAGGTGAAGCTGCAAGGCTGCTGAACGCCGGCCATCATCCTGTTCCTCAAACACCAGAAGCATTAACCATATGGCAAACCAAATCAGGAAACACACCGGCCTGGGTAATCAGTGGCTCAGATGATCGTGGTCTTATGTATGCCTTGCTGGATGTGGCTACCCGAATTAGCTGGAGCACCGGCAACAGCGCTCCTTTTACTGCCGTAAAAGAAATTACCGAGCAACCCGATGTTAGTGAACGTGCCATCTCCATCTATACCATGAACCGCGCCTATTGGGAAAGCAGGGTATACGATGAAGGGTATTGGAAAAAATATTTGGACATGCTTGCGCAGGATCGTTTCAACTCCTTGGTAGTAATATTCGGTTATGAAAACGGTGGTTTCCTGGCTCCCTGTTATCCTTATTTCTTTGATGTGGACGGATATCCCGATGTTAAGATGATCGGCATTACACCCGAACAACAAAGACATAACCTGGAAGCTTTTAATCGTTTGATAGATATGGCGCATGAGCGCGGCGTTAATTTTACAGTAGGCATCTGGGATCATATATATCGCGGTGGTGTTCAGGGAGGCGGCATTCCCGGCACAAAAGATTCACCGGAGAAGCCGGTTCCCGGACTGGTATGGGGATTAGATGGAGATAACCTTACCGGTTATACGAAGAAAGCACTGGCTAAATTTGTGAAACAGGTGCCTCATCTCGACGCGATACAATTTCGGATGCATAATGAATCAGGCTTGAAAAATTCTGAGCAGGACAGCTTTTGGCTGGATGTTTTTAAGGCGATGAAAGAAACGAATCCTGATCTGAGGCTTGACCTGCGAGCCAAGGAGTTAAAAGAATCCATCATTCAAAGTGCCATCGAGGTTGGAATAAAATTCACCATCAACACAAAGTACTGGATGGAACAAATGGGATTGCCTTATCATCCCACGCAAATCAATCCCGAAAAAAGTGAACGCCGGCATAGTTATTCCGACCTGCTGCGTTATCCCAAACATTATACCATGCACTGGCAGCTATGGAGTGGCGGTACATCACGTGTGCTTCTTTGGGGTGATCCCGAATTTGCGCGCCGGTTTGCTGAAAGCACACACCTGTATGAGGGAGACGGATTTGAAGTGAACGAACCGCTGGCCACAAAAATGGAAGCGCAGCCGCATGATGCAAAACCATTTGACCTGCTAAACACGCAATACCGGTATTACGATTATGAATTCGAACGTTACTGGCATTTCTTCCAGGTATTCGGGCGTATAGCTTTTAATCCCAAAACACCTTCCGATGTATGGGATAGAGAATTTGCTTATAAATTCGGAGCCAAGGCAGGTCCCCTGGTGGAAACGGCGTTGCACAAGGCA
>JBDSBP010000413.1:0-15411 GCA_039921525.1 Chitinophagaceae bacterium | reverse complement strand
TTTTTGTTCATAAAAACAGCTTCGACCCGATACTATAACGTCAGTTTATATTTCTTTATTAATAACCCAAGGCTTCCGGCCAATGTCATTTAGTTAAGATGGTTGTCCCCTCATTGTGAACCTGGTTCAAAATGAGGGGGCTGACCAAAAACGGCACCAACAAAATTAATGAGACATAACAAGCTTAACTAAAAGACATTGCGCTTCAGCCTTGGGATACAGGCAGACTTTCGATGGGATTTAGCCCACGTTTTTCGCCAATATTAAAGTTTCATACCGCAATCAGCTCTTGGGCTAAAGCCCAAAAAGTATTCTTCGAAACCCCGCATAAATGCCGGGTTATTTAAAACCGTATCTTCCGCATCTTTTATGTAACTAAAAATTTGTCTATTTGAAAATGAATGAATGACAAATTTTTATAAGTTATTGAAATGGTGATATTGGCCCGCCAATCGATTACTCACACCTCACACCTATTCTCTCATCACAGGTAATTCAACGAATGTGGGGTATTCAGCGGTGAAGTAAATGGTATGTGTAGCTTTAATGAAGTCGCTTTCAGACGCTTCAAAAATGTTAGGTACAAATTTCTGCGGGTTACGGTCAATTAAGGGAAACCAGCTGCTTTGAACCTGTATCATTAATCGGTGGCCTTTTTTAAAACAATGATTAACCTGGTGAAGGTCTATGATAAATTCTTCCGGTTTACCTGGCAGCAAGGGGGTCGGCTTTTCAAAACTTCTGCGGTATCGGCCACGAAATACTTCCATGGCAATTGGTAGCTGGTATCCGCTCATCTGGTAATTCTTCTGGTCCAGATCAGGATACACATCTATTAGTTTCACGATCCAGTCAGCGTCAGTACCTGAAGTAGCGGCAAATAAGTGCGCCTTAATTAGACCTGTTACATTCAGGTCTTCGGTTAAAGTATCCATCATAAAACTTATTACATCCGGTCTCGTATAAACGAAGCGCTGATCTTCCACTTGCCACTGCCTCCAACGACTACCCGGTCCATAAGTTGCTTCAATAGGTAACGTTCGGTACGGTACCGGCTTTAGTGGATCGCTGACATAACTTACCTCATTCTTTGAAGCAATTGGCTTAGTGAATGAAGCTTTGTTGTTTGCAGCCGCATATAAATTTTTTATTGTTGCTTCTTTGGGTGGCCATGAGTCGTATGATTTCCATTTATTGCTACCTGTTTGAAAACAGGTAGCTTCATCGAATTTACCGTCGCCAATACCCTTAAGCCAATAGTCGAACCATTTCTTTTCCAGTTCGCGGAATGTTTCCCCCGTATTGCTTTCGAAAGAAATTTTGCCCAGGCTGTCAGCCTTGCCGCGCGCCCATTGTCCATGGTTCCAAGGACCCAGCACAATATAATTCCGGTTAAAACTATCTTTCTTTTCCAGGTGGTTGTACATCAGCTGCGGGCCATTAATATCTTCCTGGTCAAAGTAACCCCCGACATGTAATTGAGGTATTTGCGGATACCGTACATAGTTAAGTGGCGAATTTTTTTGCCAGTAGTCATCATAGTTGGGATGCTGTATAAAAGTATTCCAGCTGGGAATCTTGTTATGAAAGTATTTTTCGTTTACATGTTTCAGTGACCCGAGTTTAAGATACCAGTCAAACAAATCGAACTGAGGAAAGGGAAAATCACTGTCTGTTGTTTTATCAAATTCAACCTCGTATGTATATTCCACGCCATAACTCAACCGAAAAGCCCCATTGTGATGAAAATCATCCCCGAGGAAAAGGTCGCCCATGCATGCCTGTTCGGAAGATGCTTTTAAAGCCGGATGTGGATCAACGGCACCCACCAATGCCAACCAGCCGGGATAGGAAATACCCACTATACCCGCTTTCCCATTATTATTGGGAATATTTTTAACTAACCAGTCAATAGCGTCATAAGTATCGGTGCTTTCATCAACGGTGCCTTTCTGCGTGGTATGTACAAGCGGCTGGTGAATTTGCATAGTTCCTTCACTTTTGTACTTACCCCGGATATCCTGGAAAACAAAAACATATCCTTCTCTTGCCATGTTTTCAAATGGCATTCCAGGATGAACATCTACAATGGAATCATCTTGAATAGGAATATCGGCCCCATAGGGTGTTCGCTCAATTAATATAGGGACCTGGCCAGCAGCGTTAACAGGTGTTAAAATAACGGTGAAAAGTTTTACACCATCGCGCATCGGTATAAGGGCGCTGGTCTTTCTATAACTGGTGATGTTATCGTTTTGAGAATATCCTATAACAACAATAAAAAAAACGAGGAGTGATAAAAATACATTTTTTTTCATAACAGTTATTAGTGGTAGTAAAATAAGGAAATTAAACAATATTTCACAGGTTACCAATCCCGTTAAATAAAAGCCTGCTCAACTTTTCCAAATTGAACAAGGCATAGCATAACATCGTGTTTTCCATGCGTTAAAGCATCGCCAGTGGTGACTTGCAATCGTCTTATGTTACTCATCCGTTATCGGAGCATATATTTCAATGTATGCGTGTAATTTCGGAACATAAATAATTTATTCTCGTGCACAAATAAAAATTTATAAACCCCGTTTCTCATATTAAAGCGAATCATTAGCCGGATCGCCCATTTGTAGCCATTATATTATTTTGAGAACGACCTGGTAAGTTATAATAATTTTATGCAATCTATCAGCCATTTCAAAAAAATAGTATATTTTATAAGGTAAGAATCATATAATTACCTTTATTTAAAATAGATAATCTTTTAAAAGGATATTTCTTCAAAATATTATGATATCTTAACACTGAACTTGATTTTTTCATCGAAACAGGAGCTAACATCATGAAAAAAGCAGAGCAGGATAAAGTGATGAATGTTACCGGGGACTCTAAATTCAAATACTTTAACCTGCTCAAAAAAACAGCTTTGATAGATGATGAAAAATATCAGATGCAGCTTGAACTGAATGAACTTTATTCCATTTACAACGACTCTCCCGGTGGTTACTATTCAGTGAATGAAAATGATGTTTTTATAAGGATCAATGATACCCTGTTAAAATGGCTGGGATATACAAGAGAAGAATTAATTGGCAAAAAAAAGATAACTGATATATTAACTCCTCACGATGTTGTTAATTTCCGTAAGAATTCATTGATATTTAAAAGTCCCGCAAAAATTAAAAACAAGTTTCATTTTATCAGGAAAGATAAATCTGCGATGCCCGTAATTGTAGATTCCGTGGATGTTTTTGATACCACGGGCAACTTTTGCTCAAACAGGTCCACTGTATTCGATATGACCGGCCAGAAGGTTTTAGACCAGATTATATTACGTGCCCGGAAGGAACTGAAGAATAAACTGCTGGCGCTGCAAAAGGCTAATGAAGAAATGTTGCAGCTAAATGATACAAAAGACAGGTTTATTGGCATTGCCTACCACGATTTGCAAAGCCCCCTGGCCGTTATCATGCTTTTGAGCAAAATCTTATTAGATGGTGACCTGATAAATTCTCCCGAAAAAAAGATGGAGACTTATCACACATTATACGAGGCGTCGCTTCAAATGAACGAGCTTGTAAAAAACTACCTTAACGTAAACCGGATCGAAAAGGGATCTATAAATCCAATACTAACCCAGGTAGACCTGGTAAAACTTACCAAGAGTATTATTCTAAGATATGACGATATTGCGCAACGAAAAAAAATCGCCGTTTTATTTACAAGTGGTGAAAAGAATATTATTTTGATGGATGGTGAGTGTTATATCCAGATTATGGAAAACCTGATATCCAATGCTATCAAATATACTCATCGTGGAAAAAGTGTTTTTATAAAGATTTACTCCAGGGGAATAAAAACAATTGTGGAAATAGAAGATGAAGGTGTTGGTATTCATGAACATGAAATTCCTTTGCTCTATGGCAAATTCTCCAACATATCTTCCCAACCTACGGACGGCGAACTATCGACTGGCCTGGGTTTAAATATCGTAAAATTTCTAATGGATCAATTAAAAGGTACTATCTCAGTAAAAAGCAAAATAGGGAAGGGAACAAAATTTACTTTATATTTTAGAAAAGATGGAAAAGGGAACGTTGATGAGTAACGAACTGCCGGCCGTTAGCTACCAGTTATCAGTATGCGAAGTTCTGTTCTACGATAGGGAACACCCCTTAAGCACGCACACTTTAGCCATAACCTATTTAGAATGGTCATAAATTCTATCGAGTGAATCCCGGTACTTTTCCATCACCACTTTTCGCTTAAGACTTAGTTTGGGTGTCATCTCTCCACTTTCTACGCTCCATTCATCAGGTAATAATTCAAACCGCTTGATTTGTTCTACGTGATTAAAAAATTTATTAAAGCTCTCCACCAGCTCTTTGTAGAAGGCCAATACTTTTGGTTGTCGTATAATATCTTCGTTAGAAGTAAACTGAATTTTCTCCTGTCGCAGCCATTCCTTCAAATTAGAAAAAGAAGGCACGATCAGGGCTCCTACATATTTTTTTTCGGCGCCTACTACCATTACCTGTTCCACGTAAACAGATTCTTTTAACCTGTTTTCTATCGGAAGGGGAGCCACATATTTACCACCGCTTGTTTTAAATAATTCTTTTTTACGGTCGGTGATCTTCAAAAACTCATTCTCCACCATCATGCCTATATCACCTGTGTAGTACCAACCATCTATTATATTTTCTGCTGTTAATTCAGGACGTTTATAATAACCCATCATTACATTTGGCCCCTTACAAAGTATCTCCCCATCCTCCGCTATTTTCACTTCAACATTTTTAATCAGGGGTCCTACTGAACCAAACATCCTGCCTTTTTCGTCAAAGCGATTAACACTAATTACAGGTGAGGTTTCCGTTAAGCCATAACCTTCCATAATAGGGATTTTCGCGGCAGTAAAAATCCGTATTAGCCTAACCTGGCAGGCTGCTCCACCTGATACGATGCATTTTAACTCATTGCCCAACCCTTCGCGCCATTTACTGAATATTAGTTTATTGGCGAGAGCAAGCTGAAGATTATAGCTGATCCCCTGTTTTTTGTTTATTTCGAACCGGGTGGCCAGGTCATGTGCCCAAAAGAAAAGTTTTCTTTTAATACCAGATAGTTCCATTCCTTTCGACATGATACGGTCATATACTTTTTCCAATAACCTGGGCACTGTTGTAAAAAGATTAGGTTTTACTTCTCTCAGGTTATCGCCAATAGTTTCCAACCCCTCCGCATAATAAACGGATGTACCCTTAATGAAATACAGGTAAGTAACCATGCGTTCAAAAATATGATTCAGGGGAAGAAAACTTAATGCTTTTAAATTATCGCCGGGTGGAAAGCATGGAATGGAATCCATTACATTGCTTAAAATGTTGCGGTGACTGAGCATCACACCTTTTGGCGTGCCCGTAGTACCGGAAGTATAGATGATTGTTGCCAGATCCGTATATTGAATCCTGTCTGAAATTACTTTTATTTCATTTAATGATTCTGGTGAATAATCTTTCAGCAGTTCTTTCCAATTCTTTGCATTGGGAACTTGTTCAAATGTATATACCTCCTGCAGGGAAGGGGTTTTATCCTTAATGCTTAAAACCTTCAGATAAAGATCCTCGTCATTTACAATTACCAGTTTTACACTGGCATCGTTCAATACAAACTCCAGTTCATTAATACCAATGGTGGGATATACAGGGGTAAGTACGGCGCCTATTTGTTGAACAGCTAAATCGAGTATCATCCATTCGGGCCGGTTTTTAGATATGACGGCTATTTTATCCCTTCCTTCTTCGCTCATATCGCCACAACCAAAACCTAAATTCATTAATCCGGTACTTAACCTGTTTACCAAATCACCTACTTCCTGCGTACTATATTTTTTCCATTGCCCGTTTTCTTTAGCCGCCATCATATCATCCAGGGGCGTTCTCTCCAGGTGGTACTGAATACAGTCAAACAATCTTCTCGGCTCTTTCATAATTCAATCGTTTAAAATTACCCTATGCTATAATTATTATCTCGCAGGCCAATGGAAGACCTGCTTTTGTCTCGATAAATTACTACGAAATTTGTATACAAACATAGCTAAAGCTTATCTTAAACCATAATTTCTTACTCTTTCCTGGTTTGATAATTCTGGCCGACCGGCAATTTAAAAACGCGTTCGCGTTGAAAGCTGGTAAATTCCGTATACGATTCGGCATGCTTATTTGTCCAGTTCTGGAAAGCGGTGAGGTTTTGTATGGGACCGAACAACCATTGGTTGTATGCTTCAAATAATCCTTCCTTTAGCAGCTGCCGGTGGTATTCAAACAAACGGAATGGAAATTTCGAGGCGTATTTGTCATCCCAGTCTAAAACAAACCTGGTGCGTACCATTGTAAGGGATTCAGGGGTTAAGCCAATAGAGAGATCAGGAGATTGGCGGCCGATGGTTGTAAGATAAGCTACTGTAAAACCATTTTTGGTGTTCAGGTTCTTCAAAATATCTGTATCGGTCAATAATTTTTTATAGCCGTCCAGCAGAAGATTTTTTATTTCAATGGTTCGCCGGCTATAGCTTTCTATGTTAACGAATATTTCTCCGTATATAATGCTCCATGTTTTATCGCTGGTGAACCTGGCGGCGTTATAATAATTATTAGCATAATTCGGATCCACTTCCATTCCTTTTTCCCACTGTTTGATGGCATTATTATCTTTTTTATTCCATAAAAATTCACCATAATCATTATACAGTAGGGCACTCTCAGGGAATTTTTTCAAGCCTTTTTTATACAGTTTGTCTGCTTCAATAAAATCTTCCTTTCCTTTATAAATCAAACCTGCGACCTGGTAAACCTGCACGTCTGCGTCTTTCTTATCCAGTAAGGGTTTTATAGTTTCAAGGGCTTTTGCATAATCTTTTTGAAGGTATAATGCGAATGAAAGATCTTTTAAAATGAGGGCATTATCCGGCTCCTGCTGTACAGCTTTGTTCAATGTTACAACGGCGTTGTTATAATCGCCCTGCCTTACAAAGTTTTTTGCCGACTCCTGCAACGATTTAATATCCTGCTGTTGTGCCATCGTTTGTGCATGCAGGAAGAGGTATACGACTAAGAAAAAATATTTCATGAAATGTAAGGTTTTTAGGCTGCCTTCGGAAGTCGCCCACCTAAAGATGAAACGACAGCATGCCTTCGGATAAGATTTTGATTATCCTTCTTCAAATATAAAAGAAAACAATACGATAAAATAGATTTAGAAATGGTTTAGGCTTTTTTTATAAGAAGCACTAAATAATTAAGGGGCGATACTTTTTGAAACCATTGAAGCATAGTATACAATTCTAAAATATTTCTTTAGGAATAGCATTTCCGTAGCTGTCTCCCACAATAAAATTATCTTCCGCTTCCACTTTATACGGATAAAAAAATTCGTAGGCACTTAGGCCATTCTTGTGTTCCACGAATACCGCGATAGCGTCCTCGCTTTCACCGGAATCCATATCTTTTGACTTTACCTCATAAAAAACAGCCGTTACAATATATTTTTCATGCTGTTGTTTCAATGAGCTTTTTAAGTTGGAAACGACCTGGTTGGGGGCCAGGTGTTTATTCTCTTCATGAAGGCCCACTGAAACGAATTCTGCTTCTGTGGTTGTTGCACCTGCAAATGGAAAGAATTCACCAAACTTCACAATCAGTTCTTCCGCAAAGGGGAAGAATATATTGATTAACGCCTGTACATCTTCTATTTCCTGTGTTTCCATCTGTTTATAATAAGTTATACAATTGGGGCTGTAGCATGTCTTGCCAGGTAACGTTAATCAATCAGGTGTGTTAACAGTCCGTCACGTAATTTTGGTTCGAACCAGGTGCTTTTGGGGGGCATCACATTTCCACTGTCGGCAATATCAAATAATTGCTGAATACTCACCGGGAAAAGGCTGATTGCAACCTTCATTTCACCAGTGTCAACCCTGGTTTCCAACTCTCCCAGTCCCCGAATACCACCAACAAAATCGATTCGCTGATTTGTACGCTGATCTTTAATTCCTAGTATCTTATCTAATAAATTGTTTTGTAAAATAGTCACGTCCAGAACGCCGATGGGGTCAGTAGAAAATGTTCCCTCTTTCGCAATCAATTTATACCATTTTCTATCCAGGTACATTCCAAACTCATGCAGATGGGCGGGTGTGAGTTGGGAGGGTGCCTTTTCTATATTGAAATCTTCCTTTACACGTTGCAGAAAGGTAGATTCATCGAGGTCATTCAGATCTTTCACCACCCGGTTATAGTCCATAATATATAACTGGGTGGAGGGGAAGAGGGTGGTCAAAAATAGATTAGCATTGGCGGAAGCTTTACTGCCCAGTACCTTTCTTACTTTGGCAGCACTTGCGGCCCGATGGTGGCCATCGGCGATATACGTGTTAGGAACTTTGGATGCGAACAGTTCTGTAAGTGTTTCTATGCTGCTGTCGTTATTTATTACCCAAATAGTATGGCGAATGCCATCATCTGCGGTAAAATCATAAACAGCTGTATTCTTAAGTTTCCATTGATCAATGATAGCACCAATTTCATCTACGGTGCGATAAGCCAGGAAAACATTGCCCGTTTGTGCTCCGGATACGGTTATATGATTGATACGATCCTGTTCTTTTTCGGGCCTCGTAAATTCGTGTTTTTTGATGACATCCTTATCATAATCATCGAGGGATGATCCGCAGACCAAACCCGTTTGGGTACGGCCATTCATAACTAACTGGTAAATATAATAGCAGGGTTTATCTTCTCTGAAAAGAATATTTCTCTGGAGGAAGGCCTTTAAATTCTCTTTGGCTTTTTCGTATACGGGTAAAGAATGTACATCCGTATTTTCCGCGAGGTCAATTTCAGATTTTGTTATGTGCAGAAATGAATTAGGATTACCCTGGGCGGCTATTTTGGCTTCCTTGCTATTCAGCACATCATAGGGAGGTGCTGCAACCTGTTTCGCATACTGGGCCTGGGGTCTTAGTGCTTTAAACGGGGCTATTGTTGCCATGAATCAGTGTTGATAATTTTAAGGTTATGCTTTTGTTTTTGCAAAATGTTTCATCAGATCTGTTATGGCTACCACACCATTTAACTCCATTGCATTGTATAAACTAATTCTGAACCCGCCTACGCTCCGATGTCCTTTTACGCCGACCATACCTTCCTTTTTACAAATTTCTAAAAATTCCTTTTCGAGGGCAGGGTCTTCCATAACGAATACAACATTCATTTTGCTGCGGTCTTCTTTTGCTACGGTTGGTTTAAAAACAGGTAATGCATCCAACGTATTATACAGGAGCTCGGCCTTTTGGTTATTTATTTTTTCTATGGCAGCTACTCCCCCTTGTTTTTTAAGCCAGCGCAATGTTAGCAGGCAAACATATATCGCAAAAACGGGCGGTGTATTTAACATGGACCCATTTTCAATATGAATTTTATAATCTACCATGCTGGGTATCTTGCGGGTGGCCTTCCCCGTTATATCTTTAGTGACTACTACCAGGTTAACACCGGTTGCACCTATATTTTTCTGCGCCCCTGCATAAATGAGTGCGAATCGGTTGAAGTCCATTACCGTGCTTAAAATATCACTGCTCATATCGGCTATCAGAGGCACGGATGTTTCCGGCACGAAATGCATTTGCGTTCCTTCAATAGTGTTATTAGTTGTATAATGAAAATATTTAGACTCTGTGGGAATAACATAATCTTTTGGTATGTAAGAATAATTTTTATCTTTTGAACTTGCAACCACATTTACGGTACCAAACACTTTTGCTTCCTTAATAGCTTTAGTTCCCCATACGCCACAGTCAAGGTAAGCGGCTGTTTCGTTATCATTTAATAAATTCATTGGCACCTGGAAAAACTGCGTAGAAGCGCCGCCATGTAGAAACAAGACTTCCTTATCACTGTTCAGCTGCATTAATTCCTTGACCAGGGCAATAGCTTCGTCTAATACCGCCTGGAAGATAGGGGTTCTATGGCCAATTTCCAGGATTGACAACCCGGTATCGTTATAGTTAACAACTGACCTCGCGGCTTCTTCAAAAACTGCTTTAGGCAAAATACTTGGACCTGAATTAAAATTATAAATCACTGATTATGTTGTTTTTAATTATTCCCGGGATTTATATACCGGTGCAAAAGTAATACACATGGGAATCAATTACGAATTAATGGCATTCCAGGCTCTTTAAAGTATCATTATTCCAATGGGTATTGAGTACTTCGAATTCTTTAAGATCCTCCGGGCTGAACTCTCTATGGATTAGGTTCTTCAGATCTGGCTGGCCCGCATTTACCCATGCTGTGTACCAAAAGGAAGCTATTGAATAAACAGACTGCCGCATTCTGCGCTCTATCATGCCATTCAATTTTTTATCATAAGCGATCGTATAAGCCGCTGAATACTGTCGAACCATCAGGTTATTTCTACCTTCAAATGCAAATTTCTGATCTACTGCAAAAGTGGCACTAAGTTCTTTTTCCTTCAACAATACAGAATCCGATGCTGCAGCGCTTTCCAATACCCTGGCCCATATAAATTTGGATGGATCAGGGATATAATCGGCCTTGCCGATAAAAAAATTATATTCTTTATCGGCTAATAGTTCAGGCACCCGGCTTTCCCAGAAACCATGAATACCCTTTTGACCCGTGAACTGCCCGTTGTGATTATGACAAGCATGAAGGGGCACGTGCGAATCAGCAATATAATGACCGATCTCCGCGGAAAGTTTTAAAATACGTGTCTCGTCCTTATCCTTAAATGCTTTAGTTAGTCTTTGCAACATGATCTGAATCCACCAGGGTACAATTCCGTTGGCTCTCACACTGTCTTCTCCAAACCTGGCTATGGCTTCGTTCCAGTTCCTGGGCAATTCCCGGAAAGGCAATTGGCCATACCTGTCAATATCGATATAATGCCTGGAACCTTCTTCCTTTAGCATATACCTTCTTTTATCCGGATCAACGGCATGCTCACTTAAAAAAATAATGTTTGGCTTATATAACACCATCATTTCAGGAGGCAATAGAAATACCGCGTAATAATTAATTTTTTTGTGGGCGAAGAAACCCCAGCAAAAACAATTGTTATACAGCAATACTAAAAACGCAGCCAATAAAAGAAGTTTACGTTTCAATATTCACAGTTTAAGACTTCATTTACCTACCTCCCGGATTTAACCATCCTCCTCTTCTATATCCGCAATACCTCCGGAAATGGTATACTTTAGGGCCTCGCCAGCGCTTATATGTTCTATTCTCCTGACTTTATCTGGAGGAACAATATACGTGATGCCGGCAAAAGAATATGACATGGGAACATATACAGTGATATAATTTTTTAATCCCAATTCCGCGGCGTCCTCATTGGTAATAAAACCGATCTGCCATACATCCGCACTATGTACATTAATAAGCACCGCTTTATTAAACTTCCTTTTATTGCCCGCAAAGGCTTCAAAGAAATCTCTTATAGAGGAATAGATAAACTTGATTCCCGGAGTACGTTCCAGCCAGCTATCGAATAAACTGAAAATCTTACTGGTGATGAAATTAGAACTGAGGTATCCTATTATGATTAATGCGACTATTATGATAATAAAACCTGTGCCATAGTTGCTATTTATTTCATTTCCAGCGGCATCTTTACCTGGAATTACCGTTATCCAGCTGTCTATGGTAGAAACAAACCAGTAAATTATATAAATAGTAATACCAAGAGGTGCAGTTACCAGCACTCCCTGGAGAAAATATTGGAATATCCTTTTCCAACGCCAGCCAGTATTTTCATTATTAGATTTGTTGGCCATATATAATTTTTGATCTTGTTAAAGGAAGAAACTATTTTGTGAATCTTTCTTTAAGGCAAATATTTACTCTTGAATACCGGCATTTTAAAAATACAGCCGGTTTCCCGCTATGAAATTAGTTAATTGACGTTTTTATTAGCCGGATTTATTTATTATATGCTTGGCTGAAGGACAAGCCCAGTATTCATATCCAGGGATAAAAGGAAAAATTGCCAATTTTTTTCCATAATTGGGACAAAAAAACCCAAAAAGGTACTACCGATTTTTCGGGAGCATCTTGATAACAATCAAAATATTCTCCCAAGTCAGTTCTCAAGCTGAATATGCTATATATTATACCCCGGACCCTAGTTTTATTACTTATAATTTATGGCATATAAAATGCCGTAATTATATTTGTCCATCTTATCCTCTAGTTACAGCCTTATTGTTTATCCAACGTTTTGCCCAATATTCTTAGAATATTTTTTAAGAATTATCTTATTGTCATTTAATGAAAGTTTTACTTTTCAGACTGATAACTACAGCATGTTTACTTACTTATGCTTGCCAGGCACAGGCCGATTCAACCTTTATTAAGTTCGGGGCTTCCTGGAAATATTTTGATAATGGAACTGATCCCGGTGCCGAATGGAAGAACGTTTCCTCACCCGGTACGGAATCCTGGCCAAGCGGGCCCGCAAAATTCGGTTATAATAACAGCGATGCAAGAACTTACATAAATTATGGGGGCAATACCGCCAGGAAATATACAACTACTTATTTTAGAACTTCTTTAAATGTTCCCAATACTTCTCTCTTCTCGTTTTTTAAACTAAAGGTATACCTGGACGATGGAATGATCGTGTATGTAAATGGAAAGGAAGTTTGTAGGTCTAATATGGGAGGAGGTGTTATTAATTATAATTCGCTTGCCTCTGCTGAAACTCCAGATCATGGAAACATTACTACATCAATTAAAATACCCAGCGGCAATTTTGTAAACGGGATCAATTATATTGCTGTAGAGGTACACCAGGGAAGCCTGAAGAGCGAAGACCTTACCTTTGATCTTGAACTGACCGGGATGTCAAAACAAACTCCTACTGAAATTATCCGCGGACCGTTACTACAAATGGTGAGTGGCGATGCCATTACTATTGTCTGGAAAACCAGCGATAACGTTTCCTCCAAAATACAATATGGTACATCAGAAAACCTTCTGGTTTCTTCAGTGAAAAATGATTCTTTATCAACAAATCATGAATTACGCATTACTGGCCTACAACCAGATACGAAGTATTACTATTCCGTTGGCGCCAACAATGATATCCTGGCAGGAAGCTACCGTACTTATTTTACCACTTCCCCTCCTGCTAATACTACCCGCAAAATCAGGATAGGTGTATTTGGTGATGCTGGCTCCGGAAACCTTCATCAAAGAAATGTAAGAAACAAATACCTGCAATTATACAAGAAAGGGGCAAGTGCTGAACTCGCCATCATGTTAGGAGATAATGCCTATAATTTTGGCTCTGATCGTGAATACCAGACAAATTTCTTTGATGCATATGATGAAAATATATTTGATAACCATGTGGTATTCCCAATTCCTGGAAATCATGAGTACTATACCCAGGGAGTACCCTATTACTCTGTTTTCTCACTTCCCACAGCCGGTGAATCCGGCGGACTTGCTTCCGGTACAGAATCATATTACTCATTTAACTACGGTAATATTCATTTTGTAATGCTGAATTCAATGGGCCAGGATAATGGCACCTCATTAAGCGATTCAACAGGAGCGCAGGCTGAATGGTTAAAAAAAGATTTAGCTGCTGACGCCGGTAAACATAAATGGACCATAGCCTGTTTACATCATCCTCCCTATACAAATGGTACACACTGGTCTGATTGGGAGCAAGACCTCACTGCGATCCGTCAACAGATAACTCCTATACTAGAAAGATTTGGGGTGGACGCGGTTTTAGCCGGTCACAGTCATGTTTACGAACGAAGCTTCTTAATACAAGGACATACCGGGCTTTCCAAAACTTTTAAGGCCAGTTCTCCCGGCACAGGAGGCAACCTAGTTAATGGATCCAGTGCCCGTTACGATGGTTCCACTAACTCCTGCCCTTATTTTACGATCGATACCATTGCAAGAAAAGGCACCGTTTATGTGGTAGCCGGATCTGCAGGACAAATTGGTGGAGGCACGAATGCAGATATGCCTTTATTTTATTATAAAAACTATAGTGGCTCATCTGGTGGTGAAAGTGGTGTTTTATACCTGGAAGTGCAGGATAATCGACTCGACGCAAAATTTCTTGGTTTAAGTGGCGTTGTACGGGATCAGTTTACTATTATGAAGGGTGTAAACATTAAAAAAAATATTACCGTAGAAATTAACAAGGAAGTAGATCTAACTGCTTCCTGGGTAGGAAATTATAATTGGTTACCTGAGCCTCCTGTGGGCGCAGGCGGAGCCAGAACTATAACGGTAAAGCCTGCCCGAATAGATAAATACACCTATTATGTTAAAGATAGCATAGGTTCCAAAACCTGCATTACAGACACTTTTGAAATTCAGGCTTCTGCAGCCACACCAGTATCTTCCGTAAAATTTGAAGCAAGACAGAAATATAACACGGTTCTTTCAAAGTGGAGCGTTGAAAAAGACGCCAATATCGCTTATTTCACTTTGGAGCGATCATCCAATGCCATGGATTTTAACATCCTGAACATGGTAAAAGCAGCGATTAGTTCAAATTCCAGTGGTCCATTTTTAACTGTTTCCACTGCCATAACATATGAATTTGAAGACAATTACCCGCTGCAAGGAAATAGCTATTACCGCCTCAAAAAAACTAACAAGAGTGGTCAAACCGTAATATTAGGTGTTCGCAGTGTTGATTATAAAGCGCTAAGGTCTTTTACATACACTATAAAATCAAATGCTACCAATAAGAATGCGGTAACTATAGCCATCGAAAGCTCCCGGAAACAACTGCTCAAGATCAAAATGTTTGATATGACTGGTAAAATGGTTTACTATGAAAACTTTACTGCAACGCCAGGCACTAATGACATAAAAGTTTCCCTACCATCCGGCATCTACGTCTTAAATATTATAGATCCTGAAAATATTATGGTAGCTGACAAAGTAGTAGTTCGATAAGATGGTAAATTGGCGTTGCTGCTAAATTCTATAGTTGAGCAAAGGATTGATTTGATATAATGTTACCGCTGGTAAAATCTTACCGCTACATGTTCAGGAACACACTTGTTCCTTTATATGGTAAAGGCTTTCCGAAGAACCATGACATCCATCCGGAAAATTTAAGCATCCTTTTCAACGAAGTTATAAATGAGAAATCGATCTTTAATCAATTTCTTCGGTAATTTGCAAGTAAGACAACAAGTAATATCCCTGTCACACCAATCCTTATATTGCATCTATCCATGAAAAAAAAACATATCGCCATCATCGCAATTTTTTTTTGCGGAATACTATTTTCTTTTTTTGCACCTCCTCCCGATTCGCCAAAAGATGACATCAAAAAAAAATT
>JBDSBP010000412.1:0-11425 GCA_039921525.1 Chitinophagaceae bacterium | reverse complement strand
CCTAACTGATTTAGCTTTCCGCTCATGGCCCTAAGACCCTCGCACGTTTCAGCCTTGGAATCACACCTGCTTAATATCCCAAAGAGCATGGTCACTAAGTGAGTCAAACTCTTGAATGCCTTGTAATAATGATCACTTTTCTTTTTCTTAACTAACTTGTTAAATGACCATCTATCTACCAATTTTAACACCTACCCTGAAATTGGCTGACCGACTAATTTTATCTCCGTATTTTTGCTGATGTTTAGATTGTTCGTAGTAAAACAAAACTACAACATAAGTGGGTTACCCTCGGGTGCCCATTTTTTGCACCCCATTATTTAAGTTTAATCGGTTACTAGTGTTAACAAATAATAGAAAGTTGAATTCATAAATAATAGTAACTTGATATATGAAGTTGATAATGCCCCACCTGTGTTTGAAAAATTATTCATAGACTAACCTTTGTATTATGCCAAAACAACTATTTTTCAAAAAACCGCTTTTTAGAAAGCTGGTTATTTTCGTTCTGCATTCAATACTGCTTATTTCCATCCCTGCTCTCATTTATGCCCAGAACACGGTCTCTGGTATAGTTAAAGATAATGCGGGAACCCCGTTGTCTAATGTGTCTGTAACTGTCAAAATTAGTTCCAGGGGAACCGCTACAAATGCATCGGGCCGTTTTAACATTCCGGCATCCGGAAAGGATGTGCTTATATTCTCCTTTGTAGGTTATGAAACAAAGGAAATCCAGATCAACAACCAGTCGGAGCTTTCCGTATCGTTACTGGTGAAAACAAATACTTTAAATGAAGTGGTGTTGGTCGGATATGGCACGCAAAAAAAGGTAAACCTGACAGGTGCTGTTGGGATGGTAACCAGCGAAAGATTGGAAAATCGTCCAATTGTTGATGCCGGACAAGGATTACAGGGCGTAATTCCAAACCTGAATATCAGTATCCGGAACGGCGATCCCACGAAAGCTGCAGACTTTAATATCAGGGGTTACGAATCCATTAATGGTGGCAATCCATTGATATTGGTTGATGGGGTTCCAATGGCATTGGAATTGATAAATCCTGCGGATATCGCAAGTGTAACTGTTTTAAAAGACGCCGCAGCATCTGCGGTTTACGGGGCAAGGGCAGCATTTGGGGTAATTCTTGTTGAAACAAAAAAAGGAAAAACAGGAAGTAAAGTAAACGTACAGTTAAGTACGGAACAATCTCTTGCCAAGCCTATTTTTCTCATGGATGTGGTTACTGATCCTTACCAGTATGTAACTGCATACAACGCCGCTTCCATGCGCTCAACCGGTCAGCCGGCATTCGATGCAGACTATGTGGAAGGCACAAAAAGATGGGTTGAAAACCCCACTCATGAAAATGCCTGGAAAGTGTATAAGGGCAACCTCCGGTTTTATGGTTTTAACGATTATCCGAATAAGTTGATTACTGACTTTGCGCCTCAGCAGAAATATGACATGACTGTTTCCGGGGCAACAGAAAAGGTAAATTTTTATGCATCATTCGGATTTCTAAATAAGGATGGGTATTTAAAATCTAACAAAAATGAGAATTTCAAACGGTACAATATTTTGCTTAAAACTGATATAAAGGTTAATAACTGGTTGAGCCTTGATGAAAAGATAGTGTTCAACGCACAGAATAGTGACAAACCCCATTTTTATAACTGGGATGTAAATATAAATTCCACTGCTAGGCAAAGTCCGATTGCATTAATACAATTTCCTGACCTTCCGTATTATATCCAAACTGGTGACCGTGACCAGTATGCGCAATACATCGGGAAGTATTTCGGGGGTACAAACTTCTTCCCTTATTTATTGGATGGTGGCCGTGAAACGTTTACAAATAATGACACCTGGCTTACCCAGGGAATAACACTAACTCCTTTCAAAGGTTTAAAAATCAGAGGAGATTTTTCTTACAACATGTTCAACCGGGTGTTCCAGGATGTAGCCAGTAAAGTGGATATCGTGTCCCAGGACCTACTGGCTACACCAACGATAACGAATGGATTCAGCGGCGACGACTTTATCAATAACCAAAACGATTATAACCAGTATTCGGTATTGAATACGTATGCGGAATATACGCTTGATAAATTTGCCGGCCATTATCTGAAAGCCATGGTCGGCTTCAACCAGGAGTGGGGCAGAAATACCTATATACGTTCACAGGCCAAAAGTTTAATTACCCCGGCAATTACTGACCTGAACGCCACATCGGGTGCACAACAAACCTGGGGCGGAAAATCACACGTTGCTTTGCAGGGCCTTTTTTACCGGTTGAATTATATTTTTAAAAGCAAATATTTATTCGAGGCAAACGGTCGATATGATGGTACATCACGCTTTCCAAAAGACAGTCGCTTTGGTTTTTTCCCTTCAGTATCGGCAGGATGGAGGATTTCGGAGGAAGGTTTTCTGAAGGGAACAAAAAGCTGGCTGGATAACCTGAAGCTCCGGGCTTCATATGGCACGCTGGGAAATCAGTTATTGGGCAATGATTACTATCCATATATTGCTACTATGGCGACAGGGTCAGCACCTTACCTTATGTCAAGCGGCTTTATTCCATATGTATCCCCTGCCGGACTTGTAAGTCCCTCATTAACCTGGGAAACTGTTGTTGCAAAAAACATGGGGCTTGATTTTACCATACTTAATCAAAAGTTGGATATTTCTGCAGATGTATATACAAGGGATACCAAGAATATGCTGATGAATGTGCAATATCCAGATATACTGGGAACAAATGCTCCCAAGTCCAATGCAGCAGACTTAACAACAAAGGGCTGGGAATTATCAGCTACCTGGCGTGATAAAATAGGGAAAGATTGGAATTATGGAATAACATTAGCCTTGTCGGATAACTCCGCGAAAATCACCAAGTATAATAATCCCAACGGATCTCTTTCGGACTACTATGTTGGGCAGAATCTAGGTGAGATATGGGGTTATCAAACTGTTGGAATATTTCAGTCTAATGAGAAGGTGAGTGCTGCTGCCAGCCAATCACAATTAGGCGCCAACTGGAGGGCAGGAGACATGCAGTATGCCGATCTTGATAAGGATGGTAAAATTACACCCGGAAACAATACATTATCCAATCATGGCGACCGGATAATTATTGGTAATACCAGCCCGAGGTATAGTTTTGGTTTTAACGGGGATTTGAAATTTAAAAATTTGTCATTGAATATGTTTTTTCAGGGGATATTGAAAAGGGATTACCTTCCGGATAATGGCAACTGGCAGGCTTTCTATCCTTATAATGACGGACATATCGAAAAGTATTTCCTTACAGAATCATGGAGCGAGACTAACCCCGATGCCTATTTTGCGGCCCCTACCTTTGGATTCAATACAAAAAAGAATATTCACCCGCAATCCCGTTATGTACAGAACGCTGCTTATATCAGGTTGAAAAATGTAACCTTGAGTTACGACTTCCCCCAAAAATTAATTGACAAGGTGAGGTTAAGCAGAGCGCAGGTTTATTTTGCCGGAATGAATTTATGGGAATATTCAAAAATGCATAAGCCACTAGATCCGGAGAGTGTTTATACGGTAACCCAGGAGTATTATCTGCAACGTATTTTCACCCTGGGTGCCAGGGTAAATTTCTAATATTTTTAAATTTCATCAAATGAAAAAATTAATTGTGGGAATTTGTTTGCTTTTTTTTACCATATTCCTCCTGAATAGTTGCAAAAAAGATTTTCTGGAAAGATATCCTCTTGACCGTATCAGCAACACAACATTCTGGAATACGGAAAATGACCTGAAGATTTATAATAACGGATTGTATAACATGGCCGGTGATGATGTAAATGTTCCTATCATGATGGGGCATCATGAGGGTTTCGATAGCCACTGGTCTGGCATCTGGTATTTGGACGAATATTCTGATAATATAGCCCCTAACATAGCACGTCATGCCTTTTTTTCCCAGACACGGTCCGGGAAACATAATGTACCTTCAACACCTCAGCAATATGGCTGGAGGGGGTGGAATTTTGTCAGGGCAATTAATGTTGGCCTTGATAACTACAATAAAGCGAATGTGCCATCGCAGACGCTTGATAAATATGCCGCAGAAGCAAGGCTTTTCCGCGGTTGGTTTTATGCGGATAAAGTATCGAAATTTGGAGATGTTCCCTGGGTAGGACATGAATTAAACATTGATTCCAAAGAACTATACGCTCTACGTACCCCAAGGGAACAGGCTATGGACAGTGTAATGGCTGACCTGACCTTTGCCTGTGTCAAACTTCCGGCCAGCTGGGGGGATGGAAATGCACCCGGCAGGTTAAGCAGGTGGGCCGCATTGCTGGTTAAATCAAGAGTTTGCCTCTTCGAAGGTACCTGGCGAAAATATCATGGTGGCAAGAATCCGGACATGTGGCTGAAAGAAGCTGCTGATGCTGCAAAAGAACTTATGGACAAGGGACCATACACGCTTTACAGTAGTGGTGATCCGTTACATGATTATAATGCTTATCACCGCGCCACTGACTTAACGGGGAACAAGGAAGTAATATACTGGAGAAAATACCAGCTTGGAGTTATTACTAATCATGTAATGTCTTACCATGTAGGGTATAATGGAGGCGCAACAAAAAGCATGGTTGAAGATTATTTATGTACCGATGGATTGCCGGTGTCGCTTTCTCCTCTATATAAAGGAGATGCACAAATTGAAAATGTATTCATCAACCGGGATCCACGCCTGCGACAAACCATCCTTCACACTGCGGACCAGGCTTACTACAACTATGACAGAAGCCTTGCTTATACCTATCCCCGGGTAACCGGGATGGCAGGTGGACAAATTGGTACAACAGGTTATCATATCATTAAAGCATATGAATCAGTCGCGGCAGGAAATGCATACAACACATCGACTACTCCTGCTATAACTTTACGCTTAGGCGAAGCCTTGCTAAACTATGCCGAAGCGAAAGCAGAACTAAGTACGTTAACTCAAGCGGATCTGGATATATCAATAAATAAATTACGAGACAGGGTTGGGATGATACATATGAACATAAGCAGTATACCGGTTGACCCAAGGTATGTAAGTGATGCTGTATCCCCATTAATTGTGGAAATCAGGAGAGAACGCAGGGTTGAGCTGTTCATGGAAGGTTTCCGATACGATGACCTGAGGCGTTGGAAACAGGGTAAAAAGCTGGAAATCCCTTCTATGGGTATTCTGTGGGATGCCGCAGCCATTGCCCGGTTTCCGTTGGCAACTGTTAAAACATCAGTTGATCCGGTTTCAGGGAAAACTTATATTAACGTTTATAAAGGTACTGATTGGGACAATCCCGTATTCGATGAAAGCAAACACTATTTGTGGCCCATACCGCTGAGTGCATTATCTCAAAACCCGGAATTAAAACAAAATCCAAATTGGTAATAATAGTTCATTCGTGTCGAATGTTCGGAAGGATTACATGAACTTGAGGCATCGGTAAATTCATTAAGTTATAATACCTCTTCGTATGCATCGAGCAGTATGCACTAAATCCCCTGTAGCTTTAAGGTCGTTGTATTTCGTGACATGTATTTATAAGGTCTTGATAAAGAGATGGCAGTCGTACGGCCACTCAGAAATACGTTTCAGCAAATTATGATATGTTGAAGAGGGCGGCTTAAAAGCTTAACCCTTTATTTTTATCATACAGAAGGGAATATTTCAAGTATAAAAATTAAATCCATTAATATGAATTTACGCATCCGTTACATCTTGTTTTCATATATACTGATTTTCCACTTCAATAATATAATTGCTCAAACAAAAATTGCATCCGTAAAGCTCGATAATCCAATCTCAGTAAAATATCTGAAAACAAATATGAGAAAGTCGGGTCCACGGCTTATACTTACACCTTTAATTGAAGCGAACCTTAAGAAGAAAATTAAAAACGACCCATTAGTAAAGAATTATTATGAAGCCATTAAAATAAATGCTGATAAAATCCTCAACCAACCTTTTCTGGAAAGAAAACTTGAAGGCAGAAGGCTGCTGGGTGTTTCTCGTGAAATGTTATACAGGATGAGTATCCTTTCAATGGTTTATAGAATTGAAAAGAATCCGGTTGTTCTTAAACGAATCAATGATGAGGTTTCTGCAGTTTGCAATTTTACCAACTGGAATCCGTCGCACTTTTTAGATGTTGCAGAGATGTCGATGGCCGTTGCGATAGCAATAGACTGGACTGGTGAGGCATTGCCAAAATCAAGCGTAGAGCAGGCGAAAATAGCATTGATTGAAAAAGGAATAAAACCAGGTTGGAATGAAAAGGAGAATCCCGGATGGGTTGCAGGCACAAACAACTGGAACCAGGTATGCAATGGTGGAATGATTGCTGCTGCGATTGTAATTGCAGACAAAGACCCGGAATTGGCGGCCAGGACTATAGGCCGGTCGTTAGAGGGAATGACTAATGCTCTTAAACAATATGCCCCCGATGGCGTATACCCTGAGGGTGCTACCTATTGGGACTATGGTACAAGCTTCTCTGTTGTCACTTCTTCCATGCTTGAATCTGCTTTTGGAACTGACTTTGGAATAGCAAATTACCCGGCTTTTTTAAAAAGTGCGGACTTTAGGCTGTTGACCGTTGCTCCATCAGGCTGGTATTTCAATTTCGCCGACTGTGGTGATAAAGCCGGAGAATATGGAGATATTACACTGGCGTGGTTTGCCAAACAAACAGGCAATACACTCTATCTGGAGAAAGAAAAGTTTTTACAGTCGCCTCAATCCATGCAAAAGCTTTCCCGCTTTGCCGGACCAGGTTTAATTTGGTTATCCCAATTTGAGCAAAAAAAAGAAACTGCTCTTCCATCAGCCTGGAAAGGAGACGGTAGTAATCCAATCATTATTTTAAACGGTGAGAAGGGCGGTGTAGGGAATTACTATTTTGGCGGAAAAGGAGGCAGCGCTTCACTAAGCCATGGAAATATGGATGCAGGAAGTTTTGTATTTGAGCTCAATGGGGTAAGATGGGTGTTAGATCCCGGAGTTCAGGGTTATAATGAATTGGAGCAGGCTGGTTTTGACTTATGGAGTAGCTGCCAGCATTGCCAGCGGTGGACACTCCTTACCAAGAGTAACTTTGGCCACAGCACCCTTACCGTTGATGATGCCCGATTTAACGTAAGTGGAACCGCTACTCTCATTGATTTTAAATCGGGTACCCGTCCGGAAGCTACAATCAACATGACCGAAATTTTTAAAGGTCACCTGAAAAGTGCCTATAGAAAATTTTTCAAAGATTCTGATCATTCAATATCCATTGAGGACCAATTAATATTGGAAGACTCAACAAAAAGCATTACTTGGGCTATTATGACAATTGCAGAGGTAACGCCTACAAGTGAAGGCGCACTTCTCAGGCAGGATGGTAAACAATTAAACCTACAAATTCTTTCTCCCCGTAACGTGAAACTTTCTATCATTTCTTTGGATCCTCCACCTATGAAACTTGACAAAAGGATTGAGAACCTGAAGAGAGTTGAAATACGGATTCCTGCGTATTTGTTCCCAGATAAAAAGGGTACGATAAATGTGCGCTTATCTTCTCCCGAATGATCTTACAAGTGTTGTGGTCAACCTGCTATTAACCTGGAACGTGAAAAATTAATTGAAAAGGTTTCCAGTTCCACATTTGTGGTAACATTAAATAAGTGAATGAAAAGATTTCGAAATGGAGTGGTAGTGAACTTTAATAGTATGATGAACTTTTAATTGAATGTTATTTTACCTTGTACATCTGGTTTAAGCGAATGCCTTTCAGATACTGGATTTCCCAAAAAAATTAAATATGATAAAACTGGCAGTCGGTATTTTAATTGTTTTTTTATGTTCAGTGCTTTTTCCTGGTGGATGGAGAACGGTTTGCTTACAGAGGCGAAGTGCCTGACAAATTCAGGAACTACGCCACCAGCAGTTTCAGTCACAATGTAATTGTTATCGACGGACAAGGGCAGGCACCCGGATCTATGCTGGTAAAGCAATCACTTTCCAATAAGTACTTTAAAATCTCTGATAAATTCGATTATGCCTGGAATTCATTTGATCGGTTCAGAGAGCTAAAGCGAAGGGAAGTACACAAGGGCCTTGTTCTATGTACCTGGAAAATTTTGGGTGGTCGTGGATCGTATCTCGACTGATCCCCCGGAAAATAGAAGCGCTCTGGCACTGGCATCCCGGTTGCAAACTGGGCATCAAAAACAAGCAGATTGTAAGTACGCAAAACGAACGCGGAAATCTGGAAATTATTCCGGTTGGTTCGCCCCACTGGACCGTGACTTTAGTGAAAGGCCAGCAAATTCCGCAAATCCAAGGGTGGTACGGTAAAGAATACGATAAATTTGAGCCTAATAAGGTGATTATTTATTCAACAGAAATTCAGAAAACCAACGCATTTGTATGGATTTTATATTCGTCAGAAAATAAGGCGCCGTCAGTGCAGGCTCAAATTTTATCGGAAGATAAGGACGGATTCACCCTTCGTGTTATAAATCACGAAGAAGGGAAGTGGATCCTTACCATCCCATTTTCAGAATGCAGCAAGGAATCCTTTCAATTTTCAAAACACAGAAAATAAGTATCACAATGAGCTTAAAGGTGTTTAGCAAGAGCTATAATGACTGGGGCCTTACCAGTTACTATCCTGGACAACCTTATGGCTGTAATTACTGATATGTACTCCATTTAATTTGTTTTTGGTTAAGCAAAAAGATAATTGTTTTGTGATTTGGCGGTTAATAACGAATGATAAAATGGAGTTTCGTCCTCTCTTAAAAGCAGACTGGGCGCTGAAAGTAGCGCCCAGTAAGGGTTTTGAAGATTATTAGCTGGTGGACCGGACGGGAAAGGTTAGGCCGCTTTAACTTATTGAATTACAATTACTTATTTTTTTACTCGATTTTTTACTCGATCAACTTGATATTCCTGAACAAATCTTACAAACCTTTACTAAGGTTAACTTGTCTTTATAAAAATACGGTTTTGAATTAAATATTTACCATCCTGATCGGTCAGTATTCTCAAGTAGTAACAACCCGGGTCTGAAAATGATGTATTGATCAAATGCAAGGCTTGATATTTTTAAAAAACTTTGGGATAACAGGCTCGGATTACGGAAGAATTTTCGACTTTATTCTAATATCAGTTCTGGAGACTCAACGAAAAACTTCTTTCCTTCGCCTTGTTTCTAATACAAAATTTTATATTTGCGTTTCACTACACAATATGTAGTAAAACGCAAACCGTAATTAATGCCCAAAAATCATTACTTAATACAACTACCTGGAAGATTTTATAAAAAGAATTCGCTCTTCCCGCAGATATTCTTTTTCATTGGTTGAAATAAAAAAAGTTTGACATTTCGGATAAAGCTATTAATCAAACTCTTTACAGGCTTAAAATAAAAAAGCAAATAGCCCATATACGCAAAGGGTTCTATGCAATTATATCTCCTGAGTATTCGAATCAGTGAATGATTCCTATAGCACTTTTTATTGATGATTTAATGCAATCCCTTAATAAACGTTATTATGTAGGGTTGTTATTAGCTGCGGCTTTGCATGGAGCAGCTCATCAACAGCCAATGGAGTTTTTTGTAATAACGGAAAAACCTGCTCTAAGAAAAATAAACAGTAAGAAGCTAAAGATAAATTTTTAGATAAAGAAAACATGGTATGATGAAGTTATAGTTAAGAAAGAGACGGATGCCGGGCATATTAATATTAGTTCACCGGGTCTTACTGCACTCGATTTATTGAATTATTCCGGCAGCATTGGTCTAAACAACACGGCTACTATTCTAAAAGAATTGGCCGGGGAAATAAAACCATCACTGTTATTGAAAACAGCAAAGCAGTATCCGCAGGTAGCCGCTACTCAAAGGCTTGATTATTTACTGGATAAGGAATTAGGTTTTCAGAATCTCGCGGACGTTTTATATAGATCCGTAAAAGACAGACACCTGTTTCCTGTTTCACTTTCGAGCAAAAAAATTAAGGGTAATGAAATTGATAACAAGTAAAATATCATAAAGTACGTAAATATTGAAAGCGACTTATGATAGCAAGGAGATACGGTAACCTCGTATCCGATTCTTCTAAGGCCGGTTACATCTTCGGCTGGTTCCAGGATGATTACTTCGCGGCGCAGGTGATCGGGTAGCTCCATACGTCCTGGATGTTCTTTTCTTTGAGTCACCACTTCAGTATGGGTCCGCTAACTTGTCACCGTAGTAGTGGTGGTAATCTCGCAGGCAGCAATAATATCCGGATGAAGATCCAGTGAACCTTGAACCATGGCACCCTTGGCAGGTTCCGGTATAAAGCGTTTCTGCATGGATCCAAAAAGCAACTTTGTAAGGTTGGCGAGTTCATGATTTAAGGACAAAATTTTACTTTGTGCCTGTTTGTATATCTGTTTATTATCTAGGGTGTTTGCTGTCTGCAATGATGGTACAAAGCTATATGGAACAAGGGTTTCAGCCAATGATTTGAGTCAAAAAATAGTTGTACAACGGTTTGTGAATAAATGCCCCTCCTAGTTTGAAAATTTATTTCACCCTCAAAAAATTGTTAATAACTCGGGTCCTTTTTTTGATATCGTTTGCGATACTCGATTTTGGTCAATTTTACGCCTGAAGTATGAATTGTAGTTGTTGTGAGGTGATGGGCATCGTGGTATCTGCATCATTGCAAACAGGTAGTTCGTAAGTTCCCTGCTCTAGGCGTTTATAATAAATTGAAACGCCATCGCCTTCCCAAAGCAACAATTTTATGTGAGGCCGGTTACGGTTAAGAAAAATAAAGATATCAGCACTTATTGCGCTATGCTGCATTTGAGAAGTTACGATGCCTGATAAACTATTAAACCCCTTTCTCATGTCAGCCGGGGATTGATATAGATAATATTTAACACTGGATGATAAATGAAGCATACCCTTACAGTATTAAAGCTTTCAGGTACTCAGCGCTTACAGGCTGATGGAAAATAATGCGATTACCATTAGATAACTGTAATTCTATATCGGCGGCTGGCACAGGTGAAGGCTCCAGTTTAATAAAACCATTTGTAGAGGTTGATTTATTAAACCGGATTGTTGTTTCCGATAACACTTATGCCAGTAACAAAATACATGAGCCGGAATATTATGCTGGTGATAAAGATCTTTCTGACTAATGCCGCTCTGATGCCATTGTTCAATTAAATCCAGCATAGCATTGCGTTGTTCATTGCTTGTCCGCATATTTTATTTTTCAACAAATATCAAATGACCTATGAAATATTCATATAGCGGGTTAGCGGGTTGCTTACAGTATAGACAAGTATTTTACCAATTCTTTCGTTGGGCTTTTTTTTATAATCCAGCATCCGCA
>JBDSBP010000411.1:0-5162 GCA_039921525.1 Chitinophagaceae bacterium | reverse complement strand
TACAAACCTGAAAGAGACGGTTTGTTTTGCGAACGCATTTTTGGCCCGGTAAAGGATTATGAATGTGCCTGCGGTAAATACAAACGTATCCGCTACAAGGGTATTGTTTGTGACCGTTGCGGAGTTGAAGTGACAGAAAAGAAAGTTCGCCGTGAACGTATGGGCCACATTAAACTGGTGGTTCCTGTAGTACATATCTGGTATTTTAAAAGTTTACCCAATAAAATCGGCTACCTGTTGGGTATGAGTTCCAAGAAATTGGAAACCATTGTTTATTATGAACGTTTCGTGGTTATCCAGCCCGGTCTTCGTGTTGACAAAGGACAGAATAATGGCGACCTTTTAACCGAAGAAGAATACCTCGACATATTGGAAGCTCTGCCAAGAGATAACCAGTACCTGCCTGATGATGATCCGAATAAATTCATCGCAAAAATGGGTGCAGAGGCAGTGCACGACCTTTTACAAAGGATTGACCTGGACCAATTGTCCTTCGACCTCCGTAATGCTGCGGCAACCGAAACCTCCCAGCAACGTAAGGCAGACGCACTAAAGCGTTTAAGTGTGGTTGAATCTTTCCGTGATGCCAATACAAGGATCACTAACCGTCCTGAATGGATGGTAATGCAATACATTCCCGTTATTCCACCCGAATTGCGCCCACTCGTTCCATTGGATGGAGGCAGGTTTGCTTCTTCCGATCTGAATGACCTGTACCGCAGGGTAATCATCCGTAATAATCGTTTGAAACGTCTGTTAGAGATCAAGGCTCCCGAAGTAATCTTACGTAATGAAAAGCGCATGTTACAGGAAGCGATCGATTCATTATTTGATAACTCCCGTAAATCTAATGCCGTTAAAGCGGAAGGTGGCCGTGCGCTGAAATCTCTAAGTGATGTATTGAAAGGTAAACAAGGACGGTTCCGTCAGAACCTGTTGGGTAAACGTGTGGATTACTCCGGACGTTCTGTAATTGTGGTTGGTCCTGAATTAAAGATCCATGAGTGCGGTTTGCCGAAGGATATGGCGGCTGAATTGTTCAAGCCATTTATTATACGCAAACTTATTGAAAGAGGAATAGTAAAAACGGTTAAGTCGGCCCGTAAACTGGTTGATAAAAAAGAAGCAATAATCTGGGATATCCTGGAAAATATTCTGAAGGGCCACCCGGTGATGCTGAATCGTGCCCCTACGTTGCACCGTTTATCTATACAAGCTTTCCAGCCTAAATTAATTGAAGGAAAGGCGATACAACTGCATCCGCTGGTAACAACGGCGTTCAACGCCGATTTCGATGGTGACCAGATGGCGGTTCACGTTCCTTTAAGCAACGCTGCCGTTTTGGAAGCGCAATTGCTGATGTTGTCTTCGCACAACATTCTTAACCCGCAGAATGGTACACCAATTACCCTTCCTTCACAGGACATGGTTCTTGGCCTGTATTATATTACCAAGGGTAAAAAGTCAACTCCTGAAGAACCAGTGAGGGGTCAGGGGAAATCATTTTACTCACCAGAAGAAGTTATCATAGCCTACAACGAAAAACAAATTGACCTTCATGCCAATATCAAGGTAAAGGTGGATGTTCGTAATGATGATGGAACCTTCTCTAATAAATTAATTGAAAGCACCGTTGGCCGGGTGATATTTAACCAGCATGTTCCAAAAGGAGCAGGTTATATCAATGCGTTGTTAACAAAGAAATCTCTCCGGGAAATTATTGGTGACATTATTAAATGGACTAATATTCCTTCTACGGCGAAATTCCTGGATGATATCAAACAACTTGGGTTCCGTATGGCGTTCAGAGGCGGACTGTCTTTTAATATCAATGACCTTATCATTCCTGATACAAAGGAAAAATTGCTCGACAACGCGAAAGTGGAGGTGGATGAAGTTTGGGATAACTATAATACCGGTTTAATTACTAATAATGAACGGTACAACCAGATAGTGGATATCTGGAGCCGTGTTGATACGCGTATTACGGAAACATTGATCCGTGAACTGGCAAACGATAAACAGGGTTTCAACTCTGTGTATATGATGCTAGACAGTGGTGCACGTGGTTCTAAACAGCAGATCAAGCAGCTTGCCGGTATCAGGGGATTGATGGCTAAGCCAAGAAAGTCTGGTAGCACAGGTAGTGAGATCATTGAAAACCCGATCCTGTCGAACTTCAAGGGTGGATTGAATGTACTTGATTACTTCATCTCTACGCACGGTGCCCGTAAGGGTTTGGCGGATACAGCGTTGAAAACAGCTGATGCGGGTTATTTAACACGAAGGCTGGTGGATGTGGCGCAGGATGTGGTGATCAACGAAGAAGATTGCGGAACTCTTAGAGGGATTGCAACGTCAGCATTGAAAGATAATGAGGATGTTATTGAACCATTGTATGACCGAATTATCGGGCGTACATCTTTGCATAATATTTATGACCCGCAGACAGATGCTACTATCGTTGAAGCTGGTGCACAGATAACAGAAGATACCGCCAAGCTGGTGGAAGATGCAGGAATTGAGATTGTGGAAATAAGATCGGTGTTAACCTGCGAAAGCAAACGCGGAGTGTGTGTAAGATGTTATGGTAAGAACCTTGCTACCGGGTATACCGCTCAGAAAGGGGATGCGGTTGGAATTATCGCTGCCCAGTCAATCGGTGAGCCAGGTACACAGTTGACATTGAGAACCTTCCACGTGGGTGGTGTTGCCGGTTCTGCTTCTGTAGAATCTACATTGCCAGCGAAATTCGACGGAACGATCCAGTTTGATGGTCTTCGTACGGTAGCAACTGAAAATGCGGAAGGCAAAAAAGTAAATATAGTTATTGGTCGTACGGGTGAGGTTAGGATCATGGATGTTAAGAATGACCGATTGATGATTACTAACAACGTTCCTTATGGTGCAACACTGAACGTGAAAGACGGGCAGATTGTAACCAAGGGTGAAGTGATCTGTACATGGGATCCATTTAACAATGTAATTGTTGCCGAGATACAGGGTACGGTTAAAATGGAAAGTGTCATTGAAGGTGTTACTTTCCGGGAAGAATCAGATGAACAAACCGGCCACCGTGAAAAAGTGGTAATTGATACAAAAGATAAAACCAAGATACCTTCCTTGCTGGTTGAAGGAAAGGAAATAAAATCATATAACCTGCCAGTTGGATCACACATTGTTGTGGAAGAAGAAGAAGTAGTAAGAGCGGGCCAGGTGTTGGTTAAAATTCCTCGTGTATTAGGTAAGTTAAGAGATATTACGGGTGGTCTTCCACGTGTTACTGAATTGTTTGAAGCACGTAACCCGGGTAACCCGGCCATCGTTTCAGAAATTGACGGGGTAGTTACTTTTGGAAGCATCAAACGTGGTAACCGCGAGATCATCGTAGAAGCTAAAGATGGTGTGGTGAGAAAATATCTTGTTCCGTTAACGCGCCAGATCCTGGCACAGGATGGTGACTTTGTTAAAGCCGGCACGCCGTTAAGTGATGGCCAGACAGCGCCTTCCGACATCCTTTCTATTAAGGGTCCTTTCGCTGTACAGGAATATGTAGTGAATGAAATCCAGGAGGTTTACCGTTTGCAAGGTGTACGTATCAATGATAAACACATTGAAGTAATTGTTCGCCAGATGATGCGTAAGGTAACTATCGTTGATCCGGGAGATACACGATTCCTTGAGGATGATACAGTTGATAAACTGGATTTCCTTGATGAGAACGACTGGATCTTCGATAAAAAAGTGGTTAGCGAGCCTGGTGAATCTGCTAAATTGAAAGCAGGTCAGATCGTTAGTCTGCGTGAGTTAAGGGAAGAAAACTCCATCCTCCGCAGAAACGACCGCAAACTTGCTGAATTCCGGGATGCTAATGCCGCAACATCGCAACCGTTGTTGTTGGGTATCACCAAGGCATCACTCGGTACGCAAAGCTGGATATCTGCCGCTTCCTTCCAGGAAACCACCAAGGTGTTAAGTTCTGCCGCAATACAGGGTAAAACGGATGAAATGCTTGGTTTGAAAGAGAATGTGATCACAGGTCATCCAATTCCTGCCGGTACCGGCCTTCGGGATTTTGACAACATGATAGTAGGTAGCAAGGAAGAATACGAATTGCTGCAGACTACTCGTGAAGCGATGAGTTTTGATGATGATGAATAGCTATCGGCTATCGGCTATCAGCTTCAGCAAGGAAGAAATTGAAATACAGAATTAACAAAAAGTAGGAAGTATAAAACTTCCTACTTTTTTGTTTGAACCGGTTATTACACATACATTTCCGGATGAGTTGATTTAACCCGGTTATGTATCAACAAGACAGGTTAAAGAGTTCCCAAATTCGTTGTTACCTGTGTTATCCAATCGATCTCTAATTTAAATTGCAAAAAATATAATTCATGAAGCAACTTTCCATTGGTTTGAATATTATTTTAGTGGTACTGGTTGGCATTTTATTTTACCTCCACTTTGACGGCAGAAATAAATCAGCTGTTAATGTACTACCCACTAAAAGTGATGCTGCTGTCAATACTGCAACCGGTCTGGCGTCTTCGAGAATTGGTTATTTTGAAATGGATTCCCTGCAGGCTAACTATGCTTATTTTAAAGATGCCCTGACTCACCTGAAAGAGAAAGAACAGACTATGAATGCGGAACTGGCCGGCATGGAAAAAGATTACCAGAAAAAAGTAACTGAATGGCAAAAAAAGGGTGCGGCCATGTCACAGGCTGAAGCAGATGCCGCCCAGCGTGAGAATGCCCAATTACAGCAAGCATACCAGGTTCGCAAGCAATCATTGGAAGAGAGTTTTGGCAAACAATCCATGGAGTTTAAAAAAGACATCAAAAAGAGAATCGAGGAATATCTTAAGGGTTATAACAAGGATAAAAATTATTCCTATATTCTTTCTTACGAACCGGATTTTATTTTTTTACGGGATACCACCTGTAATATTACCCCGGATTTGGTAAAGGGGTTGAATGCGGAGTATAAAAAGAAGTAGGTGTGAGGTATGAGTGTCCAATGTGCTTCGCCCATATCACGGAATAAATAACTTTAATCTTGTGCTGTGTGAATAGGATGCTACATCAGGACTAAGCACCAAAGCTCCCTACCGGGAGCGGCGGCTTTGTTACTATCTTCTACCCACCAATCCTCCCTA
>JBDSBP010000410.1:0-6113 GCA_039921525.1 Chitinophagaceae bacterium | reverse complement strand
AGTCAAGCCCGCTTTTGGCGATGTTGTCGCCACTGGTACTTCCTTCCGGATCGAAACTTGGATAATCCGTAAACACAAAAACATTGGTCGCATCGGCGTACACAGAAAGCGATTGCATTTTCAACCTGGAAATTAAATTACTATTGAAGGAATAAGACAGGTTGATGTTCCTGATCTTTACAAAAGACCCATCAAACAAATATCTTGATGTGTTACTGATGCCAAAAGCATAATCATTACGTATGGCGCGTTGAACAACTCCATTTCCAGGACTGGCAGGTGATTTCCAACGATCGGCCACCATGGCGAGCTGGTTTTGAACACCGGCATCATTTAATACCACACTTCCTCCACTGAAGAATACGTTATTGCCCTGCGTACCATTTATACTAACGCTGAGGCTTATGTTTTTATAGGTGAACCTGTTATCCAATCCCCATGTAAAATCGGGCCATGGGCTGCCTAACAGTGCTTTATCCGTGGTAGTTATTTTGCCATCTTTATTCACATCCTCAAATTTCAGGTCTCCTGGCACCACTCGGGGATTCTGCACGGGGCTTTTGGCAATTTCTTCCGCTGTTTGAAAGATGCCTATTGCATGTAATAAATAAAAACTGGCGATGGGTTCTCCCACCTGTGTTACCTGGAAATCCGAATTGGTAATCCTCACGGCGCCGGAATTAAGGGATAATACTTTGTTCCGGTTCATGCTAATGTTGAAACCTGTATGCCATTGAAATTTAGCCGATCGAATATTATCAGTATTAATACCAAACTCAATCCCTTTATTTTCTACCTCACCTATATTTTGTGTGGAAGAACCAAAACCGGAAGCGGCTGGCAAGGTAACATTTAGCAACAGGTCTTTTTTAAGAATACGATAAATATCTGCTGTCAGCGTTATCCTGCTGTCGAACAATGCCAGGTCAAGACCTACATTGGTTTGAACAGATTGCTCCCAGGTTAAGTTATTATTCGATAAGCTGGTAGGAACAATTCCCGAGACTATCTGGCCATTAGACACAGTACGCGCAATTCCTAACAGCCCCTGGCTGGCATAATTGGCAATCAGGTTGTTACCGGAAATACCCCAGCTTCCACGAATTTTCAGATCGTTAATAAACTGAACAGATTTCATAAAAGGCTCGTCGGAGAGACGGTAACCCAGTGAAAAAGAAGGAAAGGTGCCCCAGCGGTTATTGGCGCCGAAGCGGGAACTTCCATCTCGCCTCACGGTCCCCGTTAGAAGATATTTTCCATCATAGGTGTAATTAACACGACCAAGCAAAGAAAGCATTGACCATTCTGATTTGTAATTTGTTCCGAACGAAACATTACCGGCAGCTATATACTGCACGTCATCTGTGGGAAACTCCGAAGCGCCTGCTTGCAGTACACCATCGGAATTTTTCTGAATGGTATAACCTACGATTGCATCAAACTCATGCTTTTGATTAAAGATGCGTTTATAGTTAAGCGTATTTTCATTCAGCCAGTTCAGCGTTTTAACTTCTGTAACACCTGCAGTGGCTGGTCCTGTGCGGGTAGTGGCAATCCCTATTTTGGAAGACTTCCACAAGTTGGTGGTACCGGTAGAATAGTTAACACCAAGCGAAGTTCTGAAAGTAAGGCCCTTAATAAATTCATACTCGAGATAATTATTTACGAACACGTTGGAAGCATTTCTTTTATCGGAGAATTCAGATGCAATGAGTAGCGGATGTTCAGCGGGAATACCAGTGGGGTTAGAGAATTCAGAGTAGTAGTCACCGTTAGCATCATACACGGGTATGGATGGATCACGTGCCACAGCATTTATGATCAGGCCGCGGAATTGAAGATCTCCTTCGGCCCTTGCAAAATTTCCATAAGAGTAAGAACCGGAAAATGATACGCCTACTTTTAATTTCTCTGTAAGATGCGCATCTACATTTGTACGGAGGTTAAATTTTTTAAAGTCTGACCCTATGATAATTCCATCCTGGTTGAAGTAACCGCCGGAAATATAATAACTAACGTCCTTGTTACCGCCGTTTGTTGATAACTGGTAGTTCTGTACCAGGGCTTTACGGAAGATAAGGTCCTGCCAGTCAGTGCCTTTCTCGGGCAATGCAGAAGGATTGCGGAACCCAGGTTTTACCTGCGTATTGGTGCTTCGCACCGAATTGGGATCATCGGCCTTTCCGCCTGCGTACACCCAGGCATTATCACGCCCATTTGCCACAAATTCCGCGTATTCGCGGGGATTAAGAACATCCAGCGTTTTGCGTACTTCCTGCAACCCTTCGGAAGCCTCCAGGTTAATGGTAGCCTTGCCTGATTTACCTCTCTTGGTTGTAATGATCACTACGCCATTGGCTCCTCTTGACCCATAGATCGCCGTTGCGGACGCATCTTTCAGGATCTGTATAGATTCTATATCTGCAGGATTGATAGTGCTTAAAGGATTGATCCTGTTGGTACCACTGCTGCCCGCAATTCCACTCGGTGTGTAAGAGCTTGAACTAAAACTGGAAACATCAGATCCACCACCGCCTGTTCCGATAGCATATCCATCAATTACATATAAGGGCGAGTTACCACCCGTGACAGAACTGATGCCTCTTATTACGATGTTTACATTACCGCCGGGAGCACCGGAGGTTTGAGTTATCTGTGCACCGGCAACTTTACCCTGCAACATCTGGTCGAAGCTGGAAGCAGGGCCGGGCAAAAGATCTTTGGCCGTTATATTGGCAATGGCTCCTGTTACATTTCGCTTACGCTGATTACCATAACCCACTACCACAACATCTTGTAACTGCTGCTGGGCCACGTCAAGACTGAAATCCAACGTAGGGTTATCTCCCACCACCATTTCGGTTGCATTAAAACCAACATGATTAATAACAATAGTGGCGTTTTTAGCCACTCGTAATTGATACTTTCCCTGTGCATCCGAAATAGTTCCATTTCGTGCTCCCTTCTCCGTTATAGAAACGCCGGAAAGAGGTTTACTATCAGCACTGGAAATAATCGTCCCGGAAAGGGTAACAGGCTGGGCTTTCTGCGCGTTCAAGTGACTTAGCGTTAAAAGCATCAGGAGCAACATCAGCGCAGGTTTAAGCAGAAAGTGTTCGTTAGTAATCTTTTTCATTGTATGTAAATTTTGTTTAGGACAAAAATTTTAGATCAGGAAATAATTACGGATTCCATATCCAGGTAGCCGGCAATTTTTTGAATGGTAGTTGCGTGATGGCCAACGCCCAGGGCAAAGTGATGGGTAGGACCTGCTTTGATCCAGCGATGCAGGAAGGTTCTTACATCCGGTTTGAAAAATCCGCGCGTATTGGTATTTCCGGTTGGCGGTATGGGGCCTGCTACTGATTCCCCTTCAGCAATAATAAACTTAAACTTACCACTATATGTAGAACTGATACTTAACATCGTTATCGGACCTTCCTTTATTTTAAATTCAACACCGGCGCCAAAGCCGGGTTTACCGTGGTATTTTTTCAGGCTCCTTAAAACGGGCCTGCCTTCTGCAATGGTAATGTTGTGCGGACCATCATGACCAACCAAAACAAAATCTTCCTTAAAATCAACCGGGTGAAATTCCGCAAAGCTACCGCCGATGCCTAAGCGATCCATAATTAACATGGCTAAACATGTTTTAAGATCAGATTCACCACACATCGGGAAACCGGCGCCAGTCAGTAAAGAGTTCCCAACAATAAGGTTACTCATCACCAGTCTTGTATTACTGGAAGGTTCGCCTTCGTAGTAGTAGGCAAGACCATCCAGCTTTTTTTCATCCACAAATTTTTCTAATGCTATAGTTACCCGGGCAGCGGTTTCCAGGTCGGCATCTTTCAATTTTTCCGAGATGGGATCTGAAACAGGGTAAGGGGTATCAAAAAAAGCGAGGATGCGATCCTCCGTTTTTTTCACCTCTTCCTTCGTAATCAATTCGTATTGTGCTACTATTTCATGAGCCTCACATTGAATAATATGTGCACCAAAATGCGCAGTGATCATGGTTGCATCTGTATGCATGTCTAACATGGCTTCAATGGGATGACCTATGTGTCCAATCCTGGAATTTTTCAGGTCATGCAGCACCCGGGCGATCCGGCAATATTCCGATATATCTGATTCTGTTTTAGGGTCATTATGCAGTGTACCGATAATCATTTCAGGAACGGCTTTACCCATTCTAACCGCTACCCCTGAAAATTCGGGTAATGAACAAATATCATCGTTGTATAATTGTTGATAAGTAGATGCATTGGCATAGTCCAATGCCTGGTCTGGTTGCAGGGCTACCAGTACAATGGGTACATCCATGCTTTTAATGATGATCCCAAAAGTGCTGGAAGTAGCATAGGTAAGCATATCACAAAAAATAAGATCAAGGTTGGCTGCTTTCAATAAAGGCACCAGGTCGTACGCACTTTTAACATTATCCACTAAACCAAAGTCCACCACTTCCACATCGTTCTTTTTAAGCTTCTCTAAAAATACCACCTGTTTTTCTTTGAGCGCTTCCAACAGGCCTTCAAACTGATCCCAATACTTATAATAGCCAACACCAAAAACCCCGATCCTGGCAATAGTTTGTTTCCTTCTCACAACTTGTGGTTGAACGGCAGCAACCGGCTCATTTTCTAATAAATCCATCATTTACCTAGCTTAAATTATTTTTAAATATATTAACGCACCATGTTATTTAAGTAAAAAAAACATCAGGCCACTGAAAAATGAAGTGGCTTTATTCTTGGAATAAAAATCATGAATACGAGGAACGCAATTGGGTACATGATCCCTGAGATAACCCATATAGGACTATAGGAATAATTTTGTACTATCCAGCCAATCATTGGATTTATTATAAGTGCCGAAAAAGCACCCGCTGTACCGGATAGTCCTACTACTGTAGACGTTCCATTTCTTCCAAATACATCTGCAATCGCCGTAATATAATTAGTGATCCAAAAGCCATGTGCGAACATGATAACGGCCATAAGTGCTACAGCTACTTCTACCGTTGAAACAAAAGCTATGAATGGGGCGCATATTGTTAGCCCTGCAGCAATTCCCATAACGATCTTCCGGGCCCGGTTAATCGAAAAGTTACTTTTCACCAACAGATCAGACAGCCATCCGCCGATAATATTTGACAAACCAAGCGCCAGGAATGGGATCCAGAAGAGGTTTCCAATACGTTCAAAAGGAATATGCCGTTGTTCATTTAAATATTTAGGCGCCCAGAACATGATGAAATAAAGCACCGGGTCAAGCAGGAACCTCAGGAGGATAAAGATCCAGGCTTCCTTATTTTTTAAGATGGTAGCGAACGAAAGTTTGGATGGAGCTTCCGCAATCACTTTTGCATTAGTATGTGTTCTTGTTCCCCAGGGAATACAGATCCATATGATCACCCAAACAATACCAATGGCACCTGGAATCACAAAGCTCCATCTCCATCCATAATGAGTGGATAGCAGGATAGTTAAGGGCGGTGCAATGACAGCCCCTATCGCAGCACCACCAATAGCAATTCCATTTGCCAAGGCCCGCCTCTTTTCATCAAACCATAAATACACCGTTTTTGCAGAGCCGGGAAAACATCCTCCCTCTCCAACGCCTAGTAAAAAACGGAAGGCTACTAATTGATAAAAACTATTCATCGCACCATGTAAAATGTTGGCGAATGACCAGATGCCCACGGCGAATGCCAGTCCTACCTTGCTTCCAACGGTATCCATTAATCGGCCACCAATCGTGAACATAAGGGCATAACTGATCAGGAAGCTGGTATTGACGATTCCGTATTGAACATCTGTAAATTTAAATTCAGCCTGTATTTTAATAATGGTCATGGATAGTACCTGCCGGTCGAGGAAACTTAAACCGGTAGCAATAAAAAGGAGCAACAATATGATCCAGGGAGTAAAATTTTTTCTCATACAGCTTAACGCACTAAGTAATCGTTGTCAAACTTAAAGTAATTTTTTAATTATACAAAAATAAATAAGATAAATTTGGGGTGAGGGTTGAGGTGTGGGGTGTGAGTTTAGCTATCAGCCGTCAGCTATCAGCTATCAGCTTTGGTCATCAGGTTGGTTTGATGT
>JBDSBP010000409.1:0-2533 GCA_039921525.1 Chitinophagaceae bacterium | reverse complement strand
GGGAATGTCTTCTTGTACGAAAAAGTTTGAGGAGTATAATACCAACCCCACCAAACTTACAGAACTTGATGCATCAGGTGTTGGTAATGCGTATGCAGCTGCCCAGTACAGAGGGTTAACGGCTAGTTGGCAAACCTATCAAAGTCTTTTTGGAGATTTACAGTCTCAATACTATGCTAACGTCGCACAAAACTTCCCTTCAGATCGTAACGTCATGGTGGGTAACTGGTTAAATGGAGCATGGAGTGGGTTTTATGGTAGTGCTATACCTCCCTTATTGGGAGTTTTAGACAACACAAAACCGGGCGGTAAAACTGAAAATCCTGGTGTTTATGCGCTTGCCAATATCTGGAAAGTCCGGATGTACCTGCCAAGAACTGATTATTGGGGTCCAATTCCATATTCCCAGGTGGGAAATGGCTTGAAACAGGTTGATTACGATGCCCAGGATGTGATCTATAAAGATTTCATTGCTTTGCTTACAAAAGCAGTAACCGATTTAGCTCCTTATAAAGGAAAAAACCTGCTGGGAAATAACGACCAGATTTATGGAGGTAATGTAGATAACTGGATCTTGTTCGCTAATACGTTACGTCTTCGGATTGCGATGCGTATGTCGGTTGTTGAACCCGCTCTTGCTAAAACTAATGCGGAAGCTGCCGTGGCTGGCGGTGTGTTGGAAACAAACGCCCATGATGCTTTTTTCAAAGTAACGGCTAACTCGTTCAACACTTTAAACCAGGCTTCTGCCTGGAATGAGTTTCGTATGAGTGCTGCGATGGAAAGTGTATTAAAAGGGTATGCTGACCCAAGGATTTCTAAATTCTACGCCCCGGTTGCCGGAACAACGACTACGTTCAAAGGTCTTCGTAACGGCTTTACCCAGGTTGAATTAGGGCTTCCTGCCAATCAGGCTACTGCGACCTCGAACGTAGCGGATAATTTTCTTCCTGCAAATCAGGCGACCCAACCTTTTGGTGTTATCATGGCTTCAGAAGCATGGTTCCTGAGAGCTGAAGGCGCGCTTAAAGGATGGAATATGGGTGCAGGCACAACAAAGGATTTCTACGAAAAAGGGATCAATGCATCAATGAGACAATGGGGTATCACTGACGCTGCTGCGATCGCAATGTATACCGCAGGTAAAACCACACCTGTCGCACTTACAGATGCCGTAAACTCTCCCGCCCTTACCAATATCCCCGTGGCATGGTCAGCGGATCCTTCACAGTGGATGGAGCAGATTATAACCCAGAAATGGTTAGCATTATATCCTGATGGGCTTGAAGCATGGGCTGAGTATCGTCGTACAAACTTCCCTAAATTATATCCCAGGATTAATTCCGAGAGCTTAGTTGTACCTAAAGAAGGTATTGTTCGTCGTACTCCCTATGTTGTGGGTGAGTCACAAACAAATCCCAAAGGACTTGCAACCGGTGTTGGCAAACTTGGTGGTAAAGATGACGAAGCAACTCGTTTATGGTGGAATAAATAATTAGTTAATGATTTAAATTTCTAGTTAAAAAGGCCATCCTGGAAATTTATTCAGGATGGCCTTTTTATTGAAATAGCGTTGATGAAATCAGATCAGAAATTTATTTAAAAATTTATTTTCACTTTTTAAGACAGCATTTAAAATTTACCTGAAGCCGGGAATAGAACGAATTATTAATTCTCAATATCCATCCCTCTTAATAATAGAACCAAGGGGGTTGAATTGATAAACCCGGGCTGGATGTTATACAAGATTACTCCCCTAACCCTGTTTGGGGCAAACATGAGTATGCTAAAAAATATCATTTTTCTTTTTCTTCTATTTTTATTGGTAAGTTCCTGTAATAACAAAAGCGATACGCTTTTTACCTTAATGAATAAGGACAATACCGGCGTTAATTTCAGGAATATGTTACTTGAAAGTGATGAGTTCAATGTAATGAATTACTCATATTTCTATAATGGTGGCGGAGTTGCCATAGGAGATATTAATAATGACGGATTAGAGGATTTATTATTTACAGGTAACATGGTTAAAAACCGCCTTTTCTTAAATAAAGGTGATTTTAAGTTTGAAGACATCACTGCAAAAAGTGGAATAGCCAATATGGAGGGCTGGTGCACAGGTGCTACGATGGTTGATATTAATGAAGATGGCAATATCGATATCTATATCAGCCGTTCCGCCGATATCAATCCTGCACGACGGAAAAATTTACTCTTTATAAATAATGGAGATCTGACATTTACAGAAAAGGCGGATGCATATGGTCTGGCTGATAAAGGATATTCTACGCAGGCCTCCTTTTTCGACTATGATAAAGACGGCGACCTGGATATGTTTCTCATTAATCATTCATTACAGCAATACACAACCGGGGTTCAGGAGAATGTGGCATTAAGGCAACAAAAGAACCCGGATTTTGCCATTAAATTGTATAGGAATGATAGTGGATATTTCAGGGACATCAGTGTTCAGGCAGGAATTACATCCAATGTATTAACCTTTGGTTTGGGACTAGCCATTTCGGATATCAAT
>JBDSBP010000408.1:0-8136 GCA_039921525.1 Chitinophagaceae bacterium | reverse complement strand
CTTTTTTAAATTTCCCCATTTTTATTTCCGTAGGAATTATGGCCCTGGCAGTTTCCATTTGCATAGCCATTGGCATACTTGCCGGTATAATCCCGGCGTCTATTGCTGCCCGTATGGATCCCGTGGTGGCGATAAGAAGCAAGTGATAATAATGGTTAATGGTTAATGGTTAATGAAGCCTCCGATAACTATATCATTTAGCACTAGAACTGACCATTAACAACGAACAATTAACCATTTCCATTAACCATTAACCATTAACAATTAACCATTAACAATTGCCTATCCTCCTTGCCATAGAATCTTCCTGCGATGATACCGCTGCTGCAGTATGCAGGGATGGTGTTGTACTTTCTAATTTGATAGCTAACCAGTTAGTGCATGAACAATATGGCGGTGTGGTACCGGAATTAGCAAGTAGGGCACATATGCAAAATATTGTGCCTGTTGTTGACAGGGCATTAAAGATGGCTGATATAACTTTGCAAGACCTGGACGCTATTGCATTCACAACTGCTCCCGGGCTCATAGGATCCTTGTTAGTAGGCGCCCAGTTTGCCAAGTCGCTCGCGTTGGCATTGGGTAAACCGTTGATTGCCGTGAATCATATGCAGGCCCATGTGCTGGCAAATCTTATTGATGTGCCACGTCCTTCTTTTCCATTTCTTTGCTTAACGGTCAGTGGTGGTCATACACAACTGGTAATGTGTTCATCTACCACCGACATGAAAGTGATTGGTGAAACCATTGATGATGCTGCGGGAGAGGCTTTTGATAAGACAGCAAAACTGTTGGGACTCCCCTACCCCGGTGGCCCGTTGATAGACCAGTATGCAAAGAATGGAAATCCAAAACGCTTTGCTTTTCCTGAACCTCAGCTCCCGGGATTGAATTTTAGCTTTAGCGGGTTGAAAACATCCATACTTTATTTCATACAGAGAGAAGTGGGTAAAAATCCGGATTTTATCAGCGAAAACCTGGCAGATATCTGTGCATCCGTTCAAAGCAGAATTGTATCGATCCTGCTCAACAAGCTCCAAAAAGCCGCTCTGGAAACCGGTATTATGGATATCTGTATTGCCGGAGGCGTTTCCGCCAATAGTCATTTACGCGCTGCCTTGCGAGAAACCGGCGTGCTGAAGAAATGGAACACTTTTATTCCTTCCCTGCAATATTGTACAGATAATGCGGGGATGATCACCATAGCTGCTTATCATAAATACCTGGCGGGAGATTTTGCAGATCTTTCGGTGAGCGTTAGCGCGAGGAGTTGAATGGGAGGTGGGCTGTCAGCTATCAGCTATCAGCTATCGGCTATCAGCTATCGGCTAAGGGCTTTTTATCAGTGTTAATGTATGAAGATATTAACAATTGGCGAAGCCAATTAGTACTCTCAAGAAATTTTAATAACTAGTGAATCTCCTGAAGTTTTATCATAAAAAGTAAGTTTTTAAAAAAGCTGAAAGCCGATAGCCGATAGCCGATAGCTGATAGCTGATAGCCAATTGCCTCTAACCCCATGCCCAATCCCTATTTCAAATTTAAACGTTTTGTGATTTACCAGGATAAGTGCGCCATGAAGGTTTGTACCGATGCTTGTTTGTTCGGTGCATGGGTGGCAGCGGTTATGGAACAACGTGAGTGGGGAAAAAATGATAGCAGAATTTTAGACATAGGTTGCGGAACGGGTCTGTTATCATTAATGCTGGCGCAAAAACTGAGCGGTAAGATAGATAGTCTTGAATTAGAAGAGAATGCCAGTCTGCAAGCGAAAGATAATGTTAACAATAGTGAATGGAAAGATCGTATCACCGTTATTCATGCCGATGTAAAACAGTTTGATTTTACCTGTCAATACGATCTTATCATCTCCAACCCACCTTTTTTTGAGAAAGATCTCCACGCGGCAGAACCGGCAGCTAATATGGCCAGGCACGATGAAACGCTGACGCTGGATGCATTGCTATCGATTGTATCGTCGCAGCTTTCTCCGGAAGGGTTGTTCGCGGTGTTGCTGCCTTTTCAACGTTACCCTTATTGCATTGCCGTTGCTGCAACATTTCGTTTATTCCCTGATATTATTGTCCCGGTTAAACAATCCACCCATCAAAATTACTTCAGGAGTATGATGTTGTTTAAAAAGCAGCCAACTCTTATGCTGGAAGAAAAAGAACTTAGCATAAAGGAGGGAAATGATTACACTGCTGACTTTAAAGATCTTTTGAAGGACTATTATCTTTATTTATAACCGCTTGCCTGAAAAAGCCAAAGTATTTGAGGTAACGAGCAAGTAGTTACTATATGCCGTTAAAAAAATAATAAAGCAGTTAGCAGGCGCTACTTTATCCCCGAACATAATCTTGCAGGTAGCTGAAATGTTCGGTAAGGTTTCCACTTTTAACCATTGTGGCACGTGCTATTATATCCGAATCACCCGCTATAAGATCTTCCAGAACGAACTTGATTAGTTGTTCACCAAAATAGCGGGAAGCATCCCTTGGCAGCTCGTTGGGCAGGTTGCTGACTGCCATCACATCTATCGAGTCAGGAGCATAAGGAGTCATTCTTTCACGCGTTAATCTATTTACCCCATATACCGGGTCAGCTATTGTGGCATCACCGATATTACAGGGAACCGATCCATTATGATCATCGGTAATATCGGCGATTGTTTGAATGCGAAAAGAAGGCTCTGTCAGATCTTTCCATTCAAAAAGGCGGGGTATGTTGGTTTCCCAGTAGATGCCGTTCATTAATATGTCTGTTTTATGGGCGTACTGCAAAAAAGTACAGTTATAATCCTGCGGATTGGTATGAAAATTTTCCCGGTTATACTTCCCCGTTTCTTTATGGGCATAAAGGTTGGCTCCTTTCAAATACACATATACGGGATAGGAAAATGATCTTTCCAGGTATTCATCCGGCTCAACCTCTATAATACCCAGCAGGTTCATGATTTCCAGGATACCGCTGGCCACCCGCCCCGAACCTGTAACAGCAACACTAATTACAGGGAGCCTGAGTCCAAAATAAGTGTGAATGAGTAATTGAAAGCTTTTGAGGTCGTGCACTTTGGCCAGTTCATACAGGCCTGTACGTTTTCCATAAGCCATCATGCCGTTATGGGCGCCTACCACACCAGCAAAAAAGCCAAATCCAATGATACGCTGACCGTCGGCGTGTTCCAGGCATTCATAATCTATTAAAGTGATATTTTTTTGAATAATCGACTGCAATAAATGCCGGTTATGTAGTTGCTTTTTTTTGGTATGAGAGAAAAAAAGATAGGTCTTGCCAGGTATGAGTTCTTTAACGGGTACTTCTTTGATACCGAGAAGTATGTCGCAGTCACTTAGATTTTCCTTCACCTCCACGCCGGCAGCTTCGTATTCTTTATCGGAAAAGCAGCGCTGCGTGGAACTTTGTACCAGCACTTTAACTGACACGAAAGTTTTATGTAACCACTTACACTGTGAAGGTATTAAGGCCACCCTATTGTCAGCTGGAAATTTACCTTCCCTGATCAACCCGATTTTCAGCATATGTATCCGGTAAGTTTGTTAATGAAGCTGCAAAGTACTAAGAATAAGCGAGCAGAGGCGACAGCTCATATTCATGAAGGGTATGAGGTGTACGGTGTGAGGCGTGAGGTATTAGTAATCGATTGTCGGGCCAATATCACCATTTAATTAACTTTTAAAAATTTGGAATTCTGTCATTTTCAATAGGCAAGTTTTTAATTACATAGAAAGATGAGGAAGATACGGTTTTAAATAACCCCGGCATTTATGCCGGGTGTTTAGAAGAACACCTTTTGGGCTTTAGCCCAAGCGCTGACCGCCTTCTAAATCGCTAGTAATAGAGAAACCTGGGCTAAAGCCCATAGAAAGCCTGCCTGTGACCCAAGGCTGAAGGCTTGGTTATTTAAAGCAATATAGACTGACGTTATATTATCGATCTAAGGTGCTTTTATGAATACTCTGGTTATTGGCTGAAGTTATATAAAAGTCCCTCATGAATTGACCATTCAAACGTCAGGTGAGATAACTTTAAAAAGTAACATGATTAACTCCTTTATTATTACCAACTTGGGTTAAGTTATATAGTAGGTATGATGTAAGCGAGCACAGAGGTGACAGCATCATACTCCGATAGACTGCAACTGTAAAAGCTGTTACCTGGATCAGGTAAACATATTCTTATAAAATATAATTAGATTTTTTTATCAATCTGTTTATATTTTTGTTAAGAATGACAGTTATGAATTATTTTGAATTGTTTGATTTTCCTGTATCGTTTTATATCGATAAGGCTGTTTTAGAAGAGCGATATGATGCGCTGCGTCGCCAGTATCAACCCGGCTTTTCACCGGATGAGCCATTGCAGGAATTGTCGGATATGTTGGATAAAGCCTACCTTGTTTTTCAAGACCAGGACGAGACGATACAATATATCTTAAAATTAAAAAACCTATTGCCAGAAGAGGAATATGAACTGTCTGAGCAATTCCTGATGGAAGTGCGGGATATTAATGAAGAACTGGTGGAACTGGAGCTGGATGAGAAGCAGGAACCACTAATGAATATTGAACAAAAAGTAGACACTTTAATACTGAAAATTTATGAAGATCTGGCTTCCGTTATGGAATCTTATCAAGAGGATTCTGGTACCGAAGAAACGTTGTTGCAGGTAAAGGATTTTTACTAACAGAAAAAATATTTACAGCGTATTTTGGATAGAATAAACGGAATTCGTAATATTGCCTCCCTTTAATAAAGCGCTTCAAGCGATGCCCGGGTGGCGGAATTGGTAGACGCAGCAGACTCAAAATCTGCCATTCGCAAGGATGTATCGGTTCGATTCCGATCTCGGGCACCAATTTAAACCCTGTAATGTCTGATTTACAGGGTTTTATATTTTAAATGGCTCCAGTTTTAAACGCTTTTCACCACTTTATGCCATTTTTTTTGACACATGTTTGACACAGATGAAATAATTAATCAGGTGCTGATTGGTAGCATTTGCGGCTTATCAGCCTGGATGAAGTCTGCAAAAACTACATGGCATTATATAATATATAACAACTGCGCAAGGCAAAGTGCTCAGAAGGATATCATTGTTTTATTATATCAACAATTCGTGAAACTCGCCAGCCAATTACAATCACTAAACGCTGTTATTGCCGATCAGCAACAGGAACTGCCGCAGCAGGCAGCGAACGTTGCCGATCAGCAGGGAACGCCTGATCAGAAACTTCGTACCATCCTGGCCAGGCAGACAATATCGCAACAAAAAACGATTATTCAGAACAGAATGCATTAATCGGTACCCGGCAAGACGAGTTGCATAAATAAAAAGGAATCGCTTGTTCTGGACAACCTGCGCAAACCATGAATAGACAACTGAAACCAGTTTTATTATTATTAAAACTTTCATTGTTTAAATGTATTTTAACGGGGTAAAGTTTTAATATTTAAAGAAGAGTGGGCTATCTGGCAAGTAATTCCAACGAAGTCTCCCAAAGTCGGTCGGCATTGATTGAGTCCAAGGCATAGGCTGCAGCCCCGTGATAATCTGCCGGCCGCTTGCTAACAATAGGTGCCTCATTACAGTTTTCAAAATAGTGGCCGCCCCTGCCTTCCATCAATGGAGCCGTCGCCAATAATACTGAAGTGGCAGCGCCTTGTTCGGGCGTTTTCTGGAGCTCAGGGGGTGTTTTAAGTTGCCCGCCTACATGCCTTTGCAAATTGGTGGCAATGGCCCCGGGGTTTAATGCGTTCACCGTAATACCGGCATATGCCCATCGTTTACTTGCTGCCACAGCAAACAGTATCACCGCAGATTTAGACTGCCCATATGCCACCCATGGATCATAAAACCGGAAATCAAAATTGATGTCATCAAATATAACCGGGGATAACAAATGACCGTTTGAGCTTACTGCTATTATACGTGCATTGCCTGCTGCTGCCAACGCATCATAAAGTCCAAGAGCCAATTCAAAATGCCCGAGATAATTAGTAGCAAATTGCATTTCCCATCCATTTTCAGTAAGTTGGAGATCGGGTTTAGCCATTACCCCCGCATTGTTAATAAGTATATGTAAGGGCCCTTTCCATTTTGCAGTAAACTCCCGGATACTTTTACGGTCACTTAAATCAAGCGTAGCGGCATATACATTTTTATTACCTGTAGCAGTAATAATTTCATGTACTACTTTCTGGGCAGCTTGCTCATTTCTTACAGCCAATGTTACCTCTGCGCCATGAGCAGCTAATGTTAGTGCAGTGGGTACGCCAATGCCAGAAGCACCTCCTGTAACAATAGCACGTTTGCCCGAAAGGTTTACGCCTGCAGCAACTTCTTCAGCAGTCGATCTCATTCCAAAATCAGTCGTTATTAATCCCATTGTTGAAATTTTACTGGTTAATCAATTATTGAATATTGTATGTTTCGTATCCATTATAAACTGCAAAGTTTGCATTATTCCAGCTAAGTTACCTTGCTGAAAAGCTTTGTTTCTCCTGATTTTGTGCCCTGGCAATTTAACATACAAATTATCTGAAAATATTTTAATTAAAAAAAAGCGGTGTTAGGTATTCCCTGTCATATTGAATACTTACGTTTTCATTAAAATTGAAAGTAACGACAATTCTATCTGCTGATTTTACGTTACGATTCAAATATTTTGACAAACAAATTCATCAGCATTCTTCATCAATACCTTTTACCTGTTTCGTAGTCTTAAATTTGTAAACGTAGTCACATTTGCTGAAATTCAATATCTGAAACTATTAAGGTAATTATGGTTGCTATTTGTAATATCTATAATCATTAAAAAGGAGAATGCTAAATCTAAAAACAATTGTACGCCTGTGGTTGAAAAAAATAAAAAAATTACTTGCTGATACATGCAAAGATGAAAGCCAACTTGTCATAGCGTCCATTTTTGATAAAACAGGTATAGTTAAGTAGTAGATGATGTTTCCTGATTTATATGTGAACGCAAAATTGGACTATAACATATAAATTCACTTTTAGATGCTGCTCAATCTTTTTTGATTTTTAAATCTACTTTTATATCTCAAATATGCTTTACGATTAATCGTTTCTTCGATTTGTTTAGAGCAGCATTGCAAAGCCCCTTACTATAAAGCAAACAATTGAAGAGGAGGTGGCCTTCCGAGCGACTTACAAAGCTTTGCATTTAGGCCTGTTTGAAAGGGCATCAGGGCACTCGCAAAAAAACAATCAAGATCCAGGTAGTCTTCATGATTGTAAGTTTTAATTAATTTTCTTACTTATTTTTTCACCTACTTCGATAATAAGTAATGGTTTGGTTTTAACTGCCACTTGTATTGGCCAACACGATATCCCGAACGATCGATCACATCAGACAATTCTCTTTTGTTATTGGAAATCAAAGTTCGCGCCGTTCTTAAAACATAATTTGCTTTGGAAGTCTTTCAGCTATCAGCAGGTCAATGTAGGATTCGCTTCCTCCTGATAGCTGATAGCTGACGGCTGATAGCAAATGCGTCATATTAACGTTAACATAACATTAGTGGTATGTTAAGCTACATGATATTTAAACTAGTCAATCTTCTTTGATTTTTTCCAGCATTTCATTTACTACCGTGGTAAAGGCTTATGACGGATAATTTTTTTCCATAAAATGTGTTTGCCTTATATTGTTATTCAAACCATTGCTCAAAAGTAACCGGTACTCCGCCTTCCAATATCTTCAGGCGCTGATCCATTCCCAAAACCTCGTACGACTTTTTTATATCCTTTTTGTTTCGCGTATATTGCTTCCAGCCTTCATTAGTGCAAAGGGATGATGGTGGCGTTTGGAAAAGCAAAAGCAGTTTAATCTCTTAGGGTATATTAGAAAGAAAAAAAGCCACGCTAATGTTCTCACTTTTAAGAAAACTAAGCGCAGCTTTTTATCGCCTACAATCAGAGCTCACAAAATTTTAAGATTCAACGTTTTTGTTGTCCTATCACAACCTTCCTGTTTAGGAAATCCTTACCTGTGGCGCCAATTTCACAAGGTTGATCAGGAGCGATTAAACGATAACTATCCTACAATCATTGATGAGATTGCGATACATGTGAGACAAAGTCGGATATCCA
>JBDSBP010000407.1:0-34860 GCA_039921525.1 Chitinophagaceae bacterium | reverse complement strand
GCAGGTATGTAGGAACGCAGGTTGAAAATGTTGAAAGATAAGCGCCGAGGTTGGCGAAGGTTTTAACCCGCAAAGCTGTAATCATTCCGTCATTATCAAAACCCATTTCCGCTTTGGTGATATGATCACGTCCATGTGCGTCCAGTAAAAAACTTTCATGGCGTTCGGCGGTCCATTTTATGGGCCTGTTAATTTTTTTTGAGGCCCAGGTAACCAGTGCTTCCTCCGTATAATGGAAACACTTGCTTCCAAATGCTCCCCCAACATCTTGCCCCACCACTCTAACTCTATGCTCAGGAATTCCTAAAACAAAGGCACACATTAACAGTCTTATCAGGTGAGGCGCCTGTGTGCTTGTATAGAGAGTATATTTATCGTTCGCATCATCATAATAACTGTTGTAACTCCTCGGTTCAATAGCATTAGGGATCAAACGTTGGTTTACAAATTCCAGCGTGGTAACATGAGCTGATGCTGAAATCGCCTCATCTACTTCAGCTATCGGGTTGCCCAGTTGCCAATCGAAACATATATTGTTGGGCGCATCATCATGAACTAATGAAGCTCCTGGCTTAACCGCTTCAACAGCATTCACTTCTACAGGCAATTCCTCGTATACTACATTAACAGCCTCAGCGGCATCAATAGCCTGTTCGCGCGTTTCAGCAATTACCATGGCAACTGCGTCTCCGGTGTGCCTGGCTTTATCGGCAACCATCAGTGGATGTTTGGGCTCCTTCATAGGGCTACCATTTTTAAAATTCACCAGCCATCCACATGGTACGCCATTAATATCTTTTACATCGTCACCGGTATAAATAGCAAGAACACCCTGCATGCCTGAAGCAGCCTTGATATCTACGCTTATAATTTTCGCATGCGCATACGGGCTTCGTACAAATGACGCATACGTTTGCCTCGGCAAGATGATATCATCGGTATATTGGCCTCTGCCGGTAATGAATCTTTTGTCTTCCACCCGTTTTACGGATTGCCCGATTATTCCATTAGTTGTGCTCATACGAGTACCTCCTCTTTTAATTTGGTAGCTGCCTGTTGAATTGATTTGATAATATTATGATAACCCGTACAGCGGCATAAATTCCCTTTTATGGCATGACGGATATCGGCTTCGGAAGGATCGGGACATTGCTCTAAAAAATCGACCGCAGTCATAATCATGCCGGGCGTGCAGAAACCACATTGAAGCCCGTGGTTATCCCGGAAACTTTCTTGCAAGGGATGAAGCTCCCCATTTGTTGCCAGCCCTTCAATAGTAGCAATGTCACAACCATCCACCTGCACAGCAAGCATTGTACAGCTCTTGGCGGCTTTTTGATTTACATGTATGGTGCAGGAACCGCACACACTCGTTTCGCATCCGATATGAGTACCTGTAAGCCTTAGTACATCTCGCAGATAATGTACCAGCAGTAGCCGGGGTTCAACATCATGGCTATAGTCCACCCCGTTTACCTTTACGTGAATTTGCATACGTTGAAATTTTTGAGTTAAAAAAACGTTGGAATGCTATAAAAATTTTAGTACTATTTTCAGAATCTCATTTCTAAAAACTCATGTGCGGGTTTGTCATAGGTACCATTATGTTTAATGGGCATACAGGATTTTAAAAGCATGATCATTTAACCATTCTAACCGTTAGTTCTTTTTCGAGATTATCAAAGAATTGTTTTGTAAGTGTATTGGCAACGCCGCCAATCACGCGCTGTCCCATGGTTGCCAGCATACCTGATAATTTCACGATCCCATCAAAATTTACTTCCGACTGGTTATCATTAACAGGTGCGAGGTTAATAGCCACCTCCGTACTGGCATTCCCTATTTTACTATTTTGCTGCGCTTTTAACGTAAAGCTTTTTTGTTCTACAATGTCCACTAATTGCAGACTTCCTGAAAACGAACCGCTTACTGGACCAATTTTGATATGGAGAATTGATTTAAAAGAATTTTCCGACAACTTTTCAAGGGAGGAAATGCCAGGAACTATTTTTGCCAGCAAATCAGGATCCATCAACATTTCCCACACTGTTGCAGGAACCGCATTCAGAATTTTATTTCCTTTGAGTTGCATAGATGGCATTATTTACTGTAAAAAGCAAGTAAAGAGCAATTTTGCTGGTGTTCGTCGAAATCAGGTAAGAAGGTATAAAAAATAATTAAAATAGTGTAATAAAGTTTTGAATATATTATTTTCGGTGATCGGTGATCGGCTATCGGCTATCGGCTGTTGTGGTATCAGCAAGTTATGAGTAATTGAATTTAATTTAAGAAGATCAGCCCTAAGCGCATAAATGTTCATTACGAAAACCAAGGGGGTCTTCGCAGAAAGGACAAACAAAAATTAACTGCGCCATTAAAAAAGACCTCATAAAGAGGATGCCCAAAATGAAAGGATGAGAGTTATCAACAGATAGCCGATAGCCGATAGCCGACAGCCGACAGCCGACAGCTGACAGCTGACAGCCCCTCAACATTCACTCAAGCTAATCGGTATATTAATCGCCAGTCCTCCATCAGAGGTTTCCTTGTACTTGCTGTTCATATCTAGGGCTGTGTCCCACATGGTTTTAATGACGGCATCCAGAGATACCTTTGCATAGTCGGGTTCACTTTGCAAGGCGAGTTGTGAAGCGGTAATTGCTTTGATGGCTCCCATCGTATTACGTTCGATACAGGGTATTTGAACGAGCCCGCCAATTGGATCGCAGGTGAGACCAAGATGATGCTCCATGGCTATTTCGGCAGCCATTAAGGTTTGTCTTTGTGTACCACCCAAACATTCGGTGAGTCCTGCCGCGGCCATTGCGGAAGAAACACCAATTTCGGCCTGGCAACCGCCCATGGCGGCTGAAATGGTTGCGCCTTTTTTGAATATGCTTCCTACCTCGGCGGCCGTTAACAGAAATTGAATGAGTTTTTCTTCTGATGAGTCATCACAAAAAATAGCATAATAAAGTAATACGGCAGGTATTACACCTGCGGCACCATTAGTAGGAGCGGTGACGACTCTTCCAAAAGCCGCGTTCTCCTCATTTACTGCCAGCGCGAAACAACTTACCCAATCCAGGATATATTTAAAGTGATGGCCACCCCTGCGAATCACATCTACCCAGGAGTTAAAATCGTTATACTCATTGCCGGCTACTAATTTCTTATTAAGATCTGCTGCTCTTCGTTTAACATGTAATCCGCCGGGAAGTACACCTGTTCTATGACAGCCCCGGTAAATACATTCCGACATCACTCTCCATATATTCAGTATCTCATCCTTTGTTTGTTTTTCGGGCCTCCAAACACTTTCATTTTCCAACACTACTTCGCTGATCGCTAAACCTGTTTTCATGCACCAGTGAAGCAGATCGCCCGCCAGGTTTATAGGAAAGGGAAGAATTACATTAGACGCTTCATTACCCTCTTCGCCTTCCTGTTTTACAAATCCGCCGCCCACTGAATAATACGTTTCCGCAACCTGGGTATTGTTTTTAAAAGTACCAAGGAAAGTTAATGCATTGGGATGGTAGGGCAGCGATTCAGTAATCAGGAATTCAATGTCTTCACGCGGGTCGAAATCTATTTCATGCCTTCCGTTGACGACCAGTATTTTCATGGCCATTATATCATTCATCTTGGCCTGGATATTATTTACATCAAAGCTTACGGGGTCTTCGCCACTCAGGCCTAACTGAATAGCGATATCTGTTCCATGACCAATGCCGGTTTTAGCCAGTGAACCATAAAGAGACACTTTTATTTCTACCAGGTTAAATATATCAAACCTTTCCTCCAATGATTGTAAAAATCGCTGAGCGGCTCTCCAGGGCCCCAGCGTATGGGAGCTGGAAGGCCCGACACCAATTTTAAACATGTCAAAAACGGAAATAGCTTCGTGTGCCACTTACTAATAATTATTAACGAATGTAAGCTAAAAAAGTCCCGGCCCCGTTAACATTATCTTTCCATTGTACCTGTTCGTTATTAACAGATGCAAATTCCTCCAAACTCTCTTTCTTTGAAAAATGTTTCATAAAAGCGTTTAAGCGATTTGTTTTAACGTCAGTAACATAAGGGCTTACTCACACAAAATAGTTAATGCCTTTAAAATTATTTTCAAGTCGTTTAAGTAGCCTGACTAATGAGAATAAGTTAATACCAAGTATGTTTGAAAATAGGAGTAGATTCGGAGTATCTGGCTTTTACATTTAAGAAGTGTTGACTTTGTTTTGTAATTCCTGTAAATTAGCAGGAGTGATTAATTCTACTTTGACAAGTCATGAAGTTATTCTGTTGGTTCTGTCGCATGTCTGTGCAGCAAATATATTACAGTAGGGCTACACGGAGAAGGCACGGAGTTTCACAGAGCGCCTCCGTGTATCTCCGTGCCTTCTCCGTGCATCTCTGAGTAACAAATATATTTCGCCGAATGTTCGAAATTGAACGGCCGCTCTGGTAATGTAAATTTGAATATGCCGACTACCTTCTACCGATAATAAAAGCCGGTTTAACTTGTCAAAGGAGAATTAATGGGGTCGCACATATATGCTATAAGTGTGTTGGAAAATACCAACATCATCGTATCTCTTACGCTAACAACAATATTTCCTGAATTTTTTCCTTCTGTTCGTCGCTTAAAACGATTACTCCTGCAGCCGCGTTCGACACCAGTTGTTCTACATTGGAAGATGCTGCGATTATAGGGCCCATACCGGTTAAGGTGAGCATATAAGCAATGGCCAGCTGGTTTAATTCCATGTTCCATTTCTCCGCCAGCGCTGCCAACTGGTGGAGTTTTTTCATTACTTCTGGAGATGTTGCTTTCTCTAAAATACCTTCATCCAATAAACGATCACCCGGTATAGCTTTTGAGGGATCCAGGTATTTTCGGGTCAGCAAGCCCCTGGCCATCGGGCTCCAGCCTATAAACGCGATGCCGTTTTTTGCAGCATGATCCAGAACACCCCGGTAAATTCCATATTCTCCCTGCAAAATATCAAACTGGTTTTGCACCGCTACTATCCTGCAACGAACACCCATGGCATCTTCCACTTTCCTGTATCCATGTAACTGTTCGACGGAGAAGTTGGAAACACCAAAATACCTCACCACATCCTGCCTTACCAGGTCCTCAATGGCAGCAAGGCTCTCCTCGATCGGCGTGGCCTGATCAAAAGCATGAAAATATAGCAGATCGATATGGTCTGACTGAAGGCGCTCCAGGCTTGCATAAACCGATTCAAGTATATTAATCCGGGACAACCCGTTATGGTTTGGTGTAATGCCATCCATAGCGCCGCCCATCTTTGTAGCGACAACCACATTCCTCCTTTGCCTCGGATTTTTTTTTAGCCAGGCGCCTATAATCCTTTCAGAGTTGCCTGAAGCATTGTTATAACGGTTAGCAGTATCCCAAAACGTTACACCCAGGTCTATAGCCTTTTCCAAAAGCGCAAAAGCGGTGCTTTCGTTTATTCTTGATTCATCGCCGGTTTCCGGGTAGCCCATCTTCCAGGTGCCTAATCCTATGTTTGATACACGCAACCCGGAATTGCCCAGCCGGCGATAGGGCATTCCATTGTAAGTCTCTATGTTAAAGGGAATTTTATAGAACGACTTATCAGGTCTTTTACGATTCATTATCATTTCAGTGTAAGAGCGTGAGAGATTTTTACCAGGTCTTGTATTATTTTCTCTTTGTATTCAAATCTTGCCAGTGAATAGACGTAACCATCATCTCCAACGGCGATAGAATTAACATACGTGGGTCTGCTTCCATCTTCATAAAAAATCGGTCCATGATCAGTATATTTCCTGGCCGGTAAATCATAAGTAACGAGGTGCAGGTTTTCCAGTCCTTTTGCACCTACCAGTATCTTATCTTCACCCACCACTCTTTTGCCGTTTTCAAAGATAGGTGCGCCGGTTAAATAATAGAGCGTATGCCCGTCAGGGCCCAGTTGAAAACCTAGATAACCATACGTAAACAAATCGAACATACCACTTCTTTTAGATGGTTCAGAAGTTATCCTGTCTACTATAGTTATAACCTGCGTGGTAGTATCAAAACGGAACAGGTAACCCGAATTTCCATGAACTCCATAAGCAACACCTTCGGGTGCATACCATAAAATTTTCCGCCAGTTATAACCCATGCTTCCAGGGTATGTAAAGTCGTAGCTGCCAAAATAATCCAGTCGTAAAGAAACATTGGCCAATGATTGAATTGCCTCGTGGACGGGATCATAGAAAAATATATTTCCTTCGGCAGTGGAACCATACACCCGGCCATTATTGGGATCAACAAACAAGGAGCGGCAAAGCACCCGGTAGTCTGATCCGGGAGTGCCCGCTTCTCCTTTTGCTGATATGAAACCATGGTTTTTCAGTTCCTTCGTGTTACTATTATAATTTATGAAATTGCCATATGGCCAGGTGATTCCATAAATATGACCTCTATCGTGATCCACTGTCATGGTAAGAATACCTTCACCACCCGGTACGGTGGCCAGGTCTTCGAACTTCCGGGTAGCCAGGTCATAAGAAATAATATGCCCTCCGGGGTAAAGCGAATAACCTTTGGGCGGATGCTGTGGCAAGCGTTCAATCCCGTCGATCATTTCATAATAACCGATATGAGTTCCAAAGTACAACTTACCATTCATCTCATAAAATTCCACGTGACTTTTACCCTGCGGGATAGCCTTCAGGTTCTTTTCACCGCAGATATCTGTCAAATCACCCAAAAATTTTATCTCATCTTTCTGGGGATCATACACATGAACCTGTCCGCCATGATCAATGGATTCGGAAGAAAGCACATAATATATTTTTCCATCGCTGGCTTTGGAAAGAGCGTTGTACGTATCATGCGCCTCTTCAAAGCCAGAATAATACGGCCTGGCCTTTAATGATTGAGATAACGCATCTTCGACAAATTCATCCATGACTTGTGTTTAATGATCAATATTATTCTCTATTGGCTATCAGCTACCAGCTTTCAGCTGATCACCATGCGATTTGTTTCCTCCTGATAGCTGACGGCTGATAACAAAAGCGTCAAATCAGGGTTGACATACCATCAAACCTATTTATCTTTTACTTCATAAAGAAGCACTTTTATCACAGGCGGCTGGTTATATTTCAAGGATTCTGTTTTTACATACTTAACAAATTCCTGTTCATTGTTATTAACCTGGCCAAAGCTCCATCCGCCGAAAACCATATACTCGTATTCCAGGTCTGTTGGTAGCGGCATTTTAAACAAATGGTTGCCACCATAATTTTTTATCGGTACATATTCCGGGTGGTACGAATCTTTTATCACTAAACCAATTCCCTGCCAGGGCACCATCAGTGCCTTATCGCCTATATCCTCATCTGGTATTCTAGCCTCAACATCCTTGCCCATAGAAATAGCTATCCCGCCTTCATGAACAGATTTATATTCCTCCATGATCCGGCGAATGCCTGCTCCAAACATTATGGAAGATCCCGGTGGCAAAAATTTATTAAACTTTACCTGCACGATTGCCCAGCTTTTATGCGCGTAGGATGTGTAATACTGTTCCAGCTCATAGAATCCCTTACCGGAATTCCAGTTTGTGGTGGTAACCTTAAACATGCTTCTTAGCGGGCCGTTAAAAACAACATCATATGCAAACCTGGTGTCATTAAATGGCCCCTTGTCTTTGGCCGGCGAATAATAAGCACGTGCCGGGTTCTCAGGATCAGCCGGATTTTCGAACAGGCACATGCCGCCGGCGCCAAAGGTCTTTGCAACCGTCATGATATCTGTACCCATTTCAAAAGGCATGTAATACCCTGAATTATTGGTGGTGTATTCATAATTGGCTGTGAGCATTGGGGCCCGCTTGCCGTGCAGGTCCAGGTCATGAGGGTACCATAATTTCCAACCCATTTCTTCAGACTCTATAAACGGAACGGTATGCCTTCCATAATTACCGATGCCTGCATGCACGAGATGTGGAAACAAACCCCGTTCATAGGGATCGATATAAATATAGAATTTCCTCGTTTCTTTCGGGGCCAGGTCGGTGATGAAAAATATTTCATCCCAGATGCCATCTTTATCTATATCATCAACCTGCAACTCGATAGAGTGCCCGTTGGTTTCTTTTCTCCTTACATACCCGCCCATCTTTTTAAAGTCATCGGCAGTTGGCTCCGAATTTCCGGGAAGTTGCGGATCTATTACAGCTATCGATCTTTCCATAATATTCTGAACGGGTAACGATTTCCTGCTAACGGCCACGGGGTGATTTTTCAGCGGGATATTCAAGCCATTTGTAACGGTTATACCTATTCGCTGTTTAGGTGTATAATCAATTCCTTCCGTATACCAGCCATTCGGAGAAGTTGATTGTGCCAGGCCACCTGAAAAATTAAACAACAGGAAGACCAGCCAGGAAGTATTTATTAAAGCATCGGAATAATTTTTAAAACCAAAAATTCTTCCTTTACCAGTGATCAAAAATGCATAGTGTGTATGGAGAACAGCCATCATAATAGTCAACTTATTTGTTTCCTTCAATTAATAAAACCTTGTTACCTGGGTAACTATTAAAACCAGATCCTGATTAGCTTTTTAGCGTTTTCATACAATATTTTCCGCTCAATTTCCTTACTGGGCGCCAGCCTGCGAATGCCTGCGATGATCTGCGAGCCAGCACATGTTTTTCCTTCACCCAGTTTGTCGGTACAGTCGCTGCCAAATACTAATTTATCCTGGTGCCGTTGCATAAATCTGCGCATATGATCCTCATCACGTAATATCGCATTTAATCCCGAAGGCGCCGAAAGGTCTCCGTACATGTTGGGATAGTTGCTCAGAAGCCGGTCGGTTAAGCCACCGGGTGTGGCTTTTGATTTCGGATATATTTCGTTTTGATTGCTATAATTCTTATCAATATTTGCCCACCAGGTCTGGGCATGACCTATAAAATTGACTTTGGGGAACTTCTCCAGCATTTTATCAAACCGTTGGATGCCCCGGTTATACATGTTATGTAGCCAGTGCATCAGGATAGGCACATTGTAGGTTTGCGCCAGCTCATAAATCTTTTGCATCTCAGGGGAATCGCATTCCACACCAAATTTGCTTTCACCAATGAAGGGTGCACCCAGCTTAAGGTATTTTTCTATTTCTGCAATGGCACCCGGAACATCTGGCACTTCGTTGGCACCAAAAAGAAATTCTTTTGGATATTTTTGCGCCAGCGCATAGCAGGCCTCGTTACCGGTAGCTTCCGCCTGTAAACCATTGCCCACCCCATAATAGGTTGAGCCGTAATCTACGGGATGGCCGGCCGGCTGCAGAATGGTAGTGGTAACTCCCATGGCGCGCTGGTGCGCCAACAATTCGGCATCACTCCTGCCCAGGTAATTGGTATGTTGGTGAATATCAATTATAGGTTCTGCAGCGGGTTTAAAAAATACATTACTACCTTTCATTAAGGAGGGCAGGCCCAGGGAGAAAGCAAATCCTGCCCCGGCAAAGCCTCCAGATTTTATAAATTTACGTCTTGAGAAATCTTTTCCGGTCATGTTAATGGCTGAATAGTATTTAGAATCAACGCTACTTTGCATCCCACCAAACCTTTGTATTGTTCTGATCGGGACCATTCAACAATTTCCTGGCATTATCCACGGCAGCTTTATTGGTAGAAATCTCTCCCGTTGTAAAAACCAGCCTTCTCATTATAGCAGTTGTTGGAACATTTGGATTAAGGGAGTTGATTACCGGGAAGCCCTTGGGGTAGCCGGTTCTGCGACGTTCGGTCCAGGCTTCCCATCCATCAGGATAAAGAGCGATCCATTTTTGGGTGATGATATTTTCGAGCTTTTTTTCCATAGTGCCTGCAACAGGATATTTAACCTGTACATCCGACATCGCGGGAGTGTTCCATTTATCATTTAGAGCAACAGGTGTATTAATGCTATTGAGGTAAGTTTCAATCTGCGCAGCTGTGGCGCTAGTTCTATCTGATGTAGATCTCCTGATCCCTTCATTGTACAAGTCAACATCCGTACCTCCCATGTTCCATCCCCGAAGGGCACCTTCTGCGCGAAGAAAATAAACTTCGGCAGCAGACAGCACGCGATTGGGCAGGTTGCCTCCACCGCGCGCAATAGGCAGGTACTTGGTATCCACAAAAGAATTATCGGCGTTTATGGTACCGCCTTTCTCCACAGCAGGCAATCCATTTCGTATCCCCTTATAGCCGCCACCGTTTTTTGCTTCATCATAATATTCACTAAGCCTTGGATCATTAAACCCTACAAGAACACTTTGAGCTGTAGCGCTCATCCGAAATTCATCAATATAAGTCCATTGAGATAACCAGTTGATGGAATTAACGGTTGAAATTATATTGGCATTATCCGCGTTCGCCGAGATCACACCGTCAACTATCGCTTTTTCTGCCTCTGTTTTCGCCAAAGCAGGTTCTACATAGGAAAGTCTTATAGCCAACCTTAATCGTAATGAATTGGCAAATTTCAACCATTTATCTGCACTGCCAGCATACATCTGGTCATTACCACCGAAGGCGCTTCCACCCGGGTTAGCTTTTAAAACAGCTACCGCTGAATCCAGGGTTTTGAAAAAGCTGTGGTAAACGTCTTGTTGTGAATCATAGGCCACACTGGTTTTACGGTTGCCAAACTGTGAATAAATAATGGGGCCAAAATAATCTGTTACACGATGATACATTTCCACTCTCCAAATCATTGCCATGGCATTGGCCACAGGCATGGCATTCGCTTTTGTATAATTCTCCACAAATAATAACTGCGGTGCCGGACTGGAATAAAAATTATTCCACATAATGTTGGTCCAGGCACCCTGCTCCGCATATTGGTCAGAGTTAAAATTCGGATGCGTAGTGGCAAAATATTGCGCATATATGTCGGCGTAAAGATTCTCACTAACCTGGTATTGGCCTGCCTCCAGTCCAAAATATTGTGCCTGGGCAAATTCCTGGCCCAAAAGGGAAGCATCTACATTGCTGGCAACGATCTGGTTTTCCGGGGTATTGATCTCGTTGAAATTCTTGGTGCAGCCGATTCCCAGTACGAGTAGTAATCCCATTAAAAGGAAACTTTCTGTTTTAGATCTCTTTATATATATGTTAGTCATGACAACTTCTTTATTTGATAGTTAATTCATTTATTCAAAATCCACTTTGAGGTTAAGTCCATACGATCTTGTTGTGGGTGGAGCAAATGACTGGAAGCCTTCTGAATCCGGGGTAGTACCCTGCATAAAATCCGTGTCCAGGTCGGGCGAAGCCCTGCGAATGTAGAATAAATTTCTGCCTACTACAGAAAGTTTGATACCGGCAATGGGAGATTTGCTGAAGATCTTTTTGGGTAATGAATAACCCAGTGTTAATTCCCTGAAACGGGTATTGGTGGCACTGCTTACAAAAGCCTCCCCTACCGGGGTGTTCCTGCCACCTACTCCCAACCAGAAAGTCTCGGCATTTACTGGTATTGTATTTTTAGAGCCATCTTCTCGAGCGGCTTTTAGATTACCGAAGAAATTGTCACCAAAGATCAGTCCGCCATCCCTTCCCTGCAGTGTTGCTTCGGTGAGGCCGGCTCCATTTAAAATCGCATTAGTCATAGACACCACACTTCCACCCTGCCTGTGTTCGATAAGAAAACTCATGCTGAAGTCTTTATAAGTAAATGAATTACTGATACCGCCCATCCAATCCGGGTTAAAGTTGGCTATCTGCGCGGTTCTTCCTGCAGTAATTTTGGGCATCCCATTGGCTCCGATTATAACATTTCCATTTGCGTCCTTCATCCATCCTTTGGAATAAATTTGTCCATAAGGCTGGCCCTGTTCAATAACGAATTCGCGAACGTAGGGATCATTTCCCACTACTATCCTGGGACGTTCATCCGATATCTTTAGAACCTTATTCCTGTTTGCAGCAAAGTTAACACTGGCGTCCCAGGTAAAAGACTTTGACTGTATTGGAGTAGCTGTTAAAAGCACCTCGATCCCCTTGTTTTGTACATCTCCGCCATTGGTAAAGTATTGTGCGGCTCCTGATCCAACCGGTAAAGCGATGGTGAATAACTGGTCAACGGTATTGGTCTTGTAAGTGGTTATATCAAATCCAAGCCGGCCATTGAAAAATCGTATATCGAGTCCAAATTCCGTACTCTTGGTTTTTTCAGGACGCAGGTCAGGATTCGGCAGGGTGCTGTTTAATGTTAGAAATCCAAAGTTGCCACCGGCTCTGAAACTGGCGGTACGTTCCAGCATATACGGTGGTGCGCTATTACCAACTTCAGCCCAGGATCCTCTTAGTTTTGCAAAGGAAATAAATTGCGGAAAGGAAGGGATCAGGTCACTAAGCACCGCACTCAGGCCGAGAGAAGGATAAAAATACGATCGGTTGTTTTCCGGAAGCGTTGATCCCCAATCGTTCCGTGCGGTAATATCGAGGAAGACAGCGTTCTTCCAGGCTACGTTTGCAAATGCATACAAAGACTGGATGTCACTGCTTAAACCGGGGTCATTACTGGTAACGGGCAGGTTGGTATTTGCCAGGGTGAAGAAATTTGGAATGATCATAGACAATCCCGTATTTGAACTCACTGCGTTGTTACGCTTTTTCTGAACACTTCCGCCAACATTCGCATTGGCTGTCAAGTTTTTGGCAAGCTGTGTTTTGTAGGATACCAGGAAATCACCATTCAGCTGGTAGGCGGAGTTTTTGCCCGCTGTATACCTGCCATCGGGTGCGCGTACATAGGTATCGTTATACAATTTTTCTTCGTTGCTTCCATTGGCGCCATCATAAGAGCCACGCACGAGAAACTTAAAGGCATCAGAGATATCGTATGTAAGGGAAGTAAGGGCGATAACCCGTTCCAACGTAAATTTATTCGGGTTACGGTTTAACATCCAGTATGGATTGGAACCAGTGGTGGTAGTGGGATTCCAATAGTTCTGCCGGAGCCTTCCCGTTGCGTCCATGAAATCATAATGAGCTGCATCTTCCCTGTGAATATTCGACGGCATCGTGTATATCTGCCTGTTAGGATTAAAATTCGACTCGCCTTCTGCCAATTGATTGTCTATCTGCTGACGCATATAATCTATTTTGCTGTCAAGCGAAAGTCTGCTGGATAACTTATTAGTTACCCGCAGGGAAAGATTATGGCGTTGCAATTCATTGCCGGGGAAAATGCCTTTTGCTTTGGTTAACGTATAAGCAAAGGCTGTTTGCGTTTTTTCACCACCTGCACTGGCAAATAAACTGGAAGAAAAATTTGATCCATTCTGATAGATGCCTTCCTTATTGCCCGGTTGAGGGGTATAAGCATATTGCGTTCCGGCCTGGGCAGGATCCAGTGACCAGTTGTTTACCATCTGACCTGCCATTTTTGAGCCCCAGGAAAATTCAGATGTTTTTTGATAAACGCCTGCAGAACCCTGGCCGTATACATTCTGAAAAGGTATTGTTAGATCGGGGTCAAGCAGCATATATGTGTTATTGAGGCTGATATGAACAGCACCGGCCAGGCCCTTTTTCGTTTCAATTATGATGGCGCCATTCTGTGCTGCACTTCCATAGAGAGCTGCGGCATTGGGACCTTTCAAAACACTTAAGGAAGCTATATTGTCCAGGCTCAGGTTGGTGGGGTTCCCTCTTATGGGCACACCATCAATCACATAAAGCGGTTGGCTGTCACCGGAGATAGAACGGTTACCGCGGAGAATCACCCGTGCATCTGCGCCAAGCCCGGAACCTGATGAGTTGATGGATAATCCTGCCACTTTACCTTCCAGCGAATTCATAATGTTTAACTCGCGCGCCTCCGTTAATTGTTTTACACTTACACTTTGCGTACTATATGTCAACGATTTGCTTTCGCGTTTTATACCCAGGGCGGTTACCACTACTTCATTTAATTTTCCCATCGTAGCCAGTAATTTTACATTGATAACCCTCTGATCATTTACTGGCACTTCCTGTGTTTCATACCCTACGTACGTAAAAGACAATACTCCATTTGATGGTGCCATAATCTTATATTTCCCATCCGTGTCGGTGGTGGTGCCTAACGAGGTGCCCTTCAGCGTTATACTTACGCCGCTGAGCACGGTACCACCATCATCTGTCACCAGCCCGCTAACAATATTGTCATCGAAAGGAATTAAAGTTTTTTGAGAAGAAGTTGCCTCCCGGGAAAAGTTAGCAACGGTATGTGTATCCTTATGAATGATTAATATCCGCTGATCAATTTGTTTGAAGCTTAGATTGGTATTGGCTAAAATAAGGGTAAGAAAAGCAGCTATGGATTGTTTGGAATTGGCAACATTTATATTATTGATGTCCTTTACATCTTCGTTGCGGTACATGAAATAAAAAAGGCTTCTAGATTCAATTTTCTTAAAAACATTTACCAGCGATTCGTTTTTAAGTTGCAGCGTAATCTGGACCTTATAAATATCCTGGCTTTTCCCGGGAATCGCAAACAACTGTAATGAGTTGCTTAACATCAGGACAAATAGCATGATGCGCATCTGCAAATTAAATCTGGGCTGCATTATACGTCTCCGGTTAACATACAACATATGTTTAAAATTTAGGTAGTTTAAGTTTTGGTTACAAAGTGGTTTTGTTGCTTATTATTAAAGTTGTATTGTGTTCTTTATATTCATATACCGCCCTGTTAAATTCACAAAAGCTTTTAATTACCTGTTCCAGTGTTTCCTTTTTCAAAAGAACTGTTGTGAAACGGGTTTTTTCCAGGGACTTGTTTTGGAAAGAAATAGATATGCTGAACCTGGCTTCCAGTAATTCAGCAGCTTCCCTGAAAGTTACATTATCCAGGAAAAGGTCCTCTTCGTCTTTCCATTGCAGATAATCTGCTGCATGAACCGGGTTTTTAACAGCATCGCCCTTTTTCTTATCATATATTATTTGCTGGTTGGGTGTAAGCAGATCCAATGTCTTATCTGAATCGCTGATCTTTACTTTTCCACGACTAACGGTCACCGTAACCCGCTGATCATTATCGAAAGCTTTCACATTAAATGCCGTACCCAATACTGTTGTCGACATCTTGCCGGTATGAACTATAAATGGTTTGGAGGCATCGTGGTGGATGTCAAAAAAAGCCTCTCCTTCCAGGTAAACGTCACGTGTATTTGAGTGATTAAATGTTTGTGCTGTTTGCAGTTTGCTGCCATAACTTAATATCACCAGGCTTCCATCGGGAAGATAAAAAAGGTGATTTTGTTTTTTCTCTTCGGTCTTTGTTATAACAGGTTTTAGGGGAGATGATCTTTGATCTGTAAAATAAAATACAGAAACTGCAATGGCGATCAATATGGAAGCGGCAGCCGCTATGCGGGTTGTCCAACTTTTTACCGACCTTATTTTACTACGGCGTTTTTCTTTACTTATTATATTTTCTTGAATACCAGCATAGATCTGATTTTTCAGCCATTCCTTATTTTCATCACTAAGCAATGTATTCACATCAGGCTCGGATTGAAACAAATTATAATAACTGATTAAAACGCGATCTTCTTCAATGGTTGATTCCTTCTCCAGGTATTTATGCAACAATTCAATAAAATATTCTTTTTCCATGCTGGGGGTTAGAACAATTGGTTACAGAGGTATGACCCGGAAAACCAAAAATGTCCCACAACTAAAAGATTTATTTTTCAGTCATAAAATCCATGCGCCAACAGCAGGCTAAAAAGCAGGATGAGCATATAAAATAAGGATACCCGTAGAAACTCTATGGCTTTACCCAATTGGTTTTGTACCGTTTTCCTGGAAAGCCTGAGTTGTGAAGCAATATCTTTTGTTGATAAATCTTCCTGGAAGCGAAGCCGGAATATCAGCTGTTTTTTTGGTGATAGCGTATTTATAAGAGATTGATAAGCTTCGAAGAATTCTTTTGTCAGCAAATTCGAGTCTGCCTGTAAATACAGTGCTGGCAAGGTTTCCAGGAGATCAAAGAAGGGATGCGTTAATTTTTGTTTTCCTACATGTTTGAAAACCCTGTTGCGAACGGCCACATGCAAATAAGCTCCCAAATTATCTATTTGAAGGGTGTCTCTTTTGAACCAGATATGCGTAAATATCTCCTGGATAATATCTTTCGCCTGATCAGCGTCTTTCAAACGTTGATATGCGGCAGAATAGGCGCTCTCCCAATACTTTTCGTAAAGGGCTCTAAAAGAATGTTCGCAGCCCTCACCCATTCTTCTCAGCAGCAAGGGGTCCTCTGACAAGTCTGAAAAGTTTGATTTCATTTTAAAGGATTCTGACTGAAGTTACTAAAGTTTTGATTTATTCATTTCTTCATAAGAATGACCTGCCCCTGTCGGGTAACTATTTAAGTACAGCAGAACAGGGAGAATCTTAGCAAGCAGCTCGTTATGTATGCCAAAAAAAATGCTTCGCGACCGAGGTTTTCCATGCGGTTAAAAGCTGCATAGAACAAAATAACTTTTTGAGTCAGATAATATTTTTCATCCTGGATATTAAATATAACATATTCATCGGTAAGAGGTACGTGACCAGTAATTATGGGGAAATCGCCTTAAGGGACGTTTCCCTTTGTCGAAAAAAATAGTATTTCGTTGGCTGTGATCAAAGATGTACCCCCCTTTCAAAGTTATGAGTTTTTGGATAACGGTCAACTAATTTTTATCCTTTTAAACAGGCAGCGCTTTAATTACCATTAACAACCCATCACAATTAAATATTTTAAAAACATATATTTGATTGAATATTAGCTACGTTTATGAGTAAACTAAATTTTTATGCGACCAAAGTTTGGGGATTAAATTTACAGTCGTTGACCTTAAGTAAACCGAGTGGAGTGATGGTGTAACGGGGGTGGTTACCCGGGTTGCAGCCAACTGCAATTTAAATCATTAGGCAACATTCCGCAGCAACCACCCCCCTTTCAGTCACGTGCTTCGCATCGTTCCTGAACGTCCCCTCCTAAAGGAAAAAGGAGGGGAGGGTTGCACTATTAACTGACTAATTACCTAACCTAAACGGCATTTAACATTTTCTAAAGTCAAGGACATTGAGATGCAAGTAGCGATCATGAAATGCCTTCGCCTTTTTTAACGGTTTTAGATAAACCGCATTTGAGATGCCCTGGGATAGAGAGCGTTTTAGAGAGGTTATAATAAATTCAATTCTTATAAATAAAATCACCCTGAGAGGCGAATAATTTCTTACACGGCAAACGACGTTCCGCAACCACAGGTTTTACTTGCATTAGGATTAGTAAAAGTAAATCCCCGCGAATTCAACCCATCCTGCCAGTCTATCTCCATACCCATTAAATAAATACCATGAGCTTTATTCATAACACAGGCAATACCGTCCAATTCAAATTCATCATCGGCATCGGTTTTATGGTCAAAACCTAAAACATATGTCATACCGGAACAGCCACCACCTTTTACTCCCACCCGTAAAACCTGCGAATTATCAAATCCATCTTCATTCAAAAGCCTCTTTACCTGCTGAACGGCCCGTTCAGTAAGACTAACAGGCGCACTTATTGTTGTTACCATATCTTATTTTTAAATCTTATCAGACAAATTTACCATGAAATTGGTAATTATCTGCAACCCTGATACACATATAACAAAAGATAGGCTTCCGGGTTCAATACAATTTAATCAAACCATAACAACGAAGCCGTTAAATTTGCTCAATAACAATTGTCTATGGAGGTATCCACCGTTGTCATATGTGCCATAATAATAGTGTTCGGACTGGGAGGCTTGTATTTATACGCTTATTTTAAAGACAAAAGGTCTGCAGCGGACTCCGCGCCATTAACAAATGGGAAGGCCATGCTGCCACTTCAGCTCCAGGCCTATGAGCGACTGGTAATACTGGCCGACAGGATATCGTTGCCAAACCTCGTAAGCCGTGTTAATCAAACGGGGTTAACGGCTAAAGAAATGCAAATGCTCCTTACTCAAACCATAAAGCAGGAGTTTGAACATAATATCAGCCAGCAAATTTATGTGAGCTCCGGAGCATGGGAAGCTATCAACAATTTAAAAGAACAGAATATACTGGTCATTAACCAGGTATCATCCTTTTTACCGGAAAATGCCAGCGGCATTGAATTGAATAAAGGACTGATGCAATTATTAATGGAAAATCCTAAAGCATCGCTGCATACAATAGTATCTGAAGCATTAAGCCATGAAGCCAAAAAGCTGATGTAGTGTTATGTTTGGATGTTTTGACGTATTTGCTTTCAGCTATCAGCTATCAGCTTTCAGCTATCAGCTAAAAGAACACCTTAAACGCTAATTTAATTGAAAGATTTCTTTATTTTTTTTAACTGACAATCTATCTGAATAAACTGACATTAAATAGAGAAATGTTTACACAATGAACCAGGATACAAGCTGAAGGCTGAAGGCTGATAGCTGATAGCTGACAGCTGATTGCCAATGCATCTAGTACAAAATCCAATTTATCGTTAAAAGACCAAAGAATTACCGTTTATGGATCTCAAAAAGCGTTACAGTGCTGAGGAAATTAATAGGCATTACCATCAGTTGCTGGAAAAGGGAACGAAGGAATTAAGCGTACTATTTGACCTGCCAACGCAAACCGGTCATGATAGCGACCATGATATAGCCGAAGGAGAAGTGGGAAAGGCTGGTGTAGCCATTGATTCAATGAAAGACATGGAAACACTTTTTAAAGGGATTAAACTGGAAGATGTTTCCACCTCGATGACGGCCAGCGCCAGCGGATTTATTTTATTGGCATTTTATGTAGCGTTGGCAAAAATACAGGGCGCGGATCTAAAAAAACTTAGCGGCACTCTTCAGAATGATATATTAGAAGAATACATAACGAAAGGAACTTATATTTATCCCGTCAGGCATTCCATACGAATCATCGCTGATGTATTCGAATGGTGCAGTGTGGAGGTACCCAAATGGAATGCCATATGTATTTCGGGGTACCATATCCGTGAAGCTGGCAGCACGGCGGTTCAGGAAATAGCTTTTGCACTGAGCAATGGAAAAGCCTATGTGCAGGCCGCCATGGGAAGAGGTTTGGACATCAATGTTTTTGGCAAACGTTTATCCTTCCTCTTCAATGCACATAATAATACTTTTGAAGAAGTGGCCAAGGGTGAGGCAGCCAGGAGAATTTGGGCAAAGACGATGAAGGATCTGGGCGCCACAGATGAAAAAGCGATGATGCTACGATTTAATACCCTGCCAGCAGGAAGTTCCCTTAAGGGGGAGCAGCCGGTGAACAATATGTCGCGGCTGACCTTGCAGGCTTTGCCGGCGGTAGCGGGCGATTGTCACTCTCCTCATACTAACAGGTATGATGAAGTGCTTACTGACGAGGTTGAGATGAAAGCCAATCAATTAATCGCAGCCATCGATGCCATGGGTGGGAGTGTTTCAGCCATTGAACAGGGATTTATGCAGGAACAAATTGCCCGGAATGATTATGAATGCGGCCGACAGATAGAAAATAGGGAGAAGATTATTATTGATGTCAACAAATTAAAGTCGGCCGATATAAATCTGGCGCCTGGTTTTGAAGTAAATGATTCCATATGGCGGGAGCAGACCGAGAAGTTAATTTTATTACGGCGGCAAAGAAACCCTGCCAAATGTGATTCTATTTTGCAAGGCCTCAATGACCGAGCTGCCGGCGATGAGAACATTATGCCGGCTGTTTTTGAGGCAGTTGAGAATCAGTGCACGCTGGGAGAAATTGCTGACACGTTGAGAGAAGTGTATGGAGAGTACAGATAGCATAAGATGTATGGGCATGCCCGCCCCAGGAACCAAAATCATGAACCCTATATTATGAATCGATATATATTGGCACTTTTAGTTTTCTCATTTGCCCTTTCATGCTCGAGTTCGAAAAAAATAACGGCTCCTGTTTCAATAGAGGGGTTACCTCCGCTACAGGAATCCATCATAAACATACCCTTTAAGATTTATGCAAAACCATTTTTAGCGCAGGCTGAAGCCGAAACACCTTTGCAATTCACTTCGGCCGGCTGGCCAGACTTTCTTCTATCAGCCTGTGATTTCCGTTATAAATACCGGTTCGTTCGTTCCGGCTTTCGTTTTTCCTGCGTGAATAATAAAGCAGTAATCACCATGGTAGGTAACTACCAGCTGGCCGGAAGTAAAACTGTGTGTGCTTTTGGGAAGCAGGTATCTCCCTGGGTCACCGGCAGTTGCGGATTTAGTCCGGAATCTATGCGAAGGGTAGAGATTAATATTGGGTCGGTATTTAGTTTTCAACCAAACTACACGTTAAGATCACATTCAGGTGTCGACAAGATCACTGCCATGGATAAATGTATTGTAACCCTTCTCAATACAGACATTACTGACCTTGTAACAGATAGCATCCGGTCATCGGTGAATGCGTTTGCTGCGTCATTAGATCAAACCATTGCAGGTATCAATTATGAACCGTTGATCAAAAAGATTGGTGTGCTGGTGGGAAAGAAAATTCCTTTGAGCACCTATGGGCATATCAAAATAAATCCATCAGCCATTCATATTGGATCTATAAATTATACCCGTGACACCATTTATTTTACGGCCGGCTTCTCCTGCTTTCCGGAATTAACTTCCGATAGTATTAATCATGCCGTTACAACCTTCCTTCCACCACTCAACAATGCCAACCTGAGCAGCGGTTTCCTGATCAACACGAACGCCAGCTATGATTATCACTTTATCGATTCTTTATTAACCCGGTTTGCAAAAAATAAACCTTTTGAAATTGAAGGAAGAAAAATTTATGTTCAAAATATAACTGTCAGGGGATTGGACTATAACAGGGTGGAATTAAAATTTGATTTTTCCGGCAGTAAAAGCGGTACATTGTATTTGACTGGCAAACCTATCCTTGATACCATTAACCAGGTGATCTCCATCCCCGACCTTGATTATTCTTTGCGGTCCCGGGATTTTGTATTGACCCTGGGGAAAACGCTTTTCAATCAAAAGATCCTCCAAAGCATTCGCGAAAAAGCGGTTATTAAAACAGGCGACTTATACCGATCGAATAAAACAACGCTGGATAGCGCTTTTAACCGAAATATAACACCTGCTATCTCTACCAAAGGAAACACCCGGCAAATAAAACTTACGGGCCTGGTTATAAAAAAAGATAACCTGCTGTTTCAATTGAGTGCCAGTGGAGTGCTGGGTGTTACGGTGGGGAAGTAGGCGTGAGGATAGCTATCGGGTATCAGCTATCGGCTATCGGCTTTAATACAGGTTATCAACCAGAATAGGTATCAAGATATATATCTAATTCGAGAAGTAGGTGCATCAATGCTGATAGCTGATAGCCGATTGCTGATAGCCCTTCCTCCACACCACCTATTTAGCTTCAAACCATAGCGGCTTGCTGTCATTCCAATCACCGTTATAATTAATAAACAGCTCCTCCCCTTTTTTAATGAAACGTACGGTTTTTATGCGTATAATACCATCATCAAAATCCATTTCATATTCACAATTACTTTTATAGGAGTGATTGTATAATGGCACATATCCCAATGCCATACAGCATTGCTTATTATCATGACCCCATTCGAAAATATAATCGTGCAGAAGGGTCTGGTCTAGCAATCGTCTTTCTACCTCACTCATCACGAGCACCGGTGCAATTTCAACAATCGTTTCTTTTGCCAGGTTTTCGGAAGTAAAAACACCTCTGCCCATATCTTCCGTGGGCGCTATTGTTAAACATGGTAATATCATAATCAATCTTAAAATCTCTTCAAACTGTAATTGCTCTATCGTACATTTGAAAAATGCCACCCGAATTAGAAATACCGGATATTAAAGAGCAATTTAAAGAGATAATTGCTACTGAAGATAAACTTCAGATCAGGGAATTTCTGAACGACCAGAACATTAGTGATATCGCCGAACTTATTTATGAGCTGGAAGATTATGCCAGCCAGATAATTGGCAATATGAGCATCCATCGCGCAGCGGCTGCTTTTAAAATTATCGATTTCTCCCTGCAAAAAAAGATTATCCAGGAACTACCTGCCTTTCATTCCGCTGAATTATTAAATGAATTACCGGCGGATGACCGTACCGCTTTCCTGGAAGAGTTGCCCAGCGAAGTAGTTAAAGAATTAATCAAAACACTGGATCCCAAAGAAAGAAAAATTACCCTTGCCCTTCTGGGTTACGCGGAAGGCAGCGTGGGTAGATTAATGACCCCTGATTATATTACGGTAAACACCAACTGGACCATGCAGGAAGTGCTGGCCCATATTCGTTCCGTAGGTAAAGATAGTGAGACGATTGATGTAATTTATGTTGTGAATGATAAAGGTGAATTCATAGATGATATACGTATACGTGAAGTGATACTGGCCAGTCCTGACAAAAAAGTGATCGATATTATTGATTACCGGTTTATCACGTTAAATGTTAACGATGACCAGGAAATTGCCAACCAGACTTTTAAAATGAATCATCGGGTAGCCCTGCCCGTGGTAGATAATCATAATATCCTTCTCGGCATTGTTACTATCGATGATATTTTATGGGTGGCCAATGAAGAATTTAGCGAAGATCTCCAGAAGATCGGGGGTACGGAAGCGCTGGATGAGCCCTACCTGGAAATGCCTATATTTCGGCTTTTCAGGAAAAGAATAACCTGGCTGGTTGTTCTGTTTTTGGGTGAAATGCTAACGGCTACGGCTATGGGTTATTTTGAAGACGAGATTCAAAAAGCCGTTGTGCTGGCCTTGTTCATTCCGCTGATCATTTCAAGCGGAGGTAACAGTGGATCGCAGGCATCCACTCTTATTATACAGGCTATGGCAGTTGGCGAGTTGTATATTGCAGACTGGTGGCGGGTGATGCGAAGAGAGATTATTTCAGGGCTAATGCTGGGCAGCGTTTTAGGATTAATAGGATTTATACGGGTAATGGTATGGTCGCAAATATTTCCACAGGTTTATGGCCCCCACTATTTATTAATAGCCGCAGTAGTTGGCTTTTCTCTAGTAGGTGTAGTTTTGTGGGGAACTATCGGTGGATCCATGTTACCCATTATTCTTAAAAAACTTGGCGCCGATCCGGCTGTTTCATCCGCACCCTTCGTGGCCACACTGGTAGATGTAACGGGTTTGATAATATATTTTAGCGTGGCTTACTTTTTTCTCGAGGGTATACTATTATAAACCTTTCGTTTGAAAGTGGTTTACAAGTTTGCACGTAGGTTAAACCGATAGTATTTCCCAACGTTCTTTATACGTGTAAATAGGAGATATTTGTACTAAACTAACCCTTCATTATGTGTGGAATAGTTGCTTACATTGGCCATAGAGAAGCATATCCTGTTATTCTCAAAGGGCTTAAACGATTGGAGTACAGGGGCTATGATAGCGCCGGGGTTGCCTTGATCAACGGCGGTCTAAAAGTTTACAAGAAAAAAGGGAGAGTGGCCGGATTAGAGGAAAGCCTGGTTGGCGTACACCTACACGCGAATATAGGAATCGGGCATACACGTTGGGCCACTCATGGCGAGCCGAGTGATCGTAACGCGCATCCTCACCGGTCTGCCAATGGCAAACTTGCCATGATCCATAATGGCATCATTGAGAATTACGCGGTGTTAAAAACGGACCTTCAAAAAAAGGGGTACGAATTTAAGAGTGATACCGATACGGAAGTGTTGCTGAATTTTATCGAGGACATACAAATTAACAATCATTGCGGCCTGGAAGAAGCCGTTCGTATTGCCCTAAAAAGAGTGGTTGGCGCTTACGTAATCATACTGCTGGATGAAGACAACCCGGATACATTAATTGCCGCGCGCAAGGGCAGTCCACTTGTAATTGGCGTTGGCAAAGGAGAACACTTCCTGGCATCGGATGCATCACCTATCATAGAATACACCAAAGAAGTAGTATATGTGAATGATTATGAACTGGCGATTATCAGGCGCGAAGAACTTATTCTGAAAAACCTGGGCAATGAAAAAATCACACCCTTTATTCAGAAACTGGATCTTGAATTGGCGGCTATTGAAAAAGGCGGTTACGAACATTTTATGCTGAAAGAAATATTTGAGCAATCAAGCACCATCTACGATTGCTTACGGGGCCGACTAGACGCAGTTTCAGGAACGATCACCATGAGCGGCGTGGAGAAATATATGGAGCAATTAAAAACGGCTAAGCGCATACTGATCATTGCCTGCGGAACGAGCTGGCACGCAGGTTTGGTGGCGGAATACATCATTGAAGAATTGTGCCGCGTTCCCGTAGAAGTGGAGTATGCATCTGAATTCCGGTATCGTAATCCTATCGTTCATAAAGGCGATGTGATCATTGCTATTTCACAAAGCGGGGAAACAGCCGATACCCTGGTGGCCATTGCGAAAGCGAAGGAACAGGGTGCCATCATTTTTGGCATATTGAACGTGGTAGGATCTTCTATTGCCAGAACCTCTCATGCGGGTGCATATACCCATGCAGGACCAGAAATAGGCGTTGCCAGTACTAAAGCATTTACCGCGCAACTCGTGGTACTTACCATGGTGGCATTAAAACTCGCTTTTGAGAAGAGAACCATTGACCAGGTGCGCTTTCTGCACCTGTTAAACGAGTTGCATGAAATTCCCGACAAAGTAACTACCGTGCTTAGAAGCAGCGAAAAGATCAGGCAGATAGCGGAGAAATATAAAGATGCCAGGGACTTCCTATACCTGGGCCGGGGTTATAATTTTCCTATTGCCCTGGAAGGCGCTTTGAAACTAAAAGAAATTTCTTATGTCCATGCCGAAGGCTATCCTGCAGCAGAAATGAAGCATGGCCCTATTGCACTGGTTGATGAAAACCTGCCGGTTGTTTTTGTGGCAACGAAAGATGCTTATCATGACAAAATCATCAGCAATATGCAGGAAATAAAAGCCAGGAAAGGTATTGTGATTGCTGTAATCAGTGAAGGCGATGAAGTGATCACCAATATGGCCGATGACGTTATGATAGTACCCGATGCAGATGAGATTGTAGCACCGATGTTAAGCGTTATTCCGCTGCAACTTTTGAGCTATTATATTGGCCTGGCAAAAGGCCTGGATGTTGATAAACCTAGGAACCTGGCAAAATCGGTGACAGTGGAGTGATAATGGTTAATGGTTAATTGGTTCAAAAGGTATCATTAGATCTATGTTAGTAACAACTTTTTTAGTCAGGAACAATACTTTATTAATTGTTATTTATAAATTATTAATTGGTTTCAAAAGGTATCATCACATCTATGTAGCATAACCTTTATAATCAAGAGCAATAATTACTCTTTAATAATTAACAATTAATAATTAACAATTAATAATTAATCTACGTGAACATCATCCTCAGAAAACCCATGCATGTGCTCGGCTATGATTTTATACCTGCCGAATATTTGCCAAAGGGCAAGGATGAATATCATTTACGTAACCTGCAAAATCGTAACGGTATTCAATACAGGAAGCTCTCGGCTTTCGAAATTGAAGTGTTGGTGCGTAACCGGAATACGTCTGATGACTGGAATAATATTCTTGTTTCAGAAGCTTTTAACCCAGAACTGGTTAAAAATTGCAAGTTTTATGGTTTGAACCGAATTGGCAAACTGGAACCCTACTTCCTTGAATTTAATAACCTCCGCCTTCCCGTTGGTTTATATAACAGCAAGATCATCAGTTGCGACCTGGGAGATAATGTGATCATCGATAACGTAGATTATATATCACACTATATTATTGGCAACGATGTGATCATCGTGAACGTTCATGAAGTGTCTACTACTGACTATGCTAAATTCGGTAACGGTATTATTAAAGAAGGAGAACAGGAGAAAAACAGGATCTGGTTAGAGATCTGTAATGAAAATGGCGGCAGAAAAATCATTCCCTTTAATGGCATGTTACCGGGCGATGCTTTTTTATGGAGCAGGTTCAGAGAAGATGAAATACTACAGAATAAATTAAAAGAATTTACACAACACAAATTTGATCAACAGCGTGGATACTATGGTAAGATTGGTGACAGGACGGTAATTAAAAACTGTAAAATTTTAAAAGATGTATGGATCGGTAGTGACGCCTATTTGAAAGGTGCCAATAAATTAAAAAATCTTACAATAAATTCATCTGCCGACGCCAAATCACAAATTGGTGAAGGTTGCGAAATAGTAAATGGCATCGTTGGTTATGGGTGCAAGATCTTTTATGGTGTTAAAGCCGTGCGTTTTGTGATGGCTTCGCATTCACAACTTAAATATGGGGCACGACTGATCAATTCATACCTTGGTAACAATGCAACCATATCATGCTGCGAGGTTTTGAACTCATTGATTTTTCCTGCGCATGAACAACATCATAATAACTCCTTTCTTTGCGCCGCGCTCGTTTTGGGGCAAAGCAATATGGCGGCAGGCGCTACCATAGGCTCTAATCATAATTCAAGAAGCGCAGATGGAGAATTAATAGCAGGCCGGGGTTTCTGGCCAGGCTTATGTGTGAGTTTAAAACACAATTCTAAATTTGCTTCTTTCACTATCCTGGCTAAAGGAGATTTCCCGGTAGAATTAAATATTCCAATTCCTTTTTGCCTTATAAGTAATGATGTAAGCAAGGACCGCCTGGTAATTATGCCAGGCTACTGGTTTATGTATAATATGTATGCGTTAGCACGTAATGCGTGGAAGTATGTGGATCGGGACAGTCGCATAGAAAAAACACAATATCTTGAATTCGACTTCCTGGCGCCAGATAGTATCAACGAGATTTTAGTTTCTTTAGGGCTATTTAAAAAGTACACAGGCATTGCTTTTTACAAACAGCAGGGCAAAGCAGTCACGTTAACGGAGAAACAATTAATAGAAGCGGGTGAAAAATTACTGGAAGAAAATAACCCACTGGTAAACGAGCTTGAAATACTTGCCAATGGTCTTGAAAACTCTCGTCGGAAGGTTGTACTCATTAAAGTACTGAAATGTTATCCTGTTTTTAAAGACCTTATTCATTATTATGCATTCACGCAATTAATAAATTATATTCATTCAAATAATATAAAAAAACTGGAAGATTTGATCTCCGTCATTCCTGCCAAATTGGTGTTATCAGAATGGGTGAATTTGGGAGGACAGCTTATCATGCAATCTGAATTTAAAAAACTTATCCATCAAATTCATACCGGGAAGGTAAAGCGGTGGGAAGATGTACACGATTTTTATGAAAGCCAGGGTGAACAATATTCCTATCAAAAACTATTACATGCATTGGCAGCCCTCCAGCAAGTATCACCTGGTAACTGGAAAAGAGATGGCGCTGTTATCCTGAGTGATCTATTGGGCAAAGGACTTAAAACAAAAGAATGGATTTGCAAAAGTATTTTCAACTCACGTGCAAAAGATTACAACAACTCATTCCGGAAAATGGTATATAACAGCCAGGAAGAAATGGATATTGTGATGGGTAAACTGGAAGACAATTCATTTATTAAGCAGGAAAAAGAATCGTTAAAAAAATTCAGGAAAACGGTTCAGGTTATTAAGAGGGATTTTGGATTGTAATGGGATCGATTCTAAGCTGAAAAAAGTTAACAAGGAGGGTACGAAGAGAAGAAACACAGAGATACACGGAACGTTTCTTCTCTCCGTGTATCTCCGTGTTTCTTCTCTCCGTGCATCTCCGTGTAAAAAAGTTCTCTAAAGCTTCTCATAACCCAGGTAAGGAAGCTACCCGTATTTCACTTATCTTTTCACAAAACATGTACTTCCATACATTCCACTATTACTATAAAGCGTTATAAAATAAATGCCGTTAGTTAAAGTACTCAATTGAACCGGAATAGTATTTAATCCATCGACCACCGTAAAATTCAATACCATAATTGTTCTCCCATTTACATCGGTAATCACCACTCGCATCAATTCCTTTTTGCGGGCAACCACCCGGAGAAACAGTTGATCTCTAACGACAGAAGGAAAAATTTTAATAAACGGAGCGGCACGTGAAACGCTATCCTGAATTCGTAGGGGCCCGGGTCCGATAACTGGTACAGGTAGTGGATTCTGGCTCTGAACCGTGCTACCTATCGTAAAAGCGCCAAAGCTGCTTACATCATTACTTGTAATAGTGCCTATTGCAATTCCCAAATAAAAAGTATTGCCTTCATTTTTCCAGATGTGATTTCCGGCATCCCATCTTACCAATACCAATTTTGCAAGATCTGTAGCATTACTATATTTCCCCACAAACACACTTATATTTTTTGAGGAGGAGCCTGACAGTCTCTCCACGGACCAATATTCCAATTTACTAATTCTTACTACCGGCGGGTTTTCGAAGGTAGGGCCGAAGGCCAATTCAGGATTAGCTAAAAAATATTCAGCCAGGCATTCATCAGTTACCGCTCCGCCTGATCCTGTAATTTTAACCGGCGCATAATCACCCTGTTTGCCAACCGGGAATTCAAAATCATCATCACCAATTTTCTTCACCGGACCATCAATAAAGGAAGCTTCAGAACCGCCAGATGCTATGCCATTATCCGAAATCGTTAATAAATTTGATAAAGAAGTTTTTAACGTACCTTCTGTTAACAGCAATTTGTAAGACAGTTTTAGCGGACTACTTAATATAATACCTTTAGAATTATTAATCTTCAGAGCCACATCGTTCACTATATTCCCTGCAAACGAAACCTGTTGATTCACTTCTCCACATAATTCCAAAGCAGGCAAACCACCTGATGTTTCCGTTATAATTCCGGAGCCAGACTGATAAACGCTTCCTTTTATTTTTATTACATTATTATTAGGTTGACTGGCCACATTAAAAATCCCACCGCGTTGAATATAATCACCATAGATGATCATATCCTTTGTCAGGTCGAGATTAAACTGTACACCGTCGTTGACCTCGAAACCTCCATTTATTATTGCCGGGTTGGAACCGGAAGCATTATAGGTTTGTGAACTGCCGGAGGCGGCCGACGATAAGATTAATGTTCCGTAAACACGGCCGCTAAAGGAAATTGGATATGAACCGCCCGGAACGTCAAATTCAAAAATGCCCTTTTCAGTGCCTGCTGCTACAGATAATTTCGCAACAACATCTGTGGCATGAGAGGATCGTGAATTATGAATATACCTACCTTCATTGTATATGGAAAGCAACCCGTTTAACTGGATAGACGACCCGGCAGTAAGTCCCGATGAATTTATAAAAATTCCTCCCTTTTTAATGTTAAAGCTATTTCCTGTTTCATTAACAATAAACCCAGGGCTGCTTTTGTTGGACGCCGGAAGGTTCAATTCGATTTCATACCCATCTGTTGGTTCTATCAATAGCGTATAAACATTCACGGTGGTAACAGGTAATACTATTACATAACTGTTTTTCTGAATACTATTATCCAGGATAATATCGTCTGTATCTGTTGGAATGCCTGTTGGTTGCCAGTTAGAGGCGTTTTCCCAATCACCGGCAACAGGGCCGGCCCATTTTTTCTGGAGCGCTGCTACCTGGTAATAACATAAAAGCAAAACAGCCAGGAAGATTATGGTGAGTTTATTTGTCATGCCACAAAAAAGACCCGGCGGGTTATAAACCTCCTTTGTTTTAAAAACCCCGCCCGGTTTCAGTCAAAAATAACCACGAACTACTTTTTATAAAGGGTGTTTTAACGTTAAAATCCCCTGACGGGGATTAAGAAATTGCTATGGCAGGTTTAAACCTATTAGGTTTGATTTCTTAGCGCAGAAAACCTATATTTAAACGGTTTAGGTTGACTGAACGGAAGGGGTGAGCGTAATGCGGAGCCAGAAACTAACCTATAAGGTTTGCACAAGGAATACCTGCCTTCAAAACGCAAACCTTATAGGTTTGGCGGAGCAACGAATGCATGGATCCTAATACTCATCCGATTGCAATACTTGTTGTATCGCTTTTTTAAAGTTGCTCACAGTCGGCTCCTGGCAAAACTTTTCGCCGTTGATAAAAAATGTGGGAACATCCCTTACGCCTTGTTGTAAACCTTCTATAAGGTCGTCTCTCACCTGCCAGCTATAAACGGAATTAACGAGATTATCCAAAAAACGCTTATCCGTAATCCCGATTTCCCTTGCATAGCTTTTGAGACTGATCGTTCCCAGTTGACGACGATTCTCAAAAAGGATATCATGCATTTCCCAGAACTTACCATCGCGGGCTGCTGCTACAGCTGCTTCGGCCGCTTTCATTGCGAACTGGTGCACCTGCGATAATGGAAAATGCCGAAAATTGAATTTTATCTTCCCTTCGAAAATAGGTAGTAATTGTTTTATTACCTCATGCGCTTTGGCGCATCCCTCACTTTGATAATCGCCGAACTCTACCAGGGCTACCGGCGCATCAACCTGACCTAACCAAATAGTTTTGGATAGGATTATTTCATTATTATTTTTTGATTTTACTGACATATAATTTCCTCCACTAATATCCACCCTTTCATTACTCACCAGTATAAAAAAATAATGCCATCCCATATTAAAGGATGGCATCAATCGTGTAAATAAAGTTACCTTCATCTCCACCTTCTTACTATAACAGCTCAAATAAATTTTAGTTCAATCCGGTGTAGGCTGTATGGATTTTAGCTCATGTTTTTACGGTTTCATGTGCCTCGTTACGAAATACCACTAAACCATCAAAGACATCAACCAGAACCGGTTGAGATTTATCAATACTTCCGGCGAGAATTTTTTTACTCAACTGGTTTACAATTTCTTTTTGAACCAGTCTTTTAAGAGGCCTTGCACCAAGCTGTGCGTCAAATCCGTTCTCCGCAAGGTAATCGATGGCGTATTCGCTGAATTCTAACCGGATGCCATTTTTCGCCACCAACTGTTTCAGGTTTTCCAATTGAATTTTGATGATTCCCTTGATCTCTTTTTTCAGTAATGGCTGGAACATGATCACTTCATCGATACGGTTTAAAAATTCCGGGCGTATGGTCTGACGCAAGAGATCTATTACTTCTAACTTGGTCTTGTCTACTACTTCTTCTTTATTCTTTTCGTTCACATCTTCAAAATTCGCCTGGATGATATGACTTCCAATATTGCTTGTCATGATAATGATCGTGTTCTTGAAATTCACCACGCGTCCTTTGTTATCAGTTAATCGTCCATCATCCAAAACCTGTAAGAGGATATTGAACACATCGGGATGGGCCTTTTCTATTTCATCCAGCAACACCACGCTATATGGTTTCCTGCGAACGGCTTCTGTAAGCTGACCACCCTCATCGTACCCTATGTACCCGGGAGGCGCACCAATCAGTCGGCTGACAGTGTGTTTTTCCTGGTATTCACTCATGTCGATCCTGGTCATCATGCCGTCATCATCGAACAGGTAATCAGCCAAAGCCTTTGCGAGTTCGGTTTTACCTACGCCGGTAGTTCCCAGGAAAATAAAGGAGCCAATGGGCCTTTTAGGATCCTGCAGGCCGGCCCGGCTTCGCCTGATGGCATCAGCCACCGCTTCAATAGCTTCATCCTGGCCTACCACGCGTTTATGCAATTCCTGTTCAAGGCTTAGCAATTTATCTTTTTCGCTCTGCATCATTTTACTTACAGGAATGCCGGTTGTTTTAGCCACGTTTTCGGCAATATCTTCCGCATCCACTTCTTCCTTTAATAAACGCTTTTCGCTGTGAAGATCAAGCTCCCTGGTATACGATTCCACCACTTTTTCCTGCTCTTTGATCTTTCCATATCTTATTTCCGCTACCAGTCCGTAGTTTCCTTCCCGTTCTGCTTTTTCAGCGCCCAGCTTGAGATTTTCAATTTCGGCCTTGGCATTTTGTATCTTCTCAACGATTTCTTTTTCCTGTTGCCATTTCGCTTTAAACGTATCCCGTTCAACAGTGAGGTTTGCGATCTCGGTGCTCAATTCTTTTAAAGTAGATTCATCACTCTCCCGCTTTATAGCTTCCCGTTCAATTTCAAGATGGCGGATTCTTCTATCCAGTTCATCCAGCTCTTCCGGCATACTATTCATCTCCAGCCGAAGTTTGGCGGCGCTTTCATCAATCAGGTCAATGGCCTTATCCGGTAAAAAACGGTCGGTGATGTACCGATGCGATAATTCCACCGCTGCTATGATAGCTTCATCCTTGATACGAACATGATGGTAGCTTTCATACCTGTCTTTCAAGCCACGTAAAATAGAAATGGCGTCTTCTTCATTCGGTTCATCGATAATTACTTTTTGGAAACGACGTTCCAACGCCTTATCTTTCTCAAAAAATTTCTGGTATTCATTTAAGGTAGTGGCGCCCACTGCCCTTAACTCTCCCCTTGCAAGGGCGGGTTTTAAAATATTGGCGGCATCCATAGCACCGTCGCCACCGCCAGCTCCTACGAGCGTATGGATCTCGTCTATAAATAAAATGATCTCTCCGTCGCTGCCGGTAACTTCTTTGATCACACTTTTCAAGCGTTCTTCAAACTCACCTTTGTATTTAGCTCCGGCAATCAAGAGCCCCATATCCAGTGCATAAATAATTTTTGATTTCAGGTTTTCCGGTACATCGCCATTTACAATACGGTGCGCCAGTCCTTCAGCAATAGCCGTTTTACCAACACCGGGTTCGCCTACGAGGATCGGATTATTTTTATTTCGCCGGGAAAGAATGTGGAGTGTTCTGCGTATTTCCTCATCACGACCGATCACGGGATCTAATTTACCAGCTCTTGCAAGTTCATTTAAATTTTTGCCGTATTTATTCAGGGCATTAAATTGTGTTTCGGACGTTTGCGAAGAGATGGTGGAACCTTTTTTAAGTTCTTTAATAGCGGCAATCAAATCCTTTTCGTTGAGGCCCGCATCTTTTAAAAGCTTGGCGGTATTATCGGTACCCTGCAAAAGCGCCAGCACCAGGTGTTCTACACTTACAAACTCATCTTTAAATGTTTTAAGCACTGCTGTGGCCCTCAATATCACATTATTCATGTCACGGCTAATAGCCTGCGCGGGTTCGCCTCCTTGCACTTTAGGGAGTTTATTAATGCTTTCATCTAATTTGGTCACGACAAAATTGATGTTAACATTATTTTTCTTCAGCAGGTATTCAATGGGGCTGTCTTCTTCTTTCAATAAAGCTTTTAATAAATGTTCCGTTTCAATGGTAGGATTCTGGTTATTAAACGCTAATTGCTGAGCCTGTTGAATGGCTTCCTGCGATTTAATGGTAAAATTATTTAGATTCATAATTGTTATAATTGAGTTTTTCGTTAGGATTTAGCTGACTATCCCGGATGCTGATATTGTGAACGTTTGTACAAATCTAAAACAGGGGGCTTTAAAGATCGTACAAATTCATAATTTAGATTTCCAAGGCGTTACAACATCTCAAAATTTCAGAAAATGCTGCAAATTCGTATCCAGAAGAGATTTCAGGTAATTATGTCATTCAAAGCATGTATAACATGTTTGAATTGCAGTCTGTTAATGGCGTTTATGCTATTCTTACAGGCCGCAGTCGGCCAACAGCCAGCTACTACCAAACAGTCTGCGGCCGCCAAGCTGGTAACGCCCTCGCCGTATAATTTTACCTCCATTGACCAGATACTTGAAACCAACAAAAAGGCATTGGGAGGAAAACTGGTAACCCTGGTTGCTAAAGACGGCAAGATTATTTACAAGAGTGAAATTGGGGAAGACTTTAAAATGGAAACGCCTCAACCCATCGGAACGAGCAGTAAATGGCTTACCGCCGCCCTGGTTATGACCTTTGTTGATAATAAAGAATTATCACTCGACGACCCCGTGGCTAAATACATCCCAATGTTCGGTTCCTATAGCAAAAGCTATATCACCATCAGGCATTGCATGGCAGAGATTACCGGCATTGAATCAGAACAAAGCAAAGTGGGAAGACTTTTACAGAAAAAGAAATTTGAATCGTTGGAAGAGGAAGTTAATTATTACGCTGCCCATAAGAACATCGTTACCCAGCCCGGCAAGGAATTTTTTTATGGTGACTTTGCTTATACTACGCTAGGACGAGTTTTAGAAGTGATCGCAAAAAAGAAGACCTTTTCCAAATTAATGCAGGAAAGAATTACAAAACCTGTTGGCATGAAAAAAACCAGCTTTCTTACTGACAGGGGCGCAGAAGATCCCGCCACAGGAGCCGTGTCTACGGCGGGAGATTACATACGATTCATGACGATGTTATTGAATAGCGGGGAAGTAAATGGAAAAAAGATTTTGAGTAAGGAAGCTATTGATGAGATGGAAAAAGTGGCGTTTAGTTCATTACCTGTTAAAGGTATCCCCAAATTTGCCAAGGGTTTTACATACGGCTTGGGTGTATGGGTAGAGGAGTCTGATAAAAATGGCAAAAGCATGGTGATCAGTTGCCCGGGGGTTACCGGCACCTGGCCGTACATAGACAGATGCCGCAAGTATGCCTGTATTATTTTAACCCGACAGCTTGATGCAGAACAAAATCAAAATGTTTTTCTTGAGATAAAAGGAGAAATCGAAAAACAGCTTCAGCGTGAATGTAATTAGCTATCGGCTATCAGATATCAGCTATCAGCAAGAAGCTCTTTATTCATAATTATCCTACAATTCCATATCCTTTTAAGGGAAAGGCGTTTGTAGGGGCAGGGCTTGCCCCCGCCCTGTTGCACCAGATACGTGTAGCATTTTGTTGACATTTCCCCATAACTGGCAGTTTCCGTCTGCAGTCAGGGCGGGGGCAAGCCCG
>JBDSBP010000406.1:0-2902 GCA_039921525.1 Chitinophagaceae bacterium | reverse complement strand
GAATCTAAAATAGATAAAGGAATGCCCGATGGTTTAAAAATTGACCGCAACGGTAATATATTCGCCACAGGCCCGGGAGGAGTTTGGATTTTTAATAAGTCTGGAAAGGTGCTGGGGAAAATCAAGATCAATAGTTTAACCTCCAATTGCGCTTTCGCCGACGATGAAAAAACACTTTATGTTACGGCGGATATGTATGTGTTGAAGGTGAGTTTGCGGTGAGCAGGCGTGAGTGCGGCTATCGGCTATCGGCTATCGGCTATCGGCTATCGGCTATCGGCTATCGGCTATCGGCTAAAGTTACCTTACAAAGATATTTAAAATTATAAAAACATTATAAATAAGTGCCACAGGTTACAGAGCAAATACAATGGAAATAAAAACATGCTATTTTATTTTTTTCTTAGCTGAAAGCTGATAGCCGATTGCTGATAGCCGATTGCTGATAGCCGATGGCTGACAGCCGATAGCCGATTGCTGATCGCCAAACACTCACACCTTCTTCCCAAGGCTCTTATCAACTCCATAGCCTATCAGTGCCCCGGCAACCGCACCCACTGTGGTGCTTGCTATCATCCATGAATAATTCATTCCGCTGGCAAGTGCGCCGATAGTGAGCCCCAGGAAACCAATAAAAATGGCCATCAAAAGGGCGGCGCTGCGTTTACGGGCATGCTTAACTGGCGGAATATGCGTAGTATCATGATGAACAGGATGTTTATGTTTGTGTCGATGGGTTGACTCTGGCATGCAATTTTTGTATTAAGTTACTAAGTATTATTTTCCCATAAGCAATTAGATATTTTTTCATAGATGCATTTTTGTCATTTATGCGTCATTACATTTTATAAATGCATCATTCTTTTGAATTGCCCTGTCATTTAGCCAAACCCCGCTATATGAGAAAGCTCTTTCCATTATTGTTCCCCCTTATTTTACTGTCATGCACTCAAGACCGGGTATCCAGTTTATCTGGCCAGGTAGAAGGTTATTCGCCTGTGTATGCATCCGCGGCAGATGTGAATGTGATAACTTTTGAGACAACCGCCCGTCAAACAGAAAAGGCTGGTAAGATCTACGCAATTGGAAATTATATCTTTCAAAACGACGTAAACAAAGGCATTCACATTATTAATAATACGAATCGAAGTCATCCCGAAAAAATAGGATTTATAAAAATGCCTTTCAGCAACGAGATTGCGGTAAAAGGTACTTATCTCTATTCAAATAACCTAAACGACCTGGTGGTGTTCGATATCAGTGATGTTGCTAAACCAAAGTTGGTAAAAAGAATACAAAATGTGTTTCCCGCTGTTGACCAGAAGTATCCACCTATACCTAACGCATCTTTCGAATGCCCCGATCCTTCCAAAGGAATAGTGGTTAACTGGGAAAAAAGATTATTAACTGAACCAAAATGCAGGCGCTAGCCCCCTAACTTATTATTATGAAAAAGATAATTTTTGTCCTGATTCTAATCAGTATCAGTTTCTTACAATGTACCAAAGATGCTGCTTCACTCAAGTATAGTGCTCCAACGGGCCAGGGAGGTTCGTTGGCAAGATTCGCAATTGTAGGAAATTACCTGTATACCGTAGATGCGCAAAAGCTTTCAATTTATGATGTAGTTAATCCTGCTGAACCGCTGCTAAAAAATACGGTTAATATAGGGTTTGAAATTGAAACAATTTTTCCTTTTAAAGATAAACTGTTCATAGGTTCTACCAGCGTGGTGCATATATTTTCCATAAGCGACCCGGCGAATCCTCAAAAGCTTAGTCAGGCAATTTCCCCTGACGTATTGCGTCGTTGCGACCCGGTTGTGGCTAAAGATACCGTGGCCTTTGCAACGCTTCGCACAAATGGCCCTTGCGGTGGTATTCAGAGTATCCTTGCCGTTTATGATATTAAGGACATCACTAAACCGGTACAGAAAGCTAGTTATCCGGTTTCTCAACCTTATGGACTTGGTTACCAGGACAATGTGTTATATGTTTGTGACACATCAGGATTGATGATATTCGATATTACCAAAGCTTACCAGCCGGTATTATTAAAAACCATAAAGGACGGTGACTATGTGGATGTGATACCATACCAGGGCACATTGATTTGCTGGATCAATGGTGGTGTGCTGATGTACGATATAACAAATAATAAATCTCCAATATTGCTGGCCAAAATATTATGATGAAACCTACCTGGATCTTTATCATTTTTATTTTTTGCACGACTAAAGTAGCCGCACAATTAAATCGTGCGTCATTGTATGAAGATAAATTGTCGCTTCGCCTTAATCCCCTGGGTTTAGTGGATGTTTTCGATGGTAATATTTCCGGTGGGATAGCCTATTCACTAAATCAACGCTGGTCGATAACGGTTGATCTTTCTTATATCTTTTACTCTACGTACTTACGGGAAAACAAAGGCACCAGTGGATATATTTTTAAGCCAGCCATTCGTTACTATGTTTCAGAAAGTCGAAAGTTTTACCTGGAGTCAACGGTGTGGTATAAATGCAGTAGTTACAAAGTGCTTGATTGGGTAGATAAGGATTGCGTCAATGGCGTGCCCTCTTACCAGGAATTTAAGTCGTTCCGATTTCGCAAGCAGGTGCTTGGCTTTAATATACAGGGTGGGTTTCAAAAAGCCTTAATGAAAAATAAGTTACTTCGAATGGAAATATATGCCGGCATTGGTGTACGATTAAAATGGCAGGAAGTTAAAAATGATCCGCAAGCCTGCTACCAACCCAATGATGTATTTGAAAGTAGTTTTTATAATCCTACTAAGGTTAGTCCCGGATTACCACATGGGCTTCGACTGGTGTATGTGATTCGGTGAGGTATGAGGTGTCGGGTATGAGGTATGAGGTATGAGGTATGAGGTATGAGCAAACCCT